>SVIH01000006.1 GCA_015069575.1 Clostridiales bacterium
ATGGTGTTCTCGCATATCCATTATAACAGATATCTTAAAATCTGCACTATATTTTTGTTGTATTGTTCCTTTTTTTGCCATAAAAATATGCACCTCCAAAAGTGTCTAACTTTTGGGGTGCATATCACTATCGCGTGGTTTTTGTATGCAAAAAAATAACCCGATAAAAATCGGGTTATTTTAAGATTGAAACCTTTCAAGAACTTTATAAAAATCTGCTTGCTTTTTAGATGTTACTATTCTTTTGCTGCTTCTTGTTTTCTTAATTTTATATTAACATTTTTATCCATTGTTTGTCAATGTTTATATATTATCGAAAAAGGTCTTATACACTAATAATTATATATTCAGCAAAGCATAGTCAACGTTATGTACCTAAATAGCATTTTAAAGCACCTATTTTGCGATATAAAAACCGCGATGAAAAATCATCGCGGTTTTATTTATCCTAACTTTCTTTTTAATTTATCTATAGCTCTGCTTTCAATTCTTGAAATCTGCACTTGTGAAACACCCATAATATCGGCGGTTTTTGTTTGTGTTAAATCTTTAAAATACCTTAATAAAATTATCTTTTTTTCTCTTTCATCAAGCTGGTTAATGCACTGATATAAAGCAAGTTTATCTTCAATTCGCATCTTTGGTGGCTTATCTTCTATAACATCTTTATATGTTAAAGAAACCTCGTCGCCTACGGGCTCATCAAGGCTTTTTAAACTTTGCATACTTTCTAAAGCAAAAAGCACATCTTCAACAGACGCATCTATTTCTTTTGCAATATCTATTGCGCCCGGCTCAGCGTTTAACTGAAGTGAAAGTTTTTGCCTTGCATACCGTATTTTTTGTTGCATTTCTTTTAGTGAACGAGGCATTTTTACGCTGTTGTTATCGCGGATATATCTTTTAACTTCCCCGCTTATTAATGGAACTGCATATGTTGAAAAACGCACATCATAATCCGACGAAAACCCAAATATCGCCTTTATCAAACCAATATTTCCCACCTGAAAAAGATCTTCGTAATCACTGCCCCTGTTAAGATAATGTTTTATTATTGATTTTACAAGGGGCGCGTTTTCTTTTACAAGATAATCAAGCGCTTTAGTATCTTTTTGCTGTGCCTTTTTAATTAAAAGAAGAGTGTTTTCAGTTTCCCACTTCACTTCTTGCCACCTAGTTTTTTAATTAAAACAACCCTTGTACCTTCTTCAACAGCAGAAACCACCTTCGTTTGATCCATAAAACTTTCCATTACAGTAAAACCCATTCCTGAACGCGTGCCGTCAGAACAAGTTGTATAAAAGGGCCTGCGTGCTTTTTCAACATCTTTAATGCCTACACCGTCATCCATAATTTCAATATTTATAGTTTTGTTTTCATATTTTAAGCGCATTTCTATCTGCCCTATTTTTTCAGGATACCCATGAACAATTGCATTTGTTACAGCTTCGCTTACTGCAGTTTTTATATCTGCAATTTCTTCTATTGTGGGATTAAGAGGGGCAATAAATGATGCTACGCACATCCTTGCAAAACTTTCGTTTTCAGAAAGTGATAAAAATTTTATGTTTGCACTGTTTTTCATTTTTCAACATCTCCTTTGTACTTAGGCATCAATGAATAAACGCCTGACATTGTAAGCAGACGGTTTATGGTATCATTAGCCCCTGTTAAATATAAACTTTTTGTTGCAAACAGTTTGTATCTTCCCAAAAGCACCCCTATGCCGCTTGAATCCATAAAAGAAAGTTCAGAAAGATCAAAAACAACCGTTTGCGCACCGCTTGAAATTATTTCTTTATCTAATTTTTTTCGCATTTTTTCAGCAGTGTGATGATCTAGTTCCCCTGTAAGTTTAAGTAATAGCATTTATATCAACTCCTTAAAAATATCATACCAAACTTTTCAAAAAGTTGCCTTAACTAATAAAGGGGGATTATTTCTATTTTTGCCGAATAAAAAATCTTTGCCTTATTGGTGTTTTTATTATATAATATACTATATTAATATATAAATAATGGGAGGATTATACCCTTGCAAAACCAGAACATTCTTTCCTTTAACCAAATGGAAGAAAAACAGTATCTTTTAAAGGTAAAGGATTTTTTTAATAATAAGCCTCACACTTATTTTGTGGAAACATACGGTTGTCAAATGAATGTGCGCGATTCACAAACATTAAAAGGTATGTTTGAAGAAATGGGTTACACCGAAAGTGCCGACCGCTTAAGCGCAGATGCCGTTATTTTTAACACTTGCTGTGTTCGTGAAGGCGCAGAAGACAGGCTTTTAGGCAATTTAGGCAAATTAAAAAGCGAAAAGAAAAAGCGTCCTGATATGCTTGTAATGATATGCGGGTGTATGATGCAGGAAAAAGGTTCCCTTGAAAACATCAAAAAGCGTTTTCCTTTTGTTGATGTAGTTCTTGGTACACATAACACACACCAGTTACCTCTTTTAATGTTTAACGCTCTTACAAAAAAAGAAAAACAATATTCCCTTTTTGAAAAAGAATCTTCTATTGTGGAAGATATGCCTGTTTTAAGGGAAAAAGATGTTTTTGCTTTTATAAACATTATGTATGGCTGTAACAACTTTTGTTCTTACTGTATCGTTCCTTATGTTCGTGGCAGGGAGCGTTCAAGAAAAAGTGAAGACATTATAAAAGAAGCCGAGCATCTTGCTTTAAGGGGTGTAAAAGAGATTACTCTTTTAGGGCAGAATGTAAATTCCTATGGCAAGAACACCTTGGATATAACATTCCCTGACCTTTTAAGAAAATTAAATCAGATAGACGGGTTAGAGCGTATCCGCTTTATGACAAGCCACCCTAAAGACCTTTCTGATGATTTAATTAAGGCTATGGCTGAATGTGAAAAAGTTTGCAAATATATTCACCTTCCCGTTCAATCAGGTTCAAACAGAATTTTGGAAAAAATGAATCGAAAATATTCAAGGGAAGACTATTTAAAAATCGTTGAAAAACTAAAAAAGGCAATGCCCGATATTGCTATTACCACTGATATTATTGTTGGATTCCCCGGCGAAACTGATGAGGATTTTCAGTTTACTTATGACCTTTACAAAGAGGTTTGCTTTAATTCTGCCTTTACTTTTATTTATTCAAAGCGGATAGGCACCCCTGCTGCAAAAATGGACGGGCAGGTAGATAGTGAAAAAATAAAAGAACGCATGGCAAGGTTAATTGCTTTAAGCGAAGAATGTTCCTTAAAATCAAATGAAATTTACCTAAATAAAACATACCCCGTGCTCGTTGAAGGCACTGCAAAAAAAGATGAAACTCTTCTTTGCGGTAAAACTGACCACGGAAGAACCGTTGTTTTTAACGGTTCGCTTGACAAAATCGGCAAAATCGTAAATGTAAAAATAACAAAAATCAAACTTAATGTTTTAGTGGGAGAACTGGAGGAAGAATAATGGCCCTTTCACCAATGATGCAAAGATATGTTGAATTAAAAGAAAAATACAAGGACTGCCTTGTATTCTACCGTCTTGGTGACTTTTATGAAATGTTCTTTGATGATGCAAAAATCGCTTCAAAGGAACTGCAACTTGCCCTTACCGGCAGGGACTGCGGTTTATCTGAACGCGCGCCAATGTGCGGTGTTCCCCACCACAGCGTAAACACATATATAAACAAACTTCTTTTAAAGAATTACAAAGTGGCTATTGTTGAACAACTTTCAGATCCCAAAGCATCAAAAGGCTTGGTTGAAAGGGATGTTGTGCGCGTTGTTACGCCCGGAACAATTATTGAAGACGATATGCTTCAGAACAAAACCAACAACTTTCTTTTATCTATTGCTGTTGAAAAAAACAAGTGCGCTCTTTCCTGGGCAGACGTTTCAACAGGTGAATTTAACATTACATGGGTGCCCTGTGAGCCGGGCTTATCAAAAGTTACTGATCTTATTCTTGAAATTCAACCAAACGAAATTATTGTAAATGATGAGTTTTTTAACGCTTCAAAATCTATTCCGCAACACCTTATAAAACAATTCCGTCCCTTTAATTTGGCACAAGATGTTTTTTTAACGCCAGACATTATAAAAAATCTTTTTTCCCGTTTTAAATCTGCCGAAAAACTTTCAAAAAAAGTTCCCGTTGTTGCAGCGGCGGCTTTATGGGAATATCTGCTTTTAACACAAAAGAATCCCTTACAGCATATGAATGTTCTTACATTTATTGATAACGATGAAGGGCTTATCCTTGATTCAGCAGCAGTTAAGAATCTTGAAATTTTTAAATCTTTAGGCGACCACGGTGTAAAAGGTTCTCTTTTATGGCTTTTAGATAAAACCTTGACGCCTATGGGCGCAAGAAGGCTTTATTCCTGGCTTGAAAGACCGTTAAGAAACAAAGCCGAAATAGAAAAACGCCTTGACGGTGTTGAAGAACTTTATAAAAATTACTCTCTTTGCCAGGACCTTATTTCTGAACTTGACGATGTTTGCGATATTGAACGAATTTGCACCCGTATTGCCTATGGCACAGTTTCCCCCCGTGAAACTGTTTTTATGCGCCGTGCATTAAAAAACTTGCCTAATATAAAAGCGCTTTTAAAAGACATTAAAAGTCCTGTTTTAAAATATTCTTACGAAGATATTGATACATTAGATGACATTTATTCCTTACTTGAAAAAGCAATCAACGATACCCCGCCTGATTCTATCCGCGATGGTAATGTTATTCGCAAAGGATTTAACGAAGAACTTGATAAATACCGCGATGCAGTTAAAAACGGGCAAAGTTGGATAGCGCAGATAGAAGCCCGTGAAAGAGAAGCAACAGGTATAAAGTCTTTAAGAATTAAATATAACAAAGTTTTTGGTTATTTTATTGAAGTTACAAACAGTTTTAAAGATAAAGTGCCATATAACTATATCCGCAGGCAGACTCTTTCAGGCGCTGAACGCTATACCACTGAAGAATTAAAGCAAACCGAAGAACTTGTTTCAGGCAGTGAAGAAAAAGCCCTTAAACTTGAAACGCTTATTTTCACTGAAATAAGGCAAACGCTTCTTAATGCGCTTTTCAGAATGAAAACTACCGCAAGCGCTATTTCTGTTATTGATGCTATTCTTTCTTTTGCTACCGTTTCTATGGAAAACAACTATGTGCGCCCATCAATAAACAATAATGGTGTTTTAAAAATAACAGGCGGAAGGCATCCTGTTGTTGAAGTTATGCAACCTTCTGTTCAGTTTGTGCCAAACGACACATTGCTTGACACTGACGAAAACCGTTTTATGCTTATTTCAGGGCCTAATATGGCAGGTAAAAGCACATATATGCGTCAAACTGCATTAATTACTTTAATGGCGCATTTAGGCTGTTTTGTTCCTTGCCTTGAAGCCGATATCTGTATCTGTGACCGCCTGTTCACCCGTGTTGGCGCTTCTGATGACCTTTCTGCAGGGCAAAGTACCTTTATGCTTGAAATGACAGAAGTTGCTTCAATTCTTAAAAATGCCACTAAAGACAGTTTGATTATTTTAGACGAAATTGGCAGGGGCACATCTACT
This sequence comes from Clostridiales bacterium, assembly GCA_015069575.1. Classification (GTDB taxonomy): domain Bacteria; phylum Bacillota; class Clostridia; order Christensenellales; family QALW01; genus UMGS1322. The sequence goes on from SVIH01000006.1 coordinate 5,547, forward strand.
TTTGACGGGCTTTCTATAGCCTGGGCAGTTACCGAATATATTGCAAACTCAAACAACATAGGCGCAAAAACCCTGTTTGCCACCCACTATCACGAGTTAAGCGAACTTGAAAACACTCTTGAGGGTGTAAAAAACTACTGTATTACTGCAAAAGAATACGGTGACGATGTAATTTTCTTAAGAAAGATTGTGCGCGGAAGCGCAGATAAAAGTTTTGGTATTGCCGTTGCGCTTCTTGCAGGCGTACCAAAGCCTGTTCTTAAAAGAGCCAAGGAAATTTTAAAGGATTTGGAAACAGTAGATATTGCAAAACAGAATTCTCAACCTAACGGTATGCAAACTACACTTTTTACTTCCACCAATACTGAAAATATTCTTGAATCCTTACGGAATGTTGATATAAACACCCTTACCCCTATTGAAGCGATGAACATTTTATGTGAATTAAGAGAAAAGGCGAAGCGTGAATTATGAAAATAAAACTTCTTGAAGCAAGCGTTGCAAACAAAATTGCCGCAGGCGAGGTTGTTGAAAGGCCTGCTTCCATTGTAAAAGAACTTGTTGAAAACAGCATAGATGCAGGTGCAACAAATGTTACTATCGAAATTAAACAAGGCGGTATTGATTTTATCCGCATTACCGATAACGGTTGTGGCATGGAAGAAGAAGATGTTAAAAACGCATTTTTGCGCCATGCAACAAGCAAGATACGTGTTGCCGAAGATCTTAACGACATTGCTACCCTTGGTTTTCGCGGCGAAGCCCTTGCCTCTATAAGCGCCGTTTCCCGCGTAAGCCTTTCAACACGAACAAAAGATGCTTCTGTTGGCACAAAAATAGAACTTACCGGTGGCGTTATTGATAGATTTTTCCCCTGTGGTTGCGCAGAGGGCACAACTATCTGTGTTGAAGATTTGTTTTTTAACACCCCCGCAAGACGCAAGTTTTTAAAAAAGCCTTCACAGGAAAGCTCATATATTCTTGAATCCGTAAATCGCCTTGCGCTTTCAAATCCGCAGATTTCCCTACGGTTTATTCAGGATGGCAAAACACTGTTACGCACACCGGGGGACAATAACCAACTTTCTGCTTTAAGGGCAGTATTTGGCTCTGATGTTTCTAAAAATATGATAAAGGTAAACCGCACTTTAAACGATATTACATTAAGCGGATATATAGGCAACGCCCAGTTGCAAAGAAACAACCGTTCAAGGCAAATTCTTTTTGTAAATGGCAGAAGCGTTAAAAATGATCTTGTTTCTTCTGCTGTTCTTCAAGGATATCAGGGCAGGCTTAATATTGGTAAATTTCCGTTTTTTGTTCTTGAATTAACAGTTTCGGGGCCTCTTGTAGATGTGAATGTACACCCTACAAAACAAGAAGTTCGTTTTGCAGAAAACTTGCCCGTTTACGATACTGTTGCTGAAATTATTGCCAAGGCACTTAAAGATAATCAGGAAATCCCCACTCTTTTTGATGCGCCAAAGGAAAAAGAAACAGTAAAAATTATTGAAGTGGATTCTGTTAAGCCTGAACAGGTTGAGTATAAAAATGAATTTTCGCTTGTAGATAATTCCTTAACAAAGGAAATGGATGTTCCTGTTATTTTTAAGGATACTCCACCTGCAGTACAAGATACTATAACCCCTGTTTACACAAATACGAATTTTAGCCAAGCAAAGATTCCGGAAGAAAAAGAAGCTGAACAACAAGAGATATTTTTAAAGTTTGATGAAGAATACAAAATTACAGGTATTCTTTTTGACACATATATTATTGTCGAGCAAGGGCAGGACTGCTACATTATAGATCAGCACGCCGCCCACGAACGCATTTTGTTTGAACGCCTTAATTCTTCAATGTCCGGCAACAGCGTAAGCCAGGTATTGCTTTTTCCGCAGATGGTAAAACTTTCGCCAAAGGAAAGCGCTGTTGTTGAAGATATGATGCCTCAACTTGAAGAAATGGGCTTCATTATTGACGATATGGGCTTTAATACTTTATCCATTAAGGCAGTTCCTGATGTTTTAAGCCACATAAATGCTGAAAAATTCTTGTCTTCATTAGAAGAAAATATAAAAAATGTGCGCACTGAACAGTTAAAAAGAAATAAACTTATGCAAATGGCTTGCAAAAGTGCCGTAAAGGGTGGCGATAAATTAAGCCAACAGGATATTTCTCTTCTTTTAAAACTTATTAAAGAAGAAGGCGTTCCCCTTACCTGCCCCCACGGCAGACCTATTCTTATTCGTTTAACCAAGCACGAACTTGAAGTGCGTTTTAAGAGGATACAATGAGTGTTGTTGTTATTGCAGGGCCTACCGCTTCGGGCAAAACCGCGTTAGGCGTAAATTTAGCAAAAAAATTAAATGGTGAAATTGTTTCCTGTGATTCCATGCAAATTTATAAAGATTTGCCCATTTGTTCGGCACAGCCAACAAAAATAGAAATGGAAGGTATCCCCCATCATTTAATGGGCTTTGCTGATTATGACATCCGTTTTACCGCCCATGATTACAGGATTCTTGCTTTAGAAAAAATCCGCGATATAATTGCGCGCGGTAAACAACCTATCATCGTTGGCGGCACAGGAATGTATTTTCATTGGCTGATTTATAATCCCGATTTCATGCCCGAAGATACTCTTTTGATAAGAAAAGAACTTGAAAAAGAGCAAACTGATGTTCTTTTTAATAAATTGTTGGCGTTAAACAAAGAAACGCGCATCGAAAAAAGCGACCGCAAAAGAATTATTCGCGCATTGGAAGTGTTCGCTTTAACAGGCTCACTGCCTAAAGATACCATTAAACAAAAAGAAAAAAATACCGAGTTTGATTTCAGACTTTTTTGTATTTCCCCGCCAAGAGAAATTCTTTATGAAAGAATTAATAAGCGTGTTGATTTAATGCTTCAGCAAGGTATGCTTGAAGAGGTTAAAACTCTTTATTTAAAAGGAATAAAAGAAGAACATCAGCCTTATAAAGCGATAGGATGCAGGCAGTTAATAGATTATTTTAAAGGCTTATGCACTTTAAATGAGGCTGTTGAAAAAATCAAACAGGAAAGCCGAAGATACGCAAAAAGGCAACTTACATGGATGAAAAGTGAAGATGCCATCTGGCTTAACGGAACACAGGAAGAAAATATTAATACCATAATAGATAATTTATAAAGGATTTTTAAATGAACATTTTAACAACCAATTACCATATCAGCCCTGAATTAGTAAAAAAGGCTGAAGAAATCGAAATTGCTTTAAAACCGCAATTTGAAAATATTGAAAAAATTCAAGAAAAAAATCAACTTTGGGTTCTTGATTGCTTCAGGGAAGAAAGAATACAACCTTCCCATTTTGCCTCTACCTATGGCTATGGTTATGATGACACAGGCAGAGACAAATTAAAAACACTTTTTGCCCGTATTTTTAAGGCAGAAGATGCTATTGTAAGACCGCAGATAGCATCAGGCACTCACGCCTTAGCCCTTGCGCTTCAGGGTTTAACAAGAAAAGGCACTCGTATTCTTTCTGCTTCAGGGGCGCCGTATGATACTTTAGAAGGTATAATCGGGCACAAAAAAGAAGTTGAAGGTTCTTTAATCGATATGGGTGCAACATATACCGAGTTACCTTTAAAAAACAAGCGTCTTGATTTTGAAGGCTTAAAAACTGAAGCAAAAAATGCTGATTTAATTATGCTTCAGCGCTCTCGTGGTTATCAGGACAGGCCAAGCCTTTTAGTTAGCGAAATTAAACAGGCTTGTGATATTATCAAAAGCGCAAACGAAAACGCCATTATTTTTGTTGATAACTGCTATGGTGAATTTGTTGAAGAAATGGAGCCTATCGAAGCAGGCGCAGATATAATCGTAGGTTCTTTAATTAAAAATGCAGGCGGTGGTATTGCCCCAACAGGCGCATATATCGCAGGCAAAAAAGAGTTGATTCAAAAAATCGCTTACCGAATGACTGCTCCAGGAATCGGTGAAGAAGTTGGTTCTTATGCAGGGGGATATCTTCCTTTTTTCCAAGGTATTTTCCTTGCACCGCAAACTGTGGCACAAGCCCTTAAAGGCGCAATATTCGCTTCAAAAGTTTTAGAAGAATTCGGGTACACGCCCTCACCAAGATATAATGAAACAAGGGGCTGTATAATTCAGTCAGTTTGCCTTTATAACAAAGAAAACCTTGTGGAATTTTGCAGGCAGATTCAGGCAGTCTCCCCTGTTGAAGCCTTTGTTACCCCTGAACCTTGGGCTATGCCCGGTTACACTGATGAAGTTATTATGGCAGCAGGCACTTTTATTCAGGGCGCAAGCATAGAATTAAGTGGTGATGCACCTATCCGCGAACCTTATATGTTTTATATGCAAGGGGGCATCGTGTATCATCAAGTTAAAGCTGCCATTCTTTGTGCAGTACAAAAAATGAAGGGGGATAAATAATGACTACAATTAAATCCGCTAACATATTACTTCCTGATGAAAAAGCCGATTTATTTAAATATTCCTGTGTTGCTTGCGATCAGTTTACAGGCGATAAAGAATATTGGCAACAAGTTGATAACCTTTCAAAAGATGCTTTTTCAACATACAATCTTACCTTTCCTGAAATATATTTAAGCAACGATAACAGCCAGAGAATTTCATTAATTAACGAAACTATGACTGATTATCTTAACAAAAACTTGTTCCGCGAAATTAAGGATGCCATGATTTATATTGAGCGCACTCTTAATAATAAAAAAGTTCGCAAAGGTATTGTTTGCGCTTGCGATTTGGAAGAATACGAATATAAAAAAGGAACAAAATCCTTGATCCGCCCAACAGAAGGTACAATTGAAGACCGCCTTCCCCCAAGGGTAAAAATCAGGGAAAATGCACCTCTTGAACTTCCCCATATAATGTTGCTTGTTAACGACCCCGAAAAATTACTGATCGAGCAAATAAGTAAAGATAGCCTTACCCCATTATATGAAACCGTCTTAATGCAAAACGGCGGAAGTTTAAAAGGTTGGCTGATTGATAAAAAAGAACAGGAAAGAATTTTTAACACTCTTTTAAAAACAGATTGTAAATCGGGGGAAAATGTTATCCGCCTTGCAGTTGGCGATGGAAACCATTCCCTTGCAACTGCAAAAAAATGTTGGGAAAACTTAAAACCTACTTTAACAGAAGAAGAAAAACTTAATCATCCTGCCCGCTATGCATTATGTGAAATAGTGAACCTTCACGATGATGCTTTGGATTTTGAACCCATTCACAGAGTTCTTTATAATGTAAATGTTGACGAATTTATAAAAACTCTGAACCGGAATTTTGATAAAAATGGTCAAAAAATCACCGTTATTACAAAAGATAATATAAAAGATTTTTATATTTCACCCACACATTACTTGACTGTAGGCTCAATACAGAATATAATAGATGCATACTTGAAAAAAAATACAGGTGTTGTGGATTATATTCATGAACCTGATCAGGTTGAAAAAAATGCAAAATCAGATAATGCTGTTGGCATTTTAATACCAAGCCTTGATAAAAAAGATTTGTTCCCTGCTGTACTTGAAAACGGCGCGTTGCCAAGAAAAACCTTTTCAATGGGCATGGGCATTGATAAAAGATACTATTTTGAAGCAAGAAAAATTAAGTAGGAGACATTAATATGATTAAAATTGCAAAATTTGGCGGAAGTTCTTTAGCAGATGCCAACCAATTTAAAAAAGTTAAAGAAATTATAAATGCTGATGAATCACGTAAGTTTGTTGTTCCTTCAGCACCTGGCAAAAGGGATAAAAACGATGAAAAAGTTACCGACCTTTTGTATAAATGCTACGCTTTAGCAAGCGCTGAACAGGATACAAGCGAAGTTTTTGATAAAATTTACGGTCGCTATGAAAGTATTCGCAAAGACCTTAATTTAAAAACTGATGTTAAAGCATTAATTAAAGAAATCAAAGAAAAAGTTGATAACGGTGCAACAATTGATTACACGGCTTCCCGCGGTGAATATCTTAACGGTATTTTGTTGGCTGAATACCTTGGTTTAAAGTTTATAGACGCAGCGGAAGTTGTTTTCTTTACCGGTCACGGCGTTCTTGATGCAGAAAAAACAAACACCGTTATGGCTAAACGCCTTCAAAAGTACGGTAGCGCTGTTATCCCGGGCTTTTATGGTTCACGCCCTGATGGAAGCATTAAAACTTTTTCCCGTGGCGGAAGTGATATAACAGGCAGCCTTGTTGCAAGGGCAATTAATGCTGATCTTTATGAAAACTGGACAGATGTTTCAGGCTTTATGGTTACTGACCCTCGAATTGTTCCTGAAACACAAGCCATCAAATATATTACATATAAAGAATTGCGCGAACTTTCATATATGGGCGCGGCTGTTTTGCATCAGGATGCAGTTTTCCCTGTTCAGCAAAGCGGTATTCCCATTAATATCCGCAACACCAATGCCCCTGAAGATAAGGGCACAATGATTGTTCATAAAATTGACCCTGAACATCAGGTTGATACCATGAAAATAACAGGTATTGCAGGCCACAAAGGTTACTGCGCTATCACTATTGAAAAAAGTATGATGAACTCCGAACTTGGTATCGGCAGAAAGTTCCTTGAGATTTTTGAAAGAAACAACATTTTGTTTGAGCATCTTCCTTCCGGCGTTGATACTATGACTGCTGTGCTTAATCAAAAAGCAATTCAGGGCAAACTTGACCATGTTTTACAGGCAATTCAGGATGAATTAAAACCCGATTCAGTAGAATTTGTTCCCGATCTTGCACTTTTGGCAGTTGTTGGTCATCGCATGGCAAAAAGTGCCGGTATTGCAGGCAGAATTTTTACCGCATTAGGCAAAGAACACATTAACATCCGCACTATTGACCAGGGTTCAAGTGAAATTAATATTATTATCGGCGTTGATGAATGTAATCTTGAAAAAGCCATTCGCGTTATTTATGACGCTGTTAAAAACTGATGAAGAAAAGAATTTTTTCCATAATTGCCTTATCTGTTGCGTTTATTTTGGCTGTTTATGGTATTTTAAGCGTTGTTACTTTACATAATAACGCTTTCTTTTCACCTGATTATCCTGAAATAGATCTTACGAAAATTCTGTTAAAAGATGAGTTTGCTGATGAAGACTATAAAACGCTGTTTTATCAGACGGGGCTTGGCAAATATGCTATTGATTCAATTAAAAATGATGATGATTTTGTTGAAATAGTTAAATCTTTTCAATCAAACTTTTTTAAAAAGCATAATGTAGAATGCGTACGCGAAGCCATAACCACCTGTATGGAATATAACACAACCGAAAACGGCGCTTATACGCAAGGCTTTGAGATTTTTCAGGCAAAACCGGGCTATGTTTTAATTATGGAAGCAAGCCATTCGTTTGGTTGGCGTCATGGCCATACAGGGCTTGTTGTGGATAAAAATTCCGTATTGGAAGCCCCTATTATTTTTGAACCAACCAGCATTTATGGGATTTCTTCATGGACATACTATCCAAACTTTATAATGCTTCGCCTTAAAGATGCAACGGATGAACAGTTAGCACTCATTGCAAAAGATGCAAAAGACGATTTATTAGGTATTACCTACTCGCCACTTGCAGGGGTGTTTAATAAAAAGCAAGGAAATGCGCCTAAAACTGTTCAATGCGCCTATTTAGTGTGGTATTCCTTTTATAAACAGGGTATCAATATAGATAAAAATGGCGATAGCATTGTTACTGTGCAAAATATAAAAAATTCAGATATGTTCGAGGTTGTTCAGATTTACGGATATAATCCAAGCCTTTTTATGTAGTATTAATTTATATAAATTTCAGAGGTTTTTATGAATGTTTTTTCTGCATCTTTAGATTTGGTTGGCAACACTCCTGTTGTTGAATTAAAAAATCTAAAAAAAGAATTAAAATTAAAATCAAATATCTTTGCAAAAATTGAAGGCTATAATCCCGCAGGAAGCAGTAAGGATAGAATTGCAAAATTTATTATTGAAAAATATGAAGAGCAAGGTTTAGTTAATAAAAATACTGTTTTTGTTGAGGCAACTAGTGGTAATACAGGTATCGGAATTGCTTTTGTTTGCGCAGCAAAAGGCTATAAAGCCATAATTGTTATGCCTGATAATATGAGCGTTGAGCGTATTCAGGCAATAACCGCGTTTGGCGCAACAGTTGTTCTTACGCCCGCCTCTCTTGGTATGCAGGGCGCTGTTGAAAAAGCGGAAAAAATTAAAAAAACTGACCCAAATGCAATTATTTTCGGTCAGTTTAAAAATCCCCTTAATCCTCTTGCCCACTATTTTTCCACAGGTCCTGAAATAATGCGTCAAACAAAAAACAATATTGATGTTTTTGTTGCAGGCATTGGCACAGGCGGAACGATTTCCGGCACAGGCAAGTTTTTAAAGGAACAAAATAGAGATATTACTGTTGTAGGCGTTGAGCCTGAAAGTTCTCCCCTTTTAACAAAAGGTTATGCAGGTGCGCATAAAATTCAGGGAATCGGTGCAAACTTTGTGCCTGATATTCTAGACAGAATAGTAATAGATGATATTTTAACTGTTTCTGATGAAGATGCATACTATTACACAAATCTTTTAGCAAAAAAAGAAGGCATTTTAGCAGGAATAAGTTCAGGTTGCGCTTTAAAAGCCGCAATAGATATTGCAAAAAAAGAAGAAAACAAAAATATTGTTGTTCTTTTTGCTGATTCAGGCAATAAATATTTTTCAACAGGCATTTTTGAATAGTAAGAAAGGGTGTTTTTACACCCTTTATTTTTTATCTAAAATGATACTATTTTTTATTTTTTGATATTGATTTATTTTCCCATTATTAGTATAATATACATATAATAAGGTGGTGTTTTTTTGAAAAATTATTTATTTGATATGATAATACATAATGTTCTTGCGGCAAACCGCATTTCTTTGAAAAAGGGCTCAAGTTCTAAAAAAAGCAACAGGGGAAGTACAGGCATTTTAATTAAAACCCAAGGCGCAACCGCTTTTAAACAAAACGGTAAGGAATTCATCTCAGACCGCAACCATATCGTTATTTTGCCAAAAGAAAGTTCTTATGAATACACCTGTTTGGAAGAAGGCTCCTGTTACATTGTTGAATTTGATACGCCTTTTTTAGAAGAAAAGGGGATTCTTTCCGTTTCTATAACAAACATTGAAGAATTTACAAGCCTTTTTACAAGGATAGAACACTCACTCAACTACAAGGAAGACGGTCAGAACGCTTTTTTGATGGCAGATGCTTACCGCCTTTTAACGAAACTTATCGACCAGATAACAAAGAATTATCTGCCAACACAAAGTGCGCTACTTTTAATGCCTGCATTAACTTATATTGAAGAAAATCTTTCTTCCCCGCCACCTACAAATGAGTTTTTATCGTCCCTTTGTAGCATAAGTTGCGTATATTTCAGAAAACTTTTTGTTAAAAAGTTTAATATGCCCCCATCTAAATATATAACCATGCTTAAAATTCAAAAGGCAAAAGGCTTAATAATCAGTGATTTTCTTTCATTTAATGAAATTGCTGAGGCTTGCGGTTTTACAAGCATATACCATTTTTCAAAGGTTTTTAAAAATGGGACGGGATTAACGCCAACAGAATATAAGAAAACTGTACATTAAAAAACAGCGTTGAATATTTCAACGCTGTTTTATTTATGCATTTAATAATGATAGTGCAATTACAAGCACTGCAAGTGCGCTAACAAAAATTATCTTGCGTGATTTTTTGATTTTATCGCTTGTAAACAGATTTAAAAGTAAAACTGATAAAATGATAACACCGATTACGATAATAATACTTGCCATACCAATGCCCATAAATGAAAGGCTGTCAATAAAGTTTTTTACATTTTCCATACTAAAATCAACCTCCAAACATGCTTAAAATAATGCCACCGGCAATAACTGAAGCAACCTGACCTGAAACATTTACGCCGATTGCCTGCATTAAAATAAAGTTGTTGGGGTCTTCCTTTAACGCCAACTTATGTACAACACGGCCAGACATTGGAAAAGCAGAAATACCTGCCGCACCAATCATTGGGTTAATTTTCTTTTTAACGAAAAGGTTTAAGAACTTTGCAAAAAGCACGCCGCCTGCGGTATCAAACACGAAAGCAACTAAACCTAATCCAAGAATTAAAAGTGTATCCCATCTTAAGAAATCAATACCCTGCATTCTTGTTGCAATAGTGATACCAAGGAAAATGGTAACAAGGTTTGCTAAAACCTTTTGCGCGGTTTCACCTAAAGAATCAAGCACACCGCATTCTCTTATTAAGTTACCGAACATCAAAAATCCAACCAAAGAAACGCTTGATGGTGCTACAAGGCCGGCAATTACAGTAACGATTATTGGGAAAAGGATTCTTGTGGTTTTTGAAACATCAGCCTGTTTATAGGGCATCTGAATCATTCGTTCTTTTTTAGTTGTTAAAAGCTTAATTACAGGGGGCTGAATAATTGGTACAAGTGCCATATATGAATATGCCGCAACCATTATAGCCGCAAGGTAATTACTTTTAAGTGTATTTGCAACAACGATTGATGTAGGACCATCAGCCGCACCGATAATAGCGATTGAAGCCGCATCGTTAATTTCAAATCCGAACAGCCTTGCCATTGAGAAGGTAAAGAAAATACCAAACTGTGCAGCGGCGCCGAAAATCATTAACTTGGGGTTTGATAAAACGGGGCCAAAGTCAATCATTGCACCGATACCGATAAAAAGGATTAAGGGGAACATTTCAGCAAACTCGTGGTCAATACCGATTCTGAAAAGCACATCTAAAATACCGTGTGAATCACCTTGTGTAATTGCGCCTGAAAGGGGTAAGTTTACTAAAATTGCGCCAAAGCCCATTGGTAACAAAAGGGTTGGCTCCATTTCTTTTTTGATTGCAAGGAAAATCAGCACACCGCCGATTATCCACATTACAACCTGTTGCCATTGTAATAGCTGAATACTTTCAATTAAAAACTCCATTTGTCCTTTCCTTTAATTAAACATTTTTATTGCATTTTCAATTCTTTTTATTGTTTCTTCCTTGCCAATAATATCAGCGAGTTCAACTGCACCGCCGGGGGTTGAATCCAAACCACAAAGCGCAACGCGGGCAGGCCACATTATCATGCCGTTTTTCTTACCTGTTTCTTGTGCTAAGGAAATTAAAGCATCATGAATAGTTGTTTCATTCCAATTATCGATTGCTTTATATTTATCTAAAACCTGAATTAAACTTTCTTTTGCGCCATCAACATCTAACTTAAACTTTTTGTGGCAGTACATTTCAGTTGTATGTTCTTTAACTGAAGGTAAAAACTTCAATTTTTCAGGAATTTCTGATAAAATTTCAGTTCTTGACTGTATTAATTTTAATAATTTTCTGCTATCGTATTGTTTAAGAATTTCTTCTTTTTCAAGCCAGGGCAAAGCCATTTCATAGAATTTATCAAAATCCAATGCTTTAATGTATTCGCTGTTCATCCAACGAAGTTTGTTTATATCAAAAATTGATGGTGATTTGCTGATGCCTTCAAGAGAGAATGCTTCAATAAGTTCTTCCCTTGTGTAGATTTCTTTGTTTGTTCCGTCATTCCAACCTAAAAGGGCAATATAATTTACAACTGCATCAGTTAAGAAACCGTCATCTAATAAATCGTGGAATGATTTATCCCCGTGCCTTTTTGAAAGTTTATGTTGCGCATCACGCATAATTAATGGTAAATGCACATAAATTGGGGGTTCCCAACCAAAAGCCTCATATAAAAGATTATATTTTGGTGTTGAAGAAAGGTATTCGCAACCCCTTAAAACATGGGTTATGCCCATTAAATGATCGTCAACAACATTGGCGAAGTTATATGTTGGCAACCCATCGCTTTTTAAAAGAATCATATCATCTAAATCGTTTGAATTTACCGTTACATGACCAAATATTGCATCATCAAAAGAAACTTCTTTATCACTTGGGGTGTTTTGGCGGATAACAAACTTTTCACCTCTTGCAATACGCTTTTCGATTTCTTCCTTACTTAAATTAAGGCATGTTTTAGGATATTTATATGTTTCGCCCTTTGTTTCAGCGCTTGCCCTATCCTGTTCAAGCTGCTCGTCAGTACAGAAGCAGTAATATGCCGCGCCTTTTTCAATTAATTTTTTAGCGTATTCCATATAAAGAGGTCTTCTTTCAGACTGAAAATACGGGCCGCAATCTCCTTCTTTGCCGGGGCCTTCATCGTAATCAAGACCTGTTTGCTCTAAAGTTTTAAAAATAATTTCTGTAGCTGATTCCTGTAAACGCACCTGATCAGTATCTTCGATTCTTACTACAAAATCGCCACCTGTTTTTTTAGCAAAAAGATAACCGTATAGCGCAGTGCGCAGGTTACCAATATGCATATTTCCTGTGGGGCTTGGTGCAAATCTTGTTCTTACTTTCATTGTGTTCTCCTTAAATCCCTGTTTCTAAAAAATGAATTTCTTTTTCTGATAATCTTATGTTTATTCCTTTTTCTGCTTCCATTAATTGTTCTTCTTTTGAAAAACCGCCGATAACTGAAGCATTTAAGCCTTTTGAAAGCACATATGCTAATAAAAGCGCAGGAATACTTTCATTTTTTTCTTTTGATAATTGATTAATTCTATCAAATCGCCTGAAATTTTCTTTTATTGGCAGATATGATTTTTGCCCTGATGGTTTCAGCGTTTCGCCTGTTATTAGTTTAGTAAAAAATCCTTTTGCCTGTACTGAATAAGCAATAATAGGAAATTGTGTTTCTTTATACCACAAATATTCAATATCGTTCATTGTAATATGGGTTAAATCACCTGTTAATGCAGGTGTTGTTAAAGCATATGAATAATTTATCTGGCTTACGCTAAATGGTTTTAAGCCGTTTTTTACTGCATATTCGTTTGCTTGTTGAATTCTGCCCGCTGTCCAGTTAGAAGCGCCAATTTCCTTTGTTTTACCTTGTTTAATAAATAAATTTGCGGTTTCAATAAGTTCTTCGGGTTTTTTTGTTATATCATCTCTGTGTAAAAAATAGATGTCTGTATAATCTGTTTTTAAGGCTTTTAAAGAAGTATCTAAATCTTTTTGTAATTCGTTTTTACTTAATCTTGGAAGATACATTTTAGTTTTATCTTCAGGAAAACCGCCTTTTGAAATCAGAATATATTCATGTCTGTTTCTATTTTTAAGATATTCACCTAAAAATTCTTCAGCCTGTCCGTTTTCATAACTGCGAGCAACATCCAAAGTATTATAGCATAAATCAAAATATCTGTCTAAATTTTTAAAACAGTCTTTTTTATATTTTATATCCCCAAGCCTGCCTGCGCCAAGAATAAAATTATTAATTTTTACGCTGCCAACAGTTATTCTTTCCATACCTTGCCTTTTTCTACCCTAAAATAATTAACATTCATATTTTTAAAATATTCAACGGGTTGTGCAACTGTTATAATGGTTTGAACATCCTTAATTTTATTTAAAAGAAGTTTTTGCCTTGTTGGATCAAGTTCAGAAAGCACATCATCGAGTAAAAGCACGGGATATTCGCCTAAATCTTCTTTCATCATTTCAAGTTCAGTAAGTTTTAATGCCAGTGTGGCTGTTCTTTGCTGCCCTTGTGAACCATAATATCTTAAATCAGTTTCACCTAATTTAATAATAATATCGTCTTTATGCGGGCCAACTGTAGTAAATCCCCGTTTAAGATCGGTTTCGTGATTTTTTTCTAAAATTTCCATTATTGCATTTTCGATATCTTCCCGATCATTTATTGAATCTTTATATTCGCAATAAAGGTCTTCTTTATTAGAAGAAAGATATTTATGCATCTGATTTACTTTAGGTTGTAATCGTTTACAAAAATCCCTGCGCGCTTTTATTATAGGTACAGCCCTTTGTGCTAATAATGTATCCCAAACAAAAAGGTCGCTTTCCTTATTTGTTTCTTTTAATAATGAATTGCGTTGTTCAAGAACTTTATTATATTCATTTAACGCGTAAAAATAATTTTTTGATACTTGTGAAAGTTCAATATCCATAAATCTACGGCGTTTTTGTGGACCTTCTTTTATTAAATCAAGATCTTCAGGTGAAAAAATTACACCGCTTAATTGCCCTAATATTTCACTTATTCTTGAAATAGCAAGTCCATTAACAAGAATTCTCTTTTTCTGACCGCGCGCAAGAACCATATCAACTGTATGTTTTCCATCTCTTTGATAATTTTCAATTCTGACCCTTGCCCAAGGTTTATCAAAATGAATCATATCAAATTCGCGATTTGTCCTATGGCTTTTTCCTGTACATAAAAGATAAATGGCTTCAACAATATTAGTTTTTCCCTGACCATTATCGCCATATAAAATTGTTATTCCTTTAGGAAAATTCAGCTCCAGATTTTCATAGGACCGAAAATTCCAGAGCTGTAATTTATTTAAATACATATTATAATCTTACCGGTAAAATTAAATATAAATATTTTTCACCATCAACAGGTGTAGTTACTGTTGGGCTTGTAGGTGTTGTATATGAAAACTTAATAAATTCATCTTCAATATTTTTAAGACATTCTACAAAATATCTTGGATTAACACCTATTTCAATAGGAGATGCTGTACCTTGAATATTAACTTCTTCATAAGCATTGCCTGTATCTGAACGGGAAGTAATAATAAGTTTATCTTCATTAAACTTAAATAATATATAATTATTACGGACATTTTCCCTTACAATAAGCCATGCGCGGTCAATTGCTTCTAAAAGTTCAATACGGTTTACTATAACGGAATTTGTCATATTTGTAGGAATAATAGGCCTGTATTTTACAAACTCACCTTCTATTAAACGAGTCATAATTTTAGTTTCCTCAATTTCTACCATACAGAAACTTTTTTGAATATAAATTCTTGCTAAATCATCGCTATCGCTTATTATTTTTATAATTTCAGAAAGAGCCCTTGCAGGAATTATTGCTTTTATTGGTTCTGTAATATCCTGTAAATATGAATTTCTTAATGATAATCTACAACCATCAAGAGCAACAACTGTAATATTTTCTTTATCAATATCAAATAAACATCCTGTTAAAATCGGTCTTGATTCATCAGTTGCAGTTGCAAAAATAGTCTGATTAATCATCTTTTTAAGATCACCCTGACCGATAGTTATAAAATTATCTCTATCAATAACAGGTAATGCAGGATATTCGCTTGGATCAAGAGCAGAAATATTAATTTTAGAAAAATTACCTGAAACTTCAATACCGTTAGTAAAATCACCTTTTATTTTAATCATACCATCAGGCATTTTACGAATAACTTCAGAGAAGAATTTACCGTTAATAACAACCTGACCTTCTTCTTCAATATCAGCAGCAATTTTTGTTTGAATTGTTAAAGAAGAATCTGTTGTTGTTAAAATAATATCACTGTTTCTGGCATTAAATAAAATACCTTCATAAATAGGATTTATACTTTTTGATGGTAATGCCTTTGAAGCAATATTAATACCGTTTAATAATGTGGCTTTATCGCAAGAAAAAATCATAAATTTCAACCCCGCCTTAATATAATAATAAATGAATATAAATAATCATATTCATAATATACTGTGTTTATAATGTGGATAACTTTTAAAAACCTTTTTATTACTTATATTTATGTTTTTTTGTGTGGTGGAAAGACTGTTTATTAAGTGTTAACAAAAGTTAATAACTTTTTTAAAACTTAATAAATTAAGTAAATTTTACTAGTTATATTATACCATTTTTAAGTATTTTTTGCAATAGTTATATAAAAAAATATACTAATTTATAAATAATAAAAAAACGCTGTGAATAACTTAATGTTTTTAAAAATTTTTTAAGAATATAGTTAATAAAGTTAATAATTATTATAGTGGATAAGTTGATAAGTTTATAAAATTGAGATATATAAGTAAAAAATAAAAAAAGTTATCAACATTTGTATGTTTATATTATGTGAATTAAAAAAACTGCTGAAAAAATTCAGCAGTTTTTTTTATTTTATAATTTCTTTTATTACATTTAATCTACTTGTATCAATAAGTTTTTCACCGTTTTTATCATAAAGTTGATTACCATCTTTATCAACTTTTAATGTGGGGCAGATCCATCCGCCTTCATCGTGCTCATTCCAAGCATAAATAATACAAGTATTTGATTTTGTAATATCAAAATTATTTTTATCTGATAAATATTCTTTTGCTAATTTATACTGTTCTTTAATTTCTTCTAAAGAAGCATAACCAACAGAATTGTTTTCTTCAACTTTCATCCAGGTAACAGGCGTATCAAATCTTGGACGCGGATGCCAGCCTGCTGAAAGTGGTAAAATATTATCAATACCTTCTTCCCTGCCTTCTTTACCATGGCGTTCCCAGACAGTGTATACATCGGTATCTAAAAACTCTCTGAAGGTTTTATCAGAGCCACCAATAGAGTATCTTGAAATAGCATCGCCGCCTATTTCTTTAATAGTTTTAGGTCCGATACCGCAAACAACAAAGAAAGGTGTAGAAATATTTTCGTTTTTACAGGCTTCTTTATAAAAAGCAATATCTTCTTTAATTTTATCAACTGTGTGATGCCAGGCATAATAATAAACAAGAGGCCTATCATTGATTTTTTGATAATAATCTTCTTTAAAAAGTTCAATTAATTCTTTATGAGCATAATCCTTTAAAATTGCGTTATTATCTAAAAAAGCACAAAGTTTTACCTGATTTCTATATTTACTTTTTGTGTGAAAATCACGTGCCATTCTTAATCCTGAATGTGAATACCAAACATAAGAAAAATAGTCAATACCGGCATCTTTTGCATATTTCATTTCCTTATCAAAAATTTCTTGGGTATATTCAGGAATATAAACATTGCCTTCTTTATTTATTTCAGCGAAGAAAGGTGCGCGAAAATGATATTCAGGTCTGCTTAAAGCCTTTAAACATTGGGCACTTGTATCTGTTGCTTCCCTTGCAGGATACCAGGCATCCCAGCGGACTGCACCAAAAGTTGTTTTGTTAACCCTGTTCATTTTCAGTTTCCTCTTTTTTGTTTTTCTTTTTAATAATTAAAATTGTAGCAAACACACCGCCGGCAACAACAACTGCGCCTGCACCGATACCAACAAGTAATATAACAGGAAGTTTATTATTTGAATTAGTATTATCAGGAGAATTAGTTGCAGAAGGAGCAGGAGTTTTTTTAGTTGTAAGGTTTGAAACACCGTTAATAATAACTTCACTGCGTTTTCCGTTATTAAAATCCTCTGTTGCTTTTTTAAGAATTTTTATACGGCTATCGTTAATTTTTTTAGTGCCGTCTTCATTATAGAGTTGATTGCCTTGTTCATCAACTGCAAGAGTAGGACAAAGCCAAGAACCTTCATCATGTTCGTTCCATGCATAGAAAATAACTGTGTTTATTTTTGTAAGCAACTGAACGCTTGGATGATCCATATATGAAAGAGAATAAGAAATATGATTATAAATTTCTTCATCTGTTGGATATGGAACCCATGAATTTTCATCAGCTTTCATCCAGGAAACAGGATTTTTATATCTTGGTTCAGCGTGCCAGCCGAAAGTAAGGTTAGGCACATATTGAACTGTTGATTTATTAAAACCTTCCCAGTTTTTCTGTACGCCTGTAATAAACTGATCAAATGTTTTATCGCTTGTACCACCAACGGAATATCTTGAAACAGCATCACCAAACATTTTTGTTGTTTCAGGACCGCTTATGTTCATTATTACAGTATAGGGTGCAGGAATACCAAGTTCTTCACACTTTGCGCGATAGTACTTGATTTCATTTTGTGCAGCTAATATATTTGAATTTTTATTGCCTGTGTTTATGTAATAATACATTAATGGTCTGCCATTTAAAACTTTAAAATAGAAAGACTGATTTAAGTAACCTAATATTTCGTTACGGGCGGAGGATTTACCAATACTGTTACCATCAAGCATCATTACCATTTTAACATCGTCTTTATACTGGCTTGTGGGATGCAATTTTCGTGCGGCAGACATTTCACCATCATACCAAAGGTAAGCAAAATAACTGATACCTGCTTCTTTAGCATAAAGCATTTCCTGATCAAAAATTTCCTGCGAAGGTCGTGGTAATTTTATGTTACCTTCTTCTGTGATATCAGCAAAGAAAGGTGCGCGGAAATGATATTCTTTAGGAGAAAGAGTTTTTTCAACCTGTACAACATTACCTGCGGAAACGCCTGTATTATACCAGCAGTCCCAACGGATAGCACCAAATGTGGTTTTTTCTTCCCTTTGTTCAGAAAGCACATTAATTTGCTTCATTTCATAATCGGGGAAATCATCTTTTTGAACTTTGCTTGGGTCAACGCCTGAAACTTCAGAGGTCTTTTTAAGTGAAAAATCATCTAAAATAAGATCGGGAGTTCCGCTTGTGTAGAAATATATTACTGCTTCTTCAAAGCCTGCGCCTGCTTCAAATTCCATTTCTGCATTTAAAGCAAACTGTTGCCATTGAGTTGTAAGTTTCTTTTTCGCACTTGTTTTGTATTGTGTGCTTGTACCGTCTTTTCTTCTGAAAACAATTCGTAATTGACCGGTACATTCTTTGCTTGATTCTTCAGGCATTTTAGCCCAAACATATGCTTTGTATGAACCGGGACCATAAAGTGTAAGACAGTCCTCAAGATTTTGTGAATGGGATTGATCGTTTGTTCTGTTTTTAATTAACAAGCCATAATTTCCTGAATATGCATAGTCTTTTGAAATTTCAACATCTCCTGCACCGTGCGCATCCCAATCAGTTTCATCACCGTCTTCAAAACCGGGATTTGAAAGCATTTCTGTGCCTTTTTTTATTTCACCTGTATCCTGTGATGCACCGCCTTCAACCTGATCTAAAGGAACACCGTTTACTTCGTCAATTTTAACTAAAGATATATCATCAACCAAAACATTAGGCGCAACACCACCTGCACCAAAACTTTGCTGATAGATACGGGCTTCTTCAAAACCTTTTACTGCTTCAAAATTAAGTTTAACTTCAACAGAAAACTTCTGCCACTCGGTTGTTAAAACTTTTTGACCGCTGCTGAAGTATGATGCCTTTTCGGCTCCATTAGCAAACATAAGAATGGTAAGTTGTCCGTTAATTTCGGTTTCGCTTTCTTCCTGAAGCCTTACCCATACAGATGCCCTGTATTTACCGGGACCGTTCAAGGTAAGAATATTTGCTATGTTTTGAGAAACTGTTCCGTATTGGCTTGTTCTGTCTTTAATTAAAAGACCTTTTTCACCTGTACGGGCAAAACCTTCTCCAATTTCGTAATCACACTGACCATATCTGTCAAATGCAACATTACCCTCTTCAAATCCGGGGTTTTTCAGAAGTTCTTCTGTTTCAGCAAATATACATATTCCTGGCAATGCAGAAACAAATATTGCAATCATTAGTAAAACTGAAAAGACTTTTTTCATGCGGGTCCTCCATAATAATATATTTATATATATCAAGTATATCATTTGCAAAGTTAAAAATCAATGTTTAACATAAACTATATAAAAAGTTTTTTACACAATATTTCAAGATTTTACTGTAATTTTATGTAAAAAATGACGGAAAATGCGTTCCGTCATCAAGTTATTAAGCTCTTTTTATATTTTCTTTTAAATTATTATAAGAAGCAAATTGAGGCTGTAAAAGTTTTTCAAAGTTATCGGCATCAGGCAAAACATCAAGAGTAAAGGAATAAAAAGCGCGGGAATGGTTTTTATGTTTAATGTGAGCAAGTTCATGTACAACAACATATTTAATTGCATCATAAGGCTGAAGCATAAGATAAAATGAAAAACACAGGTTGTTGTTAAAAGCGCAACTGCCAAATCTCTTTTTTGCAGAAGTAATTTTAATATCGGTATATTTTACATTCATTAAAGGCGCATATTCGTTTGCAATGCGTTTGCAAATAGTTTTTAAACTGTTTTTTGCAAGAATAATGTCACTTTTTGTTAATTGATTAATCGCGTCGCTTTTGTTTTTTATTTGAGGCAACTTTTTTTCTATCCAGTTTTTGCTGTTATTTATAACTTTTCTGGCTTGTTGCTCTGTAAAATAAAGTGGCGCCCTGACAATTAAAGTTGAATCAGGTGCAATTTCAATAGCAACGGTTTTTCGTTTAGATTTTTTTAAAACAAAGTCCATTTTAATCCTTTTGTTTCACGTGAAACATTATTTAAATACTGCTGCGCTGCGCGGGGGCAAAAGCAAATAATATCCGTTTTCTCTTAAAGAAAATTGAACGCCACAACCTGTATCACATAATAATTCGGGCGCGTTTCTGAAATAAGAGATGTCAAGCAAAGTTTCAACGGTGGTATCTGTAGGGTTAATTAACGCGTATCGCCATTTTCCCTTTAAAGAACGACGAATTGATAAAAGGCTTCCTGCAGTATCGATGTATAATTTGCCTTCTTTTAAAATTTCATTTCTTAAATTGCTTACAGTTTTATACCAATCCATAAGTTCATTATCTTCTTTTCCCCAAGGAAAAGTTTTGCGGTTAAAAGGGTCTTTTAATCCTGTAAGGCCGGCTTCATCGCCATAATAAATACAGGGCATACCGGGAAGCATAAAAACAATCAACGCCGCAAGTTTGCTTAATGCTTTTGCCTTTATAAAAGTATCTTCGTCAGGAACATATACCGCCTGTTCTTCCCTTAACATATTCTCTGCCGATGTGCAAAGACGGGTTAAAATGCGTTCACTATCATGGGTTGAAAGGAAATTCATAAGGCAATAAAAGGTGCTTTCGGGATAGTTTTCCCTTAACGAAAGAACTCTTAATTTAAAATCGTTTGCAGAAATTTTTTCTGTTAAAAAATCAACAATGGCATTTTTAAGGGGGTAGTTCATTACAGTATCAAGTTCTTCGCCCCATAAAAATTTTCGCAATTCGTTGTAACTTACCTTGTTGCTTGCATCCTCCCATACTTCTCCAAGAATCAGCGCGTCAGCATCGGCTTCTTTTACACATTTTCTTAATTCAACAAGAAATTCATCGGGAAGTTCATCTGCCACATCAAGACGCCAACCGGAAAGACCTGCTTTTATCCATCTTTTTATAATACTGTTCTTGTTTTTTAAAATATAATCCATATAAGCGGGGGTAAGTTCTTTAACACATGGCAAGGACCAAACACCCCACCAACTATCATACTTGTTGGGGAATTCTTCAAAATCATACCAGTCATAATACGGAGAATCCTTTGATTGATATGCGCCTAAGGTGTTATAATTTCCGTTGCGATTAAAATATTTACTATCGGAACCTGTGTGTGAAAAAACACCGTCTAAAATAATGCGTATCCCCTTTTTCTTTGCGGATTTTAAAAGATGAATAAAATCTTCGTTTGTGCCTAAAAGCGAGTCGACAGTCTCATAATCACCTGTATCGTAGCGGTGGTTTGAAAACGCTTCAAAAACGGGGTTCAAGTATACAACATCAACATTAAGACTTTTTAAATAATCAAGTTTTTCTTCAATGCCCTTAAAATTACCGCCAAAGAAATCGTTGGCAGGATAATATCCAAGGGCCTGGTCAATTTTATAATCGGGCTCATCAAACCAATTTTCGTGAAGATTTTCGTGTTTTTTAGATAAAAAACCACCTTTTTTATAAAATCTATCAGGAAAAATCTGATACATTGTGGCGCCTTTTGCCCACAAAGGTGTTGTAAAATCGTTTTTATAAACTGTTATTTGAAAACTGCGGTTATAGTCAATTGATTCACAAACATCGCCTTTTCCGCCAAGCAAAGACGGATTATTAAGGCAATAAAGAGGTTTTACAGGCGTGTTTACTATAAAACAGTACCACATTAATCCCAATGTTTCACATGAAACATTTATGGAATATTCCTCTAAAAAATCACCGTAAGGGGTGTGATCAAAAGAGTTTGTGCGAATCATGTTGTATAAAAATTCCTGATCGTCTTTCCAGAGCCTTAAAGTAACCCCGTAAGGAGAAAGGGCGCGGGAAACAAATATCCGCAAAACAAGGCTATCCCCTTGGGCAATGGCACCTTGGGGACAGCGGAACTGTTCATCGTGTGAATCAAATATTATACTTTGGAAAGTTTCCATATAAGTTTGTTATACTCCTCTATACTGCGGTCGCTTGAGAAGAAGTGTGACCGCGCTGTATTTATTACGGCTTTTTCGCTCCAAAGGGGTTTGTTGTTGTAAAGCGATTCCATTTTTTCATATGTTTCAATATATGAAGCAAAATCGGCAAGGCAAAGGTAAGGGTCAGCACAACCGCCATCACCATCTAAAAGATAGTTTTTGATGCTTGCAACATCGCCCCTTAAAGTACCGTCTGCCAATGAATCAACAACGCGTTTAAGCATTGCATTCTGGTTATAATAATCTACAGGCTTGTAGGCGCCTGGCATTGAAAGAGCCTCTGTTTCGTTAGCGCGAAGACCAAAGATAAAGATGTTGTCATCACCTAAAATACCGTGCATTTCAACATTAGCGCCGTCTAATGTGCCTAAAGTAAGGGCGCCGTTCATCATAAATTTCATATTGCCGGTACCGGAAGCCTCTTTTCCTGCCATTGAAATCTGCTCTGAAATATCAGCTGCAGGCATTAAAAGTTGCGCGTTTGATACGGAATAGTTTTCAATAAACACAACCTTAATTGTTTTACTAACAACGGGATCATTATTTACAAGATCGGCAACGGAATTTATAAGCGTAATTATTTGTTTTGCACGAACATATCCAGGCGAAGCCTTTGCACCGAAAATAAATGTTACAGGCGTATGAGTATTGTGATTTTCTTTAATATCAAAGTAAAGATATAAAATCTTTAATACATTAAGCATCTGGCGTTTGTATTCGTGAAGGCGCTTAACCTGAATATCAAAGATTGAATCGGGGTCAACATCAATTCCGCTATGTTCTTTAATATATTTTGCAAGGCGTACTTTGTTTTGCTTTTTAATATCCATAAATTTTTCTAAAAAAGCAGGGTCTTTTGAAAAATCTTCAAGTTTGGCAATCAATGAAAGATTTGTGGGCCAATCTTCTGTTTTCAAGGTTTTTGAAATCAAACGGCTTAATAATGGATTCGCCTGTTTTAACCAACGCCTTGGGGTTACGCCGTTAGTAATATTTATAAGTTGTTCCGGATTAAGAGGCTGATGATTTTTAAATAATGAAGCCCTTAAAATATCGGTATGCAATCCTGCAACACCGTTTACTTTATGGCAACAGGATAAACAAAGGTTTGCCATGTTTATCTGTTGATATGCTAAAGGAGCAATAGAATTTACCTTATCATCATCCCAAGGATAGATTTTGTATGCTTTTTCCTTAAAGCGCCTGTCAATTTCGCAAATTATCTGATAAATGCGGGGTAAAAGATTTTCCATCAAATAAGCAGGCCACTTTTCAAGAGCTTCCCACATAATAGTGTGGTTGGTGTAAGAAAATACTTTTGTGCAGATATCCCATGCTTCATCCCAACCAAAACCTTCGTTATCAACTAAAAGGCGCATAAGTTCAGCAATTGCAATAGCAGGGTGCGTATCATTAATCTGAATAGCAACATAATCAAAAAGTTTTTCAACAGGAAGATTAAGGCGTTTATGCCGTGCAAGCATATATTGTAAAGTGGCAGAAGTAAAGAAATACTGCTGTTTTAACCTTAAACTTTTACCGTTATTATGTGAATCGTTAGGATAAAGCACACGAGAAATAGTTTCAGCAAGTTCTTTTTCTTGAGAAGCGCGAATATAATCGCCTTGACCGAAATATGACATATCGAAGTATTTTGGAGAACGGGCAGACCAAATGCGCAAAGTATTCACGATGCCGTTTTCACCGCCACAAACGGGAATATCGTAGGGAACAGCCAAAACTTTCGTACAATCTTCAGTTTTGTGGCACATTTTACCAAATTCGTCAAAATATTCCACAACATAACCGTTAAAGCAAATTTCGTACTGTTCTTCGTTGTGGGGAATTTCCCATGCGCAACCGTCAGAAAGCCAGTTATCAGGCATTTCGATCTGCATTCCGTCAACGATTTTTTGGCGGAAAAGACCGTAATCATAACGGATACCGCAGCCAACAGCCGGCAAGGAAAGGGCGGCAAGAGAATCTAAATAACATGCAGCAAGGCGACCTAAACCGCCGTTACCAAGCCCTGCATCTTGTTCAACCTCTTCAAGTTCTTCAAGGCTAACATTTATTTTATTTAGGGCAGATTTAAATTTATCGTATGCATCTAAAGCGATAAGGTTGGCGCCTAAAAACTTGCCCATTAAAAACTCAAGAGAAAGATAGTAAACAACCTTCTTTTTGTTTTTTTCTATTTTTTTATTGGAATCAATCCATTTTTCCATAATTTCGTCTCTTGCAAGCATAGAAACGGCTTTATATAATTGCAATTTTGAAGCATTTTCCACGCTTACACCAAAGTTGGATTTTAGTTTACGGGAAACGCCTTCAATAATTTGTTTTTCGTTCATAAAAGACCTCCTGAAATAAACAAATAATCATTATTATATTACCACAAAAAATGAAAAAAGTAAAGCAAAGCAAGAATTAACTTTTAAATTTACAAATTATATGATATAATAAACATATAAATTCTTGCACAGGCAAGAATTTACACTTCGTGTACACTGTGCCTTGCACAGCAGTTTATTGAATCAAGGCGTAAAAATGCCCTTGCAAGCAAGCATTTTTACTTATGGTATAATAGCTAAAATAATACATTAATATAATCTATGGAAGTGCATATGTTGACAAAAAGGCGCAAAAAACTAAAAATTTTAGAAGCATTAATAGCGTTTGTTACCACCCTTTGTGTAATATGTGTTATGTATATGGGTGTTGTATGGATAAATATTCCCGGTGTTGCTGTTTTAAGGGATCTTTGGATAGAAACTGCAATGACAACGGAAGAACATCAGTGGCTTGCAACAAGTTTCTTTCCCAAATGGCTTGTAGATGATGTTATGTCCATGCAGGTTCGGCCTGGCAGAATTGAGGTGGATTTACCAACAATAACTCCGCCAAACACTTCAAAACCAACGCCGTCCCCTACTCCTATTCCTGATATTTTAGGGCAAAAAAATCTTACTGTTGGCAAAAAAGATTCTCATGGCAACAAAGTACTTATAAATGATATTAATGAAGGCATTGTAATTTTAGAAGTTAAAGGTAATTCTTATTCGGGATTTCTTGCTTTAATTGATGATCCCTCAAGGGTTTTTGTTGGCACAACAAACCGGAAAGATGTCTGGGGGCAAGTTATCTGCGATATGATGAAAAGCCACGATAACGCTGTTCTTGGAATAAATGCAAGCGGATTTCAGGATCCGGAAGGTCACGGCAAAGGCGGAAACATAAACGGGCTTTGTTTTTATGGTGGAAAAAGTTGGGGTACATATATGCCAAATTATTCATCCATCTGTTTAACATATGATAACAAGTTGCTTGTTGGTGATTTTTCTTCATGGGAAAAGTATAATGTCCGCGATGGCGCACAGTTTTATCCATGCCTTATTTCAAAAGGCAAGGTTGTTTTGGGCAGAGGTTACGGATTACAGCCACGCACCATAATTGCGCAGGCGGAAAACGGAGTAATGATGTTCCTTGTTGTTGATGGCCGTGCATTACATTCTGCAGGGGCAACATATAAGCAGTGTGCAGATATTTTGCTTGAATACGGCGCAGTAACAGCGGCTGCTTGTGATGGCGGATCTTCAAGCGTTATGGGATACAAAGGAAAAGTTTTAAACATACCTTCAACACCAATGAAAGATACGGGAAGATATCTTCCTAATGCATTTTTAGTGCGTTCAAAGGCGGTGCAAAATGTTAGCGAAAATTAAAAGTCTGGGAATAACGGGGATTGACGGATTTCCCGTAACAGTGGAATGTGATGTTGCCCCGGGATTGCCCTCTTTTGAAATAGTGGGATTACCTGATACTGCGGTAAAAGAATCAAAAGAGCGAGTGCGTTCGGCAATAAAAAATTCAGGGTTTCAATTTCCGTTAGGCAGAATCACAATTAATCTTGCACCGGCAGATGTAAAAAAAGAAGGTCCTGTTTACGATCTTCCTATTGCCGTTGGAATTTTAACTGCAACAGGTCAACTTGATGGGGAAACTACACAAAAAGGCGCATATTTAGGTGAACTTTCTTTAAGTGGCGAAATCAAAGGTGTTCGCGGAGTAACGCCTATGCTTATTTGCGCGCTTAATGAAAAAATTGATACATGCTATATTTCTGCCGAAAATGTTAAAGAAGCAAGTTTTATTACGGGGATAACGGCATATGTTCCTAAAAATTTACAGGAACTTGCCTTGTTTTTTAAACAGGAAACTATGCTGAATGTTGCAGAACACAAAAATTTTGACGATATTTTAAAAGAAAGTGCATTAGGTACAGATTTTAAGTATATAAAGGGTCAAAAAACTGCCCGCCTTGCTGCCGAAATCAGCGCTGCGGGGGGGCATAACTTAATTTTAGTGGGACCGCCAGGGGCAGGCAAAACTATGATAGCAAGGGCAATTCCGTCAATATTGCCATCAATTTCTTTTGAAGAAGCCCTTGAAAGCACAAAAATTCATTCAGTATCGGGTGTTCTTGAAAACGGAATATTAACACAAAGGCCATTCCGCGCACCGCATCACACAGCGTCGATGGCGGCGCTTTCGGGCGGTGGTAATAAAGCAAAACCGGGTGAAGTTTCTCTTGCCCACAACGGCGTTTTGTTTCTTGATGAATTACCTGAATATAACCGTAACGCGTTAGAAGCATTAAGACAACCGTTAGAAGATGGCGTGATAACTGTTTCCCGTGTGCAGCAAAGCGCAAAATATCCTGCAAACTTTATGTTGGTTGCATCAATGAACCCTTGCCCTTGCGGTAATTACGGTTCAAAAACCAATAAATGTACATGCTCTCAAAGTGCCATTCAAAAGTATCTTTCAAAAATTTCAGGCCCGTTGTTAGATAGAATTGACCTTCAGGTTGAAGTTGATGCGGTTTCTTATGAAGAATTAACAGAAAAAGAGTTGCAGGAAGATTCTGCCACCATTCGCCAACGGGTTGAGAAAGCAAGAAAAATTCAAAAACAAAGATTTGTTGGCACAAAAATTTATTGTAATGCGCAAATGAACGAAGAAATGATTAAAAAATTCTGCGCACTTGATAAAAACGCGCAAATGCTGTTGGAATCGGCATTTAAAACGCTTAATATGTCTGCAAGGGGATATAATCGTGTTTTAAAAGTTGCCCGTACGATTGCCGATTTAAATAACGAAGAAAATATCAGCACAAAACATATTACCCTGGCAATAAGTTTTAGAAATTTAGATAGAAAATATTGGCAGTAAAAGAAGCACCCTACGGGGTGCTTTTTTAGGTAATAAGTAATAATTGTAGGGGCAGGTATTGTCTGTCCGTTTTTAACAAAAAAGGAGATGCTTAGTGCATCTCCTAAATTTTATTTAGTTGTTTGTAGGTTGTTGTGTTTGAATATCAACCCAAGTAGGTGCAGAAGATGTGCCTTTAAAGACAATATAGAAGTCTGCGCTGCCATCAGTTGTACCAATTTTATAGTAGCTGATGTAGTTAGCGTTTGAACCATCTTCGTTACCAAGGTTCATACCTTTGATACCAGAAGCTTTTTTAAGATAATCAGTGTTACCATCAACTGCTAATGCAACTTTTTCAGGAACACCAATTTCTGTAAAGGAAGATTTTGCATGTGTATTTGTTGGCGCAGGTGTTGTTCCTGCTGAAGGCTTAAGTGTAAGTGTTGGAGCATTTGTTGCGCTTGTTGGTGCTTTATCTGAAAGGTATTTTGAAGAAATATAACCGTACTTGTTTGTACCATATTGGATATATGTCCAGTCGCCAACTTTTGCATAAGCAGTAACTTCTTTGCCTTTTACAAGATTTGCAACTTTATCAGAAGATGTTGAATTGCTCTTACGAACATTAACGCCATCGCCTGTTACATACATTTTTGTACCCTTTGAAGTATCAGGGGTTGCGCTTGGTGAAGCAGAAGGCTCGTCAGTAACCTTGGGGTCTTCGGTTGATAAGTATTTATCTGAAATATAACCTTTTTTACCGTCAGAAAGTTTTACTTCATAAAAACCGTTTGAAACTTCATAAGCGGTAACAGAAGTACCCTTTGTAAGAGAAGTAATTTTATCTGAATCAGTACTTGCTTCAGCGCGCACATTAACGGTTGAACCTGTAACATACATAATGGTGCCTGCGCTTAAATCAGGGGTAGGTGTTGCAAGATCGTTGCTTCCATCAGGTGTAGAAAGATCAAAAGTTGGTGAAGCCGGCGGTAATGTGGGGAAAAAATTGTTAATTGTAGGTGTGGGAGTAGGTGTGTTTGTTTTTCCGCCTTTATTTGCAAGGGAAGAAACAATTACAACGATAATGATAATAAAAACAAGAGCCATTACAATTGCTGCAAGAACAGCGTTTCTTCTTCTGCGTGCGTATTTATTAGATACTGCCATAATATAAAACCTCCGAAAAAGTTATTTAAAATTATACACATACATAATAACATATATGAATTAAAATATCAAGTATTATTAGAAAAATTTATTGAATTTTGTTGAAAAAATTTTAACTTTTATGGAAAAATTTACACTACATATTGAGTGCAAGGCGCTTTTTAGCACGATATTTTGAAAAAGTAAAAACTTTATTGAAAAGGAGAGCAGAGGTTTAATTAAGTGAAAACAAACTAAATAATTATAAAAAACGAGAACATTTTGTTCTCGTTTTTAATCTTCTGCTTTTGATTTTAATTCAGTTTTTAAGCCTACTTTTTCAAGGTGGGCATCGTAACCGTATTCAAGCAAATTAAACTCACCGTTTTCGTAATCAACATATGTAACAGAGGCGTTTGAAACCCATAAAAGATCTGTTTGCATTTTTTCTAAAGGCAGATTCAGAACTTTTAATATAAACGCCCTTAAAGCCATTCCGTGCGTACCGATTAAAACGGTTTTGCCCTTGTGTTTCTCTGCAAGAACTTTTGTTGCATTATATACGCGGTTCATAACATCTTCAACACTTTCACCGCCATCACAATGGGCAATTCCGATATTTGTAACCCAGTTGTTGTAATTTTGCGGATAAGTTTCTTTGATCTGAGGATAAGTAAGATCTTCCCAATACCCGCCGTTTATTTCTTTTAAATCGTCAATTTTATTAACAGGCTTGTTGTGGAATTCGGCACAATAGCAAGCGGTATCATAAGCCCGTGAAAGAGTGCTTGAATAAAAGAAATCTATTTTTTTGTTTTTAAGATATTCTCCTGTGCATTTTCCTTGTTTTATACCTGTTTCAGTTAATTTAACATCTATTTGCCCTGCAAAACGCTTGGACAAATTGCCTGTGCTTTGCCCGTGACGGACAAATATAAATCTTGTTTTCATTTTTCAAGCACCTTCTTAATAAATTTACCTGTATAACTTTTTGAATTTTTTGCAATTTCTTCAGGCGTACCTTTTGCAATAACCGTTCCGCCCATGTCTCCGCCTTCAGGACCCATATCAATAATATAATCGGCAACCTTAATAACATCAAGATTATGCTCGATTACAATAACGGAATTACCGCCTTTGGTTAAGCGATCCAAAATACCAATAAGCTGTTTAACATCGTGGGTATGAAGCCCTGTTGTAGGCTCATCTAAAATATAAACTGTTTTGCCTGTTGGCCGTTTTGAAAGTTCCGTTGCAAGTTTAACCCTTTGCGCTTCACCGCCTGAGAGCATTGTGGAAGGCTGACCTAATTTAATATATCCTAAGCCAACATCATATAAAAGTTGAATTTTTCGCTGAATCTGCGGTAAATTTTCAAAAAATTGCAAGGCTTCTTCAACTGTCATATTTAAAACATCATAAATGTTTTTACCTTTATAGCGAACTTCTAAAGTTTCCTTGGAATATCTTTGACCGTTGCAAACTTCGCAAGGAACATAAATATCGGGCATAAAATGCATGGCAATTTTAATAATACCATCACCCTGACAGGATTCACATCTTCCGCCCTTTACATTAAAAGAAAATCTTCCGCTGTTATAACCGCGCATTTTTGCATCCTGAGTTTGCGCAAAAAGATTGCGGATATGGTCAAACACGCCTGTATAAGTGGCAGGGTTTGAACGGGGTGTTCTTCCAATGGGGCTTTGGTCAATAACAATTACTTTATCAAGTTGCTCTAACCCCAGAACATCATCGCATTTTGCATCGGGAAAATGCGCGCGGTTAAGTTTTTTTGCTAAAGTGGTGTACAAAACTTCATTAACCAACGAACTTTTACCTGAACCTGAAACTCCCGTTACAGCGCAAAGTACGCCTAAAGGAAAATCAACGGTAACATTTTTTAAGTTGTTGGCGCGGGCATTTTTAACTGTAATAAATCCGCTTGGGGTTCTTCTGATAGTTGGAATATCTATTTTTTCTTTGCCTGATAAATACGCGCCGGTAATAGAATCAGGGCAAGCCATAATTTGTTCAGGGGTGCCTGTGCAAACTATATTTCCGCCTTTTTCACCTGCATATTTTCCAATATCAACAACAAAATCTGCTTGGTGGATAGTATCTTCATCGTGCTCAACAACAATTAATGTGTTGCCAAGATCCCTTAATCCTTTCAAGGAATTAAGGAGTTTTTCGTTATCTCTTTGGTGTAAGCCAATGCTTGGCTCATCTAAAATATACAAAACACCCATAAGCCCTGCGCCAATTTGCGTTGCAAGGCGGATTCGTTGTGCTTCACCGCCTGAAAGGGTGGAAGCGCTACGGGAAAGGGTAAGATAATCAAGCCCAACATTTTCTAAAAAGGCAAGGCGCGTATTGATTTCCTTTAAAATGCGCAAAGCAATAAGTTCGTCCTTTTTGCTTAAAATAAGTGTTTGTAAAAATACGCGTGCATCTTTAATGGAAAGTTCAGATAATTCGTGAATATTTTTGCCGTTTACAGTAACAGCCAAGGCTTCGGGGCGGTAACGCTTGCCAGAACAGGCAACACACAGGCTTTGGGTCATATATTGGGCAAGGTCACGCTTAACGCCTTCGCTTTGCGTATCGCGAAAACGCCTTTCTATCTGCGGAATAATGCCTTCAAAGGCTTGCTTGAAACGCCTTGAATGACGGCTTGTGGTGATGTTAAATTCTACTTCTTCCCCATTTGTTCCGTAAAGAATAATATCCTGATATTTTTTATCTAAATCTTTAAAGGGAATGTCTAAAGAAAATCCGTAATGATTTGAAAGACCTTCATAATACATATGATTCATGGTATCCGTGCCGGTAATAAACCAGCCAGAAACCTTTATTGCGCCTTGGTTTATTGAAAGATTTTCATCCTGAATAATTAAATGAGGTGCAACACGCATAGTTGCCCCAAGCCCTGTACATTCAGGACAAGCGCCAAATGGCGAGTTAAAGGAGAACAGCCTTGGTTCTAATGCTTCAATGTTAATATTACAATCAGGGCAAGCATAGTTTTCGCTAAAAAGGGTTTCTTCGTTTAAATCCAGGCGGTCAATTATCATTAATCCGTTTGCAAGCTTTAATGCGCTTTCGATGGAATCAGTAAGCCGTGAACGGATATCTTCACGGACAATCAAGCGGTCAACCACAACTGAAATATTGTGTTTAATATTTTTTTCCAAACGGATATCTTCGCCTAACTCTATAATTTCGCCATCAACTTTTGCACGGATATATCCATTTTTAAGGGCGTCTTCAAAAATTTTAACATGTTCGCCTTTTTTACCGCGGATAACAGGGGCAAGCACTAAAATCTTTGTGCCTTCGGGCATTTTAAAAACAGCTTCAACCATCTGGTCAACAGACTGCTTGTTAATTTCCTTATGACATTTAGGGCAGTGCGCTACGCCGATGCGCGCGTACAACAGACGGAGATAATCGTGAATTTCGGTAACTGTACCAACGGTAGAACGGGGATTATTGTTGGTGGTTTTCTGATCAATACTTATTGCAGGGGAAAGCCCTTCAATAGATTCAACATCAGGCTTTTCCATTTGCCCTAAAAACTGACGGGCATAGGAAGAAAGGCTTTCAACATATCTGCGCTGACCTTCAGCGTAAAGCGTATCAAAAGCCAATGAACTTTTGCCTGAGCCTGAAAGCCCTGTAAAAACAACAAGTTTGTTGCGTGGAATTTCAAGGCTTACATTTTTTAAATTGTGGGTTTTTGCGCCTTTAATTATAATTTTATCGTTCATTCATTTTCTCCGTAAAGAACTTTTAGTGTATCTCTTATTTTTGCTGCTTTTTCAAACTCAAGGTTTTTAGCAAGGCGAAGCATTTCTTCTTCCAAAAAGCGAATCTGCTCTTTTATATCGCCTTGTGCTTTAATTTCTTCTTTAGTTTTGCCTGTAATTTCAATTAAATCCGCAATAGGTTTAATAATTGTTTTAGGAATAATGCCATGCTTTTTGTTGTATTCATCTTGAATTTTTCTTCTGCGCCTTGTTTCCTCTATTGCCGCTTTCATTGAATCAGTCATATTATCGGCATACATAATTACTCTGCCTTCAGCGTTTCGCGCGCCTCTGCCGATGGTCTGTATTAAAGAACGCTGTGAACGCAAAAAACCTTCCTTATCAGCATCTAAAATGGCTATTAAGGCAACTTCGGGCAGGTCAAGACCTTCGCGCAGCAGGTTTATGCCAACAAGTACATCAAACTTGTTAAGGCGAAGATTTCGTAAAATCTCAACGCGGTCAAGGGTGTGGATTTCAGAATGCATATATTCAACCTTTAACCCTGCATCCTTTAGGTAAGAAGTAAGCATCTCTGCCATGCGTTTTGTTAAAGTGGTAACAAGTGTGCGATAACCTTTTTTAGTGGTTTTTTCAATTTCTTCAA
The DNA here is from genome assembly GCA_015069575.1 of Clostridiales bacterium. Lineage (GTDB taxonomy): Bacteria > Bacillota > Clostridia > Christensenellales > QALW01 > UMGS1322. Next base: position 38,595 of record SVIH01000006.1, read on the forward strand.
TCAAATCATCTATCTGATGTTTTGTGGGTTTAACCTGAATTTCAGGGTCTAAAAGCCCTGTTGGGCGAATAATCTGTTCGGCAATTTGCCCACCGGCAAGTTCAAGTTCAAAATCGGCGGGGGTAGCGGAAACAAAAATTTTTTGCCCTAAAAGATTCTGGGTTTCTTCAAATTTTAACGGGCGGTTATCAAAAGCCGCAGGCAAGCGGAACCCAAAGTTTACAAGCATTTCTTTTCTTGAACGGTCCCCTGCATACATAGCGCGAAGCTGCGGAATAGTAACATGTGATTCATCAATTATAGTTAAAAAATCATCAGGAAAATAATCTAAAAGCGTGTAGGGGCGTTGACCTTCTTTACGCCCATCAAGATATCGGGAATAGTTTTCAATGCCTGAACAATAGCCGATTTCCTGAAGCATCTCAATATCGTAGCGTGTTCGCTGTTCAAGGCGCTCCTTTTCTAATGGCTTGTTCATTTTATCAAACTCAACAAGGCGCTTTTCAAGGTCAATTTCTATCTGCTTTATGGCGTTTATAATCTGTTGATTATCTGCGGCATAGTGGGTGTTAGGAAATATTGCCGCGTGCTTTAAAGAAGCAAGAGTTCTGCCTGTAACAACCTCGATTTCAGAAATTTTATCAATTTCATCACCGAAAAATTCAACACGAACAGCCTTGTCTGAACGCTGGGCGGTGATAATTTCAACAACGTCGCCACGAACCCTAAAAGTACCGCGGGCAAAATCTGTGTCGTTCCGTTCATATTGAAGGGCAACAAGGCATTTTAAAAGCTCATTTCTTTCAATCTGCATATTAGGGCGCAAAGAAACTGCCATTTCGCTATACGCCTTAGGATCGCCTAACCCGTAAATTGATGAAACGGACGCAACAACAATAACATCGCGCCTTTCCTGCAAAGAACAGGTAGCACTGTGGCGCAGTTTTTCAATTTCTTCGTTTATGGAAGAATCCTTTTCAATATAAGTGTCGGTTTGGGGAATATAAGCCTCAGGCTGATAGTAGTCGTAAAAGGAAACAAAATACTCAACGGCGTTTTCAGGAAAAAACTCTTTGAATTCAGAGTAAAGCTGAGCCGCAAGAGTTTTGTTGTGGGCTAAAACAAGGGTGGGGCGGTTTACTTTAGCGATAATGTTTGCCATTGTAAAGGTTTTACCTGAACCTGTTACACCTAAAAGCACCTGTGAATCAAGACCGTCGTTTAAGCCTTCAACAAGAGTGTTTATGGCCTTGGGCTGATCGCCTGTTGGCTTGAATTTTGATACTAAATTAAACTTATCCATTTGGCAATCCTTCCCCATTTTATTTAATAAATATATTTTACCACAATATTTAATATTATGCCACAATAAAAATAAAAAAAGCAGATACAAAAAAGTATCTGCTTAAAAAATTAAAATTTCTTCTTTTTTACAATAACTGCGGTCAGAATACCTGCAACAGCAAGAACTGTTGTAACAACGCCAACAATTATTATTGCTGAATCTGTGGTTTCCTTTTTAGGAAGTTGTGTTGTTGGTGTCGTTTGCGGGGTTGTGGTTGGTGTTTGGGTAGATTGTGGTGCATCTATTGTGTTTGTTGCGCTGTTTGTTGTATCAAGGTCAGGCGTAAAAGTGTTATCGGGCGCGTCTGTTGTGTTTAATGGTGGTGTGTTTGTTGTAGCGGTTGGTGTACTGCCTAAAACAGCAACAGGTTCAGTTTTCTTTGCCTTGCAAGCGGTGCAGGTAAATGTTTTTTCGCCTTGTGCCTTGCTGGTAGGATTTTTAGTTATAACTCCGTTATCCCAAGTATGTGCTTCAACGAGGGTATAAGGGCAAACTGTGCAATAACCAAAGTGTTCCGTATTGTCCATCATCACATAACTATCAAAAGTGTGATTGTTGTTGCAAATATTGTAGTGCCATTTTTTATTAAAAAGCGAACGGTTTCCTCCGTCATCATCAATATTATCCCTGTCGGTTTTATTGCCCGTATAATAAACGTTTTCTATTTTATCGCATTTTAAAAAAGCGTATTCACCTATTTTTGTTGTGGCTCTATCTAAAGTTACGGCAGTAATTGAAGAACAATTATAAAATGCTTCGCGTGCAATAGTTTTTACGCTTTTTGGAATTGTTAAGCTTGTTAATTTGGTACAGTCATAAAAAGCGCATATGTCTATTTTTGTTACCGTTGAAGGTATTTTTACGCTTGTAAAATTCCCGCCGGCAAAAGCATACGGTGAAATTGAAGTTACGCCTTCAGGAATTTCAAGCGCAGTTATCTTTTTACCGTTAACATACAAGTTATGCACATAATACAGCGGATTACATCCTTCATCGTGATATGATATTTTACAAAGCTGTTCAATACTGTATGCATTTATTCGCTTAAGTTCAGGACAATCATAACAGGATCCAAGATCGATTTGTGTTACACCTCTGCCTATTGTTAAACTTTCCAAAATATCGCAGGATCTAAAAGCACTTGCGCCAACAGCCGTTACCGTGTCAGGAATAACGAAATCCTTAAGAGAATCGCAATTTTCAAAGCAATAAGTACTTATGATTTTTAGATTTGCAGGAAGTTTTATATCTTTAAGCTGGTCACAACCTTTAAAAGTAGCGTAGTCTAATACGGTTATTCCGTCGGGCAAATGAATACTTTTAAGGTTAATACAAGAAGAAAAAGCACCTTCGCCTATTTCTTTAACGCTTTCGGGTATTGTTATGTTTGCAAAACGACAGTTTGAAAAGGCGTAATCGCCAATCTTTGTAATATTTGCGCCGAATTCTATCGTATTTAACTTAGTGCACGAGGAAAATGTGCTGTCAGGGATTTCAGTAACACCCTTTCCAAAGGTTACGCTTCGCAGGCTTTCACAATTTGAAAAAATCCCTGTGCCTAAATTTTTTGTAGAATCGGGAATCACAATGGAAGAAATATTAGTGTGTGCAAAAGCATTTCTCTCAATAGTTGTAACGTTAGGTGGAATGTTAATATATTGCAGTCCTGAATCCCAAAAGGCTGCCGCACCAATTTCTTTAAGTGAATCAGGCAATGTTACACTCCGTAAATGAGTTCCTTGAAAAGCTTGGGGATCAAGTTTTAAAATTCCTTCAGATAAAATTATTATTGATGCGTGGCTTTGCCGAAAAGCAGATTCGCCAATGGTTGTTACAGGGTATCCGCCAAGGGTTGCGGGAATTGTAAGAGGGCTGGTGGCAGAAGAAGCAACTTCCGTAAGGGTAGCTTTACCGTCAGCAACGGTATAGGTGAAAAGGCCTTCCGTTAAAGCCTTTGCTTTTATATCAAAAACCACACCTGTAAACACGCTGCAAAAAATTGATAATATTATCAGTGTTGCAAAAAACTTTTTCATAAATTTCTCCCTCGCAGCCTAAATTCTGTTAATTCATTCTAACACATTAGACCTTTCGTGTCAACACGTTTTTTGTAGCAAAAAATCCGCCTGTTCAGGCGGATTTTCAAGCGCTTTTTCTTAGGTAAGGTGAGGCAGAATCCTCAATATCGCTAAAAAGGTCAAAATCATAATTGCGACCAACAGGTGCAACAACCTGTTTTTTGCAAGAGGTTTTTTTAGAACGGGGTTTTTCCCCACCTAAAAGTTCTATTGCGATATTTATACCAAGCCAAAGCATAATAACGATTAATGCGCCCATAAAAAGCACCTCCTTTTGTTTTTACAAGTAAATTGTACAACAAACAAAGTACTATTTTACGGACTTTAAATAAGTTTTGCAAAAATTATTTATGAATTTGAATTAATAACTTTTTCTGCTAAATTTATAAGGTCCTTTTTAACGCTTTCGGGGCTTAAAACGGTTATTTTATCGCCAAATTGCATAAGCCATGATAAAAATACGGGGCTTATGGCAGCTTCAACTATAATTTCAAAGCTATCTTCCAAAGGTGTGATTATTGAATTTAGACCAAAGCGGTCAATAAATACGCCTGCAAGGGAATTATTACATCTCAATTTTACTTTTTTTGTAACACCGCCATACATACCAAACATTTTTTTCGAGTATTCGGCAGTATCAAATCGGACGGTGGTATCAATGGAACGCTTTTGTTCAAGAATAAATAACGCTGTCATTTTATCAACGCGGAAATGCTTAAGGATTTTTGCATCTTCATCAAAGGCAAGAAGGTAATAGTTTTCGTCGTCCCAAGTTAAAGCCTGTGGACTTACAACATAACTTTTCCCGTCTTTTTTATAAACTTTATTTTTACGAACATCCCAGTCAAAATACTTAAAACTTAACTTTTTGTTTTTGCCCATTGCAAGCTGAATTTTATCAACAGTTAAAAACACGCTTTCGTTCATAGTTTTGATTCGTTCGCGCATAATTACTGAATGTTGAAGTTCACTTGCATTATTTTTGCTTGTTAAACTTTCAAGTTTTTTAATAAGTTCGTTGCTCTTTTTTTCTGTAATAAATTTTGAAGCCTGGACCGCATCAACAAGAAGTTTAAGTTCGCTTGTTTCAAAAGTGCGTGAAACTAAATGATAGCCTTTGTTTCTTACAAGTTCAATATCTAAACCAAACTCTTTAAGGGCAGAAATATCTTCATAAATGCTTTTGCGTTCTGCAAAAATATTATGTTTTTCAAGCAAAGCAAGAATCTGCTCCATTGTAATAAAGGTATCTTTATCGGTATGTTTTTTAAAAATATCAAGCAAATATAAAAGTTTAAGTTTTTGCCCTGAACAGCGCGCCATAAAATCACATCCTTTTAGTTAAGCTGAACAATACCTTGTACATCGGTATCTATTAATGTTGTGTCGGTGCCGTTAAACATGAAAAGATCCATTTTATCTTCAGATTTTTTCAAATAATATATGGCAGAAAAGCTCGCATCAGTAATGGGAGCCTCCATATAACCTGAAGAAACATTCTCGTCAATTTTATTTTCATTAACAAAAAGCGTTCCGCTTGTATCAACAGTTGTTTTGCCTGTTTTGATATTCCTGAAAAACATAAAATCACGGGTGTTTTTTGATAAAACGGAGGAACTGCTATGTGTTTGGCTTGTACTTGAATACGTTACGCCGCAAAGGTCGGTTAACAAACGGATATTGCCCGAAAAGTCAGTAAAATACAACTCTGCAACACCTTCAGAAGCGTTTTTGATGTATGTTATACTGTGGCTTTCTTCATAGTAAATAAGGCTGTCCACATTGCCCGAATCGATGCGATTGGTTATAAGGCCGTTTTTATCCCATTTGATACTATAAATTCCGCCATTAATCTTTGTTGCGCCTAAAGAAAGCACATAACCTTCCATTTTATTGCTGTTAATTGCAACATTATAAAGGCTATCTTCTGTAGTGTTATGTATTAAACGGGTGCTTTTGCCTGCGATGCTTCCGTAATAAATTGAATAGTACTGATTTTCTTCGTCAGTCAACACACTGTAAAGCACGCCTTTTGATGCGTCAGTTACTGCAGAAACATTAAAGAAACTTACATTTTTTGCAATTTCTTTAGTTTTTAAGGTGTAAAGGTCAACTGCGGCCAAAGTTCCTTTGCGAAGGTCATAATCATAGTCGTATAACATATACAGGATACTTTTATCATCGGTTACTTCTGAAAAATATACATTGTCAAAGGACTTTTGCTTTTTGAGGTTTTTTGAGAAAACACGATACGAATAAAGCCCATCATCGATATTTTCCCCTGTTACAATTTGTGTTCCGTCATCATTAACCCACATTAACGGGTATGAACTGCCATGCACAAGGTCTTTTGTTCCTGATAAATCAAACCTATAAAGTTGGGTACGAATTTTAGGATATTGATTTTCTTTTTCATAAAAAAGACAGTTACCGCTTTGTGAAAATTTCACTGTTGCGTTGGTTACGCCTGTATCAACCGCGCTTACAGTTCCGTTTAAATATAAAAACAAAACGCCTTTATCTTTGCTGTTGTGCCACGGCGTAGTAAAGGAAATCACATTCAATCCCTGTGCTGTGCGCCAGGAAGTGACATTTTCTGCAATTTTTATAGTGTTATTACCGTCAAACAAGTAAAGAACACCGTTTTTTGTGTAAAGCATCTTTCCTGAATCTTTATCTATTGCGTAGTCTGCAGTAAAAACAGGGTCGTCGGCTAAAGAATCATAGACGTCTTCGGCAATTAAAGAACTATTTCCGTTACAATAATAGTACATATTGCCATCTTTTAAATACGGCAGAATCTCTATTTCCTCATGTAATTTGTTGGCAAGAGGATGTTCACCGGTGCTTCTGAATCCTACCCGAGTGAAATGTTGAAAAATCAAAACGCCTAAAACAACAAAAATTACAGTAAGAATTCCTGCAACAGTAGAAATAAATGCTTTAGTTCTGTGCATCAGTATTGGTTTGGGATTCTTCATCACTTAAGCCCATTTCTTTGCAAATTTCACCTAAATCAGTATCTGCGCCCTTTAAAATCTGGGATTCAATACTTTCTTCTTCTTTTGCAGAAGGCAAAGATGCGTTTTTAAGGGAATCAAGACGACCGTCAGCCCATGAACAAAGTGATGAAAACTGACCGTCAATATTTTCCAGAATACTTTTTGCTTCTTCCCTTAATTTCTGAAGATTTGCGGTTGCTGATTGCATGCCCATAACCCATTCATCGTGTAATCTTTGGCAAGCGGCATCAGATTCATCAGCGCGCCTGCGGTAATCTTCTTCAATTTCCTGCGCCTTTTTTGTGGCATCAAGCATTACTTGTGAAATAACGCTTTCATTTTTCTTATGGTTTTCGTTTTCTTCTTTTAAAGCAGCGTTTTCTTCCTTAAGGGAATTTATTGCCTGTTGTAAAGAAGCGATTTCATCCTGATGGCGTGCAGTTATTTCGTCAATAAATGCGTCAACATCCCTTTTTTTGTATTTACCCATAAATGCTTTTAAACTCATTTTATATCTCCTTTTGATGCGTTTTCAAGAAGTGTGCGTTTTAAATCATACAATTTTTGTGAAAGGTCAACCTTATAAACATGGGGTCTTGTTAAGCGCTTGTATTCATCCCATAAAATATCCATTTGTGCAAAGTAATTTTTTTGAATATCTTTAATGCTTGGGGATTCATAAACTTTTTTACCGTCAATAAAAATTGGTTTTAAAAGTGGAACAGCATAAAAGTTTTCTATGGTCATCTTTTTCCATGTGTCAACAGGGTCAAAGATGGTTAAAGGTTGTGTTTGGTCAATAACTTCCTCATCTAAAGTAATTAAATCGGCATAAGCCTTATTATCTTCTTTTGAAATTAAGCGATAAACCTGCTTATAGCCTGGGTTTGTAACTTTAATTGGGTTCTCACTTACCTTAATTTTAGGAATCATTTCCCCATTTACGATTTCGGCAGCAAGTTTGTAAACACCGCCTAAAGCGGGCATATCGTCACTTGTAATTAACTTTGTACCAACGCCGTAAACATCAAGTTTTGCACCTTGCATTTTAAGATCCCAGATAACTTTTTCATCTAAATCGCCTGAAGCGAATATTTTTGCGTTTTCAAAACCTGCTTCATCAAGCATTTTTCTTGCTTTTTTTGAAAGGTATGCAAGGTCACCTGAATCAAGGCGAATACCAACAGGCTCGTAACCTTTTTCCCTTAATTCCTTAAACACTGTAATGGCATTCGGAACACCGCTTTTTAAGGTGTTGTAAGTATCAACAAGCAACAGACAGCCGCTTGGGTACATATCGGCATATGCTCTGAAGGCAGATAATTCGTCAGGGAATGACATAACCCATGAGTGTGCATGAGTTCCACCTACAGAAACATCAAAAAGCTGGCCCGTAAGCACATTGCTTGTGCCATCGCAACCGCCAACCATAGCAGCGCGAGCACCGTAAATGCCGGCATCGGGGCCTTGTGCGCGCCTTAAACCAAACTCTAAAACACGCTTGCCTTCTGCGGCAGTAACAACTTTAGAAGCCTTTGTTGCGATTAAAGTTTGGTGGTTAATAATATTTAAAAGTGCAGTTTCCATTAATTGAGCCTGCATAATAGGAGCTTTAACGCGAATTAACGGCTCACGCGGAAAAACAGGAGTACCTTCTTCAACCGCATAAATTTCCCCTGTGAATTTAAAATCCTTTAAATACTCAAGAAAATCTTCACCAAAAATGTTTAGCGAACGAAGATAATCAATATCTTCTTCAGAAAAATGCAAGTTTTCAACATATTCGATGGCTTGCTCCAAACCTGCCATAATAGCGTAAACGCTGTGATTCATAAGCGGGCGGAAAAACAAATCAAAAACTGCGATATTATCTTTCATACCGTGTTTAAAGTAGCCATTCATCATTGTAAGTTGATAAAGGTCAGTCATCATTGTTAAGTTACGCATTTATTTTTTCCTCCTTTAAACCGTCTTTATAATGATTGTTGTTTGTCGAAACAGCAATGTTATATGCAGTTTTAATATTCTTTAATCATTATAAAAGGGTATTTCTTGTTTGTATTTTTTTATTGCTAAAATTAATAAAGTTATGGTTGCTGAAATGCAAAGTACAATCGAAAGTATTGCTGAAACCGGCACGCTTCCGATGGTTAGCTGATCAGTTCTCAGCCATTCAACTATGCCCCGTTCAAAACCGTAAAGGGCAAGATATGTTAAGGTAATCTGCCCATAATATTTTTGTTTAAAGAAAAGTAAACATAAAACTGCAAAGATTAAAAAGCACCACAAAGATTCATAAAAGAAGGTTGCCTGATACCAGCCTGCAGGCTCTGTTCCCTTTGGCGAATCAAGATAAACTGCATAAGGAAAAAATTGCAACGAAGTGTTTTCAACTAATGCCCCGTGGGCTTCCTGATTAAAAAAGTTGCCCCATCTGCCGATTGCCTGGCCTAACGCAAGGGAACCTGCACAAACATCTAAAAGCGAAAACCAATTGTATTTTTTGCGCCAGGCGTAAAAAGAAAGCCCGATAACACAGCCGATTATACCACCGTAAATAGCAAGCCCGCCTTGACGAATGTCAATGATTTTACCTATAGTTGCAATAATATCACCGGGAACAAAATAACTCTTCCACTGAAAAATAACATAATAGGTTCTTGCGCCAACAATAGCGCCGATTATACAGATAATAAGCATATCCACGGTTAAATCGCTTGGGTATCCGCGTTTTTTGCATAAAAACGAAGTGTTTATAAAAGCAAGCAAAAACCCAAAGGCAATTAAAACACCGTACCAATAAATATCAAAACCGGAAATACCTAAAAAGTTTTCAAACAAAACGCCTGTTTTTGCTAAAAATGACATTATACTTCCTCCTTAAAACGAATGCCCGAGGGTGTTGTCTGACAAATACAACTCCAGCAATCGTTAAAGTTTTTTCGCTGTTCCATTGCCTGTTCAATAGATTTAAAAACACCAAAAACAACGCTTCCCGAACCTGTCATAGAAACAAATTCTGCGCCTGCATCCTGCAATCTCTTAATATTATCGTCTATGCTAGGCGCAACGGTGTTTGCGCTTTCGGTTAAAACATTACCGCCAAACAACCGCATATTTTCGTAGTTTAAATTATAAAGCGCATCAAGAAATTTATCCGTTTCAGGTTTTTGTTTGCTGCCGATTTCATCATAGGTAGTATAAACTTTTTTTGTTGAAGCAGTCTGGCGCTTAGGCATAATCAAAAGTAATGGAATTTGCTTTGGGGCGCGCAATTTTGTTAATTTTTCACCTATTCCCTGCGCCCTATAAAGCCCGCCTTTTAACATAAAAGGAACATCGGCGCCAATTTTTAAGGCTAAATCAGAAAGTTCCATATCGCTTAAAGGGTAGTCATAAAGGGAATTCAAACCCTTTAAAACAGCGGCGGCATCAGCGCTTCCGCCTGCCAACCCTGCGCCTGAGGGAATAACTTTTTTTATAAAAATTTCACAACCTTTATCTATGCCCGTGGCTTCATAAAAGAGTTTTGCGCTTAAAAAGGCGGTGTTTCGTTCGTCAACAGGCAACCACTTAAGGTTTGTTTTAAGATTAATGCCTTCCCCACCCGTTTTTATTTTTATAGTATCGTAAAGAGTGATGCGTTGCATAAGCATATCAAGTAAATGGTAACCCCGTTCATCTACAGATAAAATATCAAGGGTCCAGTTGATTTTTGCAGGGGCAAGAATATTAACACTGTCCATAAGTAACAATTCTCCAATTTAATATTACAAATAGTATATCACTTTTAAAAAAGAAATGCAAATATATTAGATATAAATATATTAAATATATTAAAAAAGGGTTTACAAAAATCGCAGGATAAATTATACTTTATTGTGAATAATTTTGTGGAGCAAGGATATGTTTAATAAATTCTTCAAAAATTTCATATGCCTGATGTTAGCGTTGTTTGTTCTTACAATGCCCGTCTATGCATATAATGATTTATCAACAGGACAATCCCTCAACATTACAGCAAAAGGAGCAATCCTGGTAGATATTAACACAGATATAATTTTGTATAAAAGATATATGGATGTGGCTATCCGCCCTGCAAGTATGACGAAAATGATGACGCTGCTTGTTGCCTGGGAGCAAACAAAGGACAGGCAGAATGAAATCGTTTCTTTAACAAAAGAAATGATAGAAGTGCCCGATGGTTCATCAAGCGCTAATCTGAACGTCGGGGATAAAGTAAGCATACACGACCTTTTTTACGGTATGATGCTTCCATCAGGTAACGATGCCGCAAAAGCACTTGCATATATTGTTTCAGGTAATGAAAAGAATTTTGCCCTTTTAATGAATGATAAGGCAAAGGAACTTGGTATGAACAAGTCTTCCTTTAAAAATGCTCACGGTTTTGATGAAGATGGTCACTACACCACACCCTACGATCTTGCGCTTTTATGCCAAGTGCTTTGTGAAAACGAAGAACTTATAAAAATATTTTCAAGTGTTAAATATACGATGACCGTTTATCCAAAGGGTGATATGAACGCGCCTACAAAACAAACTGTTTATAACACGAACAATATGATCAATAAAAACAGCGCCGAATATTTTGAAGGATTTAAAGGGATAAAAACGGGCTTTACTAAACTTGCAGGCAACTGTCTTGCGGGATATTATGAAAAAGATGGCAGAAAAATGGTGGCTGTTGTTGCTAACTGTGACCCTACTATGCGCGATAGCGATATGCGTGCGCTATTAAATTATGGAATTAAAACTTTTGATACATTAAATCTTAACGAGATATTTGCTACTAAAAAAATAGTGGTTGATCTTGAAAATGCTTCATTAGGTGATGAATCCAACGGTCAGTTAGAGTTGTATCTTCAGCACCATGAAGAATCAAAATATATAACTCTTTCAAAAAGTGAAGGCACAAAAATACGCACCTTTGATGAAAACACAGTTTCCATCCGTTATCCCGTTGTAAGCGCGCCTGTGAAGTCAGGACAACAGGTGGGCACAGTTGAATTTGTTTATGATAACGAAGTAATATATTCTGCCCCTGCCCTTGCTTCCCGCATGGTTGATGCGGAAATTGAAAGCCCTAAAGATCTTGTTTCACTGGGAATAAAGGGTAAAATAAGGGTATCATTTGGATTTTTAACAAGCAGATATTTTTTGATTCCCCTGTTTTCTTTTGTGGCTCTGGCGGGTTTTGTTTATGGTTTTTTGCTTTTGAGAAAAAGACAAGTGATGCGTGTGCGTGCAAGGCAAAAGAACGGAATGGCGCGGCGCAGAAGAAGTTCTGCAACACGACAAAATAACAGAATGCTTTAAAGGATAAAATTTTATGATGAATTTAGCGTTTTATATTACCGCAATTATGCTTGGCGCAGGCTTGGCGGCAGATGCATTTTCTGTTTCACTTGCCAACGGCTTAAACGAGAGCAAAATGAAAACAAGTAAAATGTGCCTTGTTGCCGGTCTTTTTGCTGTGTTTCAAGGCTTTATGCCAATGCTTGGTTGGCTTTTTGTGCACACTTTAGTTGAATATTTTAAGGTGTTTGAAAAGTTTATTCCATGGATTGCATTGATTCTTTTAGTGTTTATCGGTGGCAAAATGCTTATAGAAGCCTTTGATAAAAAATGCTCTGAAGAAGAGGTTAAACCTCTTGGAATCGGCTTGTTGCTTATACAGGCACTTGCAACAAGTATTGATGCGCTTTCTGTTGGTTTTACCATTGCAACGCATACCATTATTCCTGCGCTTGCAACTGCTTTAATAATCGCATTAATTACTTTTGTGGTTTGCTTTATGGGTATAATTATCGGCAAAAAATTTGGCACAAAATTAAAAAATAAAGCGTCACTTTTAGGTGGCTTAATTTTAATAATTATTGGTATAGAAATTTTTATTACAGGAATGATAGGATAGAAAAAAGCACCGCAAAATGAAGTGAACCCCAAAAGTGTCTAACTTTTGGGGTTCATATCATTTGGGTGCTTTTTGCTAATTTTAGTAATTTTCTTTTCTGATTTCAAAGTAGCTCTGGGGATGAACGCAAACGGGGCAAACCTTAGGAGCTTTTTTGCCGATTACAAGGTGACCGCAGTTACGGCATTCCCACATTGTTTCTTCAGCCTTTTCAAATACCTGTTGCATTTCAACGTTGTTTAAAAGCTTAAGATATCTTTCTTCGTGGGTCTTTTCAATAGCTGCAACCATTCTGAATTTTGCTGCGATAGCGGTAAAGCCTTCTTCTTCAGCTTCCTTTGCAAATGTTGCGTACATATCTGTCCATTCATAGTTTTCGCCTTCTGCGGCTGCTTTAAGGTTTGCGGCTGTATCACCAAGAGCGCCTAATTCCTTAAACCACATTTTTGCGTGTTCTTTTTCATTATCAGCTGTAGCTTGGAAAATTGCTGCGATTTGCTCAAAACCTTCCTTTTTAGCTACGCTTGCAAAGTATGTGTATTTGTTGCGAGCCTGTGATTCACCTGCAAATGCTGCGTGAAGATTAGCTTCAGTTCTTGTTCCTTTTAATTCTGCCATTTTTAAAATCCTCCTAAAATTTATAATAATCATTTTTTATCAGGTTTATACCTGTTTTTTAAATTTCTTTTGCACAGTGTGGGCAAACACAGTGTAAGTTTATTGAAAACGATGTTATTTTTATGCCATAATTTTTTTGTAAATCTTCTTTGATTCCGTGAACTTCAACATCAAAAACCTTACCGCATCTGTCACATATAGCATGCTGATGTTCAAAAATATTGCCGTCAAAACGGTCAGGCTCGCCTGCAATGGCAACGCGCATTATATATCCGTTTTCAGATAAATAATTCAAACTGTTGTATACTGTTGCAAGTGAGATGCTATGCTCTTGCCTTACTATATCGTATACTTCAGTGGCGTTAGGGTGGCAATAGCAATTTTTAACTGTATCTAATATTATCTGCCTTTGCGTTGTCATTAACCCACCTCACTTTTAGATTTAGAATTATTCTAATTACAAATTTATTATAGCAAAGTGAAATTTGTTTGTCAATACTTTTTTTAAAAAAATTTTAAAAAAATAAATGCCGGCACAAAACCGACATTATTTTTAAAGTGAATTTGATAAAAACGCCTTTAAACGCTCTGATTTAGGATTATCAAAAATTTCTTCAGGGGTGCCAACTTCTTCAATAATCCCGTTAGCCATAAAGATAACGCGGTCAGAAACTTCGCGGGCAAACTGCATTTCGTGGGTAACAACCACCATTGTTGAGTCATTATCTTTAAGTGAACGGATAACCTTTAAAACCTCCCCTGTTAATTCGGGGTCCAGTGCACTTGTAGGTTCATCAAAGCAAAGAATATCAGGGTCTAACGCTAACGCGCGGGCAATAGCAACGCGCTGTTGCTGTCCACCTGAAAGGGTGCAAGGGTAAGCGTCTTTTTTATCGTTTAAACCAACCTCTGCAATAATTTTTTCCGCCTTTTTTGTAATTTCTTCAATCTTGCCACGCTTTAAAAGTGTTGGGGCAAGGGCAACATTTTTTAAAACGGTGTATTGGGGGAACAAATTAAACTGCTGAAAAACAAGCCCGAAATGCAAGCGGTTTTCACGAAGCTTGCTATCGGAAAGCTCTTTTTTCTTTTCACCGTCAAAAATAACCTTATCACCTATTTTAATAACGCCCTTATCTGCAAGCTCTAAAAAATTAAGACAACGCAAAAGGGTGGTTTTACCTGAACCGGATGAACCGATAATGGTAAGAACCTCGCCTTTATTAAGGGAAAAATTTATATCTTTCAAAACCTGATTTTTAGAAAAGGATTTTGAAAGATTTTCAACCTTTAAAATCTCCATAAATTAACCTTTAAAATAATTTAACTTTTTTTCAAGATAGCCGAATAACAGGGTTAAAACACCGTTAAACAGCAAGAAGAACACGCCTGTGTAGAACAGGGGCCATATAAGACCTTTACCTGTAAAGCGTTCAGCCGCCATAAGAATTTCAGCAACTGCGATAACGCGGGCAAGGGATGTATCTTTTACAAGAGTAATAATCTCGTTTGACATTGGCGGAACGATACGTTTAACCACCTGTAAAAGAATAACTTTAAAAAATATCTGCGGTCTTGTTAAACCTAAAACCTTACCTGCTTCCCATTGACCCTGGGAAATGCTTTCAATACCGCCGCGATAGATTTCTGAAAAATAGCAGGCATAATTTATTGTAAAGGCTATAATTGCCGCAAGCATACGGTTGCGCATAGGCGTATCAAACACAAGACCCGGCACGTAAAAAACAACAAAAAGCTGGAGCATCAAGGGAGTACCCCTGATGATCCAGACAAATGTTTTTACAAGGTATTTTAAGGGTTTGAATTTTGACATTGACCCCAAAGTTATTATTAAACCTAAGGGGATAGAAAACAGCAATGTTTTTATAAATAGTTCGCAATTTTCTAAAAAGCCTGCAAGCAACTCAATTGTTACTTGTTGAAAATTCATTTTAATCTCCTAATTAGTTAGCTTTAATTACCTTAACCTGTTTGTTCTGCATATAAGGAATAGAAATGCTCATAGCTTCAGCTCTTTCATCGGTAATTGTCATGCCGTTCCAGATGCAGTCGATGTTCTTTGCATTAAGTTCTGTTTCTTTTGCAGCCCAGCTGATTTCTTGGAATTTAGCGTTAATACCAAGTTCTGCGCAAACAGCCTTTGCAAATTCTGTTTCAAAACCGATAAGTTCACCGTTATCGTCTTTGTAGTTCATGGGTGCAAAGTATGTGATGCCGATAATAAGTTCGCCCTTATTTTTGATGTATTCCCAGTCAGAATCAGTTTCGCTTTGCTTAAATGCATCAAAAGTTGAATCAGCAGTAATGATTTCGCCAAGCTTATATTTATCAGCGATTTGTTTAAGTTTGCCGTTATCTTTTAAAGTTTTGATAGCTTCGTTTACTTTTGCAGTAACGTCAGAACCTTTTCTGAAAGCAATACCGTAGTTTTCTTCGTTAAAACCTGTGCCTTCAACTTTAAGGTTTTCGTAATCTGTGCCTTCACCGATTGAACCGATTGACATAACATAGTCAATAACAGCAGCATCTGCGGTGCCGGATGAAACTTCCATCAATGCTTTTGCCTGTGTGTCAACTGCGGTGTAGGAGTATTCCTTAAATTCATCAGCGGTCATTGCAACTGTTTCACCTGCTGATTCCTTTTCAGCAACGATAACAAGCGCTTCTTCTTCCTGGTTGCAGCCTGCAAAGCCGCAGATAGCTAAAACAACTGCAAGTGCTAAAATAAGTATCTTTTTCATAATAAAATCTCCTTTTGTTTTACCGCTTTATTATGCTAAAGCGATGTTGATGTGCTTATAATACCGCATTTTATTAAGTATGTCAACTGTTTTTTTGAACTTTTTTATTTTCAAAAAAAACGGTTTGTGGTATAATGTTATCGATTATGATGTTAACGGGGGGCATAAATTGAATATGTGTGAAATTCTTGCCCCAAGTGGCGCTTTTGAACAGTTGCAGGCAGCAGTAAATGCAGGCGCTGATGCGGTTTATCTTGGATACGGCGATTTTAACGCAAGAAGAAACGCTAAAAACTTTACATTCGATGAATTGAAAAAAGCGGTTGATTATGCTCATGAAAACGGAGTTAAAGTGCATGCAACGGTAAACACTTTAATTAAAGATACTGAAATCGAAAAAATTTATTCGGTATTAACGGATCTTGCAAAAGTCAATATTGATGCAGTAATTGTACAGGATCTTGGCGTTGCAAGAATAATTAAGGAAAGTTTTCCTGATTTAATTATGCACGCTTCAACACAACTTACGGTGCATAATGTTGCCGGTGCAAAAATATTAAAAAGTCTTGGGTTTTCTCGCGTTGTACTTTCCCGCGAATTAAGCGAGAAAGAAATTGAAAAAATCTGCAAAGAAACTGATATAGAAATTGAAGTATTTATCCACGGCGCGTTATGTATGTCAATTTCAGGCGGTTGCTATCTTTCTTCAATCTTAGGGCAAAGAAGCGGTAACCGTGGTTTGTGCGCACAACCTTGCCGTCTTGATTTTACCCTTAATAACCGCGACCACGCACTTTCTTTAAAGGATATGTGCCATATACCTTATATTAAAAGACTTAAGGAAATAGGTGTAACCAGTTTTAAAATTGAAGGCAGAATGAAGCGCCCTGAATACGTTTACGCTTCTGTTAAAGCATGCAAACAAGCGTTAAATGGTGAAAAACCCGATCTTGAAACATTAAAAAATGTGTTTTCCCGTTCAGGTTTTACCGATGGCTATATTTTAGGTAATCGCGATAGTGATATGTTTGGCTATCGCAAAAAGGAAGATGTTGAAAACACAGAAAAAGTTTTAAAAAGTCTTTCCGTTTATAAAAATCCTCAACAAAGAGTGCCTGTAACATTAAAAGCAATTATAAAAGATGGGGAAGAAGCCACCGTTACATATAATGATGGAATAAACGCGGTTGCTGTTACAGGGCAAAAACCTGTAAAAGCAATTAACAGGGAAACAGGAAAAGAAGATGTTTTAAAACAACTTTCAAAAACAGGTGGAACACCTTATTATATAAACGAAAATGAAGTTTTTGTTGAAAAAGGGCTTTCTTATCCCTTATCAGAACTTAATGCTTTAAGGCGAGAAGCATTGGAAAAACTTTCAAAAGCAAGAATATACAGAAAAGAACATACAGTTTTACCCTTAAAAGAAGAACATTTTAAAACAAAAAGAGAGCAAAAAACAGTTATCAGGGTTGCAAACAAAGAACAACTTAAATTTATTCAAAATGATACACCCATAATTATACCTATTGAGCACATTACACAGGAAATTTTATCAAAATACAATAATGTAATTGGTGAAATACCATCTTTAATATTTCCATTTGATGAAGAAAAGGTTCACGAAAAACTAGCCATATTAAAGGGATTTGGGTTAAAAACCGTTTCTGTAGATAACATAAGCGGAATATATTATGCAAAAGAGCATGGTTTTAATATAATTTGTTCCTGGGGAATGAATGTATTAAACTCTTTGTCGGTTTTTGCCTTAAATGATATAGGTGTTAAGGGGATAATTGCCACCTTTGAAAGCAGCAAAAAGGGTATTTTGGAACTTTCTAACCCTGTTCCTGTTGGGCATATAACTTACGGTTACCTTCCGTTAATGCGGATGCGCGCTTGCCCCAACAAAACACAAAAAAATTGTAAAAATTGTAACGGAATTTCTTTAATTAAAGATAGAATGAACATAGAGTTTGCACTTTTATGTAACGATAAAAAGTACACAACCCTTTTAAATTCCGTTCCTCTTTGCGTGTTTGATGAAGATATAAAAAGCGATTTTAACCTTTTATATTTTACTTTGGAATCACCACAGATGGTTAAGGAAATTTACGAACTTTCACAACAAAATTCTGCCCCTGACTTTATAAGAACCAAAGGGCTGTACTTTAAGAACCTTAAATAGGAGATAAAAATGAAAAAATTAGAATTACTTGCACCTGCAGGTGATATGGAATGTTTAAAAACTGCATTTAAGTTTGGCGCTGATGCCGTTTATATTGGCGGACCATTTATGCAGTTAAGGTCAAAAGTAACGGGTTTTACAATAGAAGATATTGCTGAAGCAGTAAAATACGCCCATTCTTTAAACAAAAAACTGTATGTTACGGTAAATTCTTTTGCAAAGGATCAGGAATTTAAAGAAATTGTTGAATATGGCAGAAAATTAAAAGACATTAATGTTGATGCTGTTATAGTTTCTGACCTTGGTGTTATCAGCGTTTTAAGGAGTCAGGTACCTGATTTAGAAATTCATGTATCCACCCAGGCAAACTGCCAGAATGCCTTTGCGGCAAAGGTTTATTATGATTTGGGCGTTAAAAGAATCGTGATTGCAAGGGAAATGAATTTGGAAGAAATCAAGAATTTTTCTAAAATAATTCCTGCAGATTTGGAAATCGAAGCATTTGTTCACGGCGCTATGTGTATGGCTTATTCAGGCAGATGTTTTATAAGCACTTACTTAACAAACAGAAGCGGAAACAGGGGCGAATGTACTCAGCCTTGCCGCTGGCGTTATCACCTTGTTGAGCAAACAAGACCAAACGAGTTTTTTCCTATAGAAGAAGGAGAAAAAGGAACAACGCTTTTGTCTTCCCGAGATATGAAATGCATCGATTTTCTTGATGAATTAATAGATGCAGGGGTAACTTCCTTTAAAATTGAAGGCAGAATGAAATCGCCTTACTATGTTGCAACGGTAGTAAATGCATACCGTCACGCGATTGATAAAACAGCGCCAACAGAACTTTTAAGTAAAGAACTTGATGCAGTAAGCCACCGCCCGTATTCAAGCGGATTTTACTTTGGCGAATTAGAAAGATATATGCCTGATGATGATATGGCGTATAAACAGGACAAAGTTTTTGCAGGAATAGTAAAAAAATGTGAAAACGGTAAATTAACAATAGAACAACGCAATTATTTTAAAGAAGGCGATGTTTTTGAAGTTATTTCGACTAAAAGTATCGGTTTAAATTTTGAAGTAAAAAATTTATATAACAGCAACAACGAAAAAGTGGATACGGCGCCGCACCCACAGGAATTAGTTACTATGGATTGTCCCTTTAATTTAGAAGAAGGGGATATTTTAAGAAAGAGGTAAAATATGTCTACCTTTGGCAAAAATATAAAAGTCGATATATTTGGTGAATCACACGGTGATTTTATAGGCGTAACCATTGAAAACTTAAAAAAAGGTCATAAAATCGACCTTAATAAATTACAACAGTTTGTTGATTTAAGAAAACCCGGAAATAATGAAATTTCAACTGCACGAAAAGAAGAAGATAAGGTAATAGTTCTTTCAGGGCTTGATAAAGATTTTATTACGGACGGTTCAATTTTTAAAGCAGTTATCTATAACACCAATACTCGTTCTTCAGATTACGAAAAAACCGTTCCACGCCCAAGCCATGCAGATTATCCGTCTTTTGTAAAATACGGCAAAATTTTTTCTGGTGGCGGAAAATATTCAGGTAGATTAACAGCGGCTCTTTGCATTGCAGGAGGCGTGTTTTTGCAGATGCTAGAAAACAAAGGCATAAATTTTGACGGGCATATTTTGTCAATTCATGGCGTAAATGACGATGATTTTGACAGTCTTAATCAAAAAAGTGAAGAAATATACAAAAAAACATTCCCCGTTATAAACGATAAACAAGGGGAGCAAATGCAAAAAGAGATACTTTTGGCAAAGGAAAAAGGCGATTCTGTTGGCGGAAAAATAGAGTGTAAAATCACAGGCTTGCCCGTTGGCATCGGGGATGGTATTTTTGATGGTATTGATGGGCATATCGCAAACGCGGTGTTTGGAATCCCCGGCGTTAAAGGTGTTGAATTTGGCATAGGATTTAATGTTTGCGAATTGCTTGGAAGCCAGAATAATGATGAATTTTATTTTGATAAAACAGTAAAAACATATACTAATAATTCAGGCGGAGTTACAGGCGGAATGACCAATGGTATGCCACTTGTGTTTACCGTTGCCTTGAAGCCTACACCGTCTATTTATAAAGAGCAACGGTCGGTTGATCTTAAAACTAACGAAAATGTAACGCTAAAAATTAAGGGCAGGCACGATCCTTGTATTGTGCAAAGGGCGGTAGCGCCTGTAATTTCTGCGTGCGCCATCGCTGTTTATGATTTAATGGAGGAATTATGAAAATATTAGTTTTAAACGGACCAAACCTTAATCTTTTAGGTGTTCGCGAGCCTGACCATTACGGTAATTCTACCTATAATGACCTTGTAAAATTAATAAAAAACCATTGTAAAATAAAAAAAATTGGTGTTGCAATAAAGCAAACCAATTATGAAGGCAAACTTGTTGAAATGATACAAAACGCCCGAGGTAAGTTTGATGGCATTGTTATTAATCCCGCTGCATATACCCACACAAGCGTTGCTATATTAGATGCGGTAAAAGCAGTAAACATTCCCTGTGTTGAAGTTCATATTTCAAATGTGGAAGAAAGGGAAGATTTCAGGCAGGTTTCATATATCCGTTCAGCATGCAAAAAAACTATTACAGGAAAAGGTTTTGATGGGTATTTAGAAGCAATTGATTATTTAATTGAAAACAGGTGAAAAATATGTTTGATGCAAAAAAAGTAACAAACGATTGCGTAAATTGGATAAAAGAATTTTTTGAAGAAAACGGCAAAGGCTGTAATGCTGTTATTGGTATTTCAGGGGGTAAAGATTCTTCTGTTGCCGCTGCCCTTTGTGTTAAGGCATTAGGTAAAGAAAGAGTTATCGGCGTTTTAATGCCTTGCGGAGAACAGCACGATATTGATATGGCTCAATTGTTGGTTAATCATCTTGGAATTAAATATTATGTTATTAATGTTTTTGATGCAGTAGAAGGCGTAAAAAAAGCGTTACCTTTTGATGCAACAGAACAAACTTTAACTAATATTGCGCCAAGGGTAAGAATGACCACCCTTTACGCAGTTGCCCAAAGCCATAACGGCAGAGTGGTAAACACTTGTAATCTTTCTGAAGATTGGGTTGGATATTCTACAAGATACGGCGATGCGGCAGGGGATTTTTCGCCAATGTGCAATTTGACGGTACAAGAAGTAAAAGCCATTGGCAGAGAGCTTAATTTACCTGATGTTTTAGTTGATAAAGTGCCTATTGACGGGCTTTGCGGCAAAACCGACGAAGATAATCTTGGTTTTACTTATTTAGTGCTGGATAGATATATACGAACAGGTGAAATTGACGACCCTGAAACTAAAGAAATTATCGACAGAAAGCATAAAATGAACTTATTTAAACTTCAACTTATGCCTTCTTTTAAACCTGAAATTTAAAAATAAAAGCAACTTCTATGTGAAGTTGCTTTTTTATTTACTGTTCTTTAATAAAAGAAATCATTTTATCTAAACATTGTTCCATTTCGCTTACAAGTTTAAATTGGGTACGGCATCTATCAAGGTTATGATGTTCACGATGAATTTTAAAGTATGTATCACCGTTTAAATAGTCAGTTAAAAAACGCATACCGCATTCAAATGTCATTAAAAGGCAACCGTAGGGGAATGAAAGTTTTTCTTCTTTCGTTAAACCGTTGCCACAACCTTTTATAAAACCTTCGGCAAATGCTTTATAAAGTTCAAAATCAAAATGAACTTTTGATAAATCGGTTTCATCTTCTGCAGCGGTTGATGCGCCAAAGCGGATAGCATCACCAAAATCGTTGGCGGCATAGCCTGGCATAACTGTATCAAGATCAATTACGCAAAGGGGTTCACGAGTTTTAATATCAAAAAGAACATTGTTGAGTTTTGTATCGTTATGGGTAACGCGAAGCGGTAATTTTGAATAAATATCAGTAATATTTTTAATCATTTCATAATGATTAATAGCAAAATCAATTTCTTCTTTGCAATCGCAGGCTCTATTTTTAACATCCTTATTTAGAGCATCTTTAAAGGCTTCATAACGCTTAAGAGTATCGTGGAAATGGGGGATAGTTTCAACTAATTGTGAAGCATCAAACCCTGATAATTTTTGCTGAAAATCGCCAAAGCCAAAGCCGCATGAATAAAGATCTTGTTTTGTTTCAACTTTATCAAGGCTTAAAGAATCCTGAATAAAAATATAAGTTCTGTAAACCAAGCCGTCAGCACATTTATAGTAACTTTTGCCGTCAATAGCAGGAATAACGCTGATGGCCTCTCTTAAAACATCACCGCCGTTATTAAAAAGCATCTTTTGCAAAAAGGCTGTAACAAGGCAAATGTTATTCATAAGTGCCTCGTAATCTTTAAAAACATCAGTGTTTATTCTTTGTAAAATAAACTTATCTTCAACGCGGAAAGTGTCATTAATGTGGCCGTTGCCCCAGGGAATGCATTTTGCGTCAGGCTCAAAACCAAAATTCACAAGAATTTCTTTTAAATTACTCATAATCGCTCCTAAAAAACAAATGTGTGTAGGATATTATAACAGAGTTTTTTACATAATTCAATAGCAAAGCGAGATTTTTATAAAAATTTGTTTACAAAAAAATATTCTTTTATTTTCCTTTTATATATGGTATAATAAATAATATTATATCTATAATGGAGATTTTTATGCATATCAACTGGTATCCAGGGCATATGACTGCCGCTAAAAGAATGATGGAAGAAAACCTTAAACTCATTGATGTTATTATTGAGTTAAGAGATGCGCGCATTCCGTTTTCAAGCGCAAACCCTGATATAGAAAAATTTAACAAACCCCGCCTTGTGATTTTAAACAAAGCCGATCTTGCAGACCCTAAAAAAACAAAACAATGGATAAAATGGTTTGATGATAAAAACATTCCTGCTTTGGCTGTTTGCGCAAGAAGCAAACAAAACGAAGTTGTTTCATTTGTAAATAAAATCTGCAAAGAAAAGGCTGAATATTTTAAACAAAAGGGCGTTCAGCGAAATATGCGCGCTCTTGTAGCAGGCATTCCAAATGCAGGCAAATCAACTTTAATAAACTCCTTAACCGGCGCGCAAAAGGCAAAAACGGGGGATAAGCCCGGTGTAACAAGGGGCAAACAGTGGGTAAAAACAGGGGCAGTTGATTTATTAGATTCGCCCGGACTTTTATGGCCAAGGTTTGATGATCAAAAGTGTGCCCGATATCTTGCATTTACAGGGGCAATAAACGATGAAATTCTTGATAGAGACGAACTTGCGTTAGAACTTATTAAAACTTTACGCGATCTTTATCCTGAAAATCTTAAAGAGCGATATAAAATTGAATTAGGCGAAGAAGCCATTATGGATTATGAATCCATTTGTGAAAAACGCGGGTTTTTGCTTAAAAACAGGGAATACGATTATTCACGCTGTGCAAGAATTCTTTTAGATGAGTTCCGTGCAGGCACAATAGGCAGAATTACTTTGGAGGTTCCTGATGACATTAGAGTTTGAAAACGAACTTTTTTCAAAAGGTTTCAAAAGCGTTTGCGGTATTGATGAGGCAGGCAGAGGTCCACTTGCAGGGCCTGTATGCGCAGCAGCAGTTATACTTAACACAAATGATATTCCTGAAGGAATTAACGACTCAAAAAAACTAACAGAGAAAAAACGGGAAGCACTTTATGATAAAATCATGGAAAGCGCTATAGTTTCTTACAGTTTGGTTGATGCAAAAATAATTGATGAAATTAACATTCGTCAGGCAACGATTCTTGCAATGCAAAATGCGGCAAAAGGAATGGCAGTAAAGCCTGATTTCTTGCTTATTGACGGAAATTTCACTATTGGATTAAGTAAAAACGAAAAATTCGTAATTGGTGGCGACGCAAAATCGTTAAGTATCGGCGCAGCAAGTATTATTGCAAAAGTAACAAGGGACAGGCTTATGCTTGAAATAGATAAGGAATATCCAATGTATAATTTTAAAAAGCACAAAGGATACGGAACAAAAGAACATATTGAAGCGATTAAAAAATACGGTCCATGCCCATATCACAGGCAAAGTTTCTTAACAAAAATACTATGAACAAAAGGGAAAAGGGATTTTTGGGTGAAAGTATTGCCCAGAAATATTTAAAAAAACAAGGTTACAAGATAGTAGAAACAAACTATCATGCGTCTAAATTTGCCGAAATTGATATTATTGCAAAGCACAAAGATTATCTTGTGTTTATTGAGGTTAAAATGCGTTTTAGCACTGTAAAAGGCTATGGCAGGGAAGCGGTAACCGTAAAAAAACAGCAAAATATAAGGTTTGCGGCACAACATTATTTAATTTATAAAATAAAACAGGATGTTCCGGTAAGGTTTGATGTTCTTGAAATCACTAGCCTTGGGGATGTTCCTGAAATTCAATTAATACAAAATGCATTTTAGAAGGAGAAAACAATGAAAAAAAGACTTTTAGCAGTTATATTAATAATAATTTCATTGCTTGTTCTTTGCTCATGCCAAAAAAATTCTAATCAGGAATACGGGCAGAATTTACTTTCAAACAACGGCTTTGAAGAACAGACGGGGGAAAGTGTAACAGATTGGGCGTTAGAGAGATACGATACTTCTGCCCCATCAAGTTATTATAGGGTTGAAGCAGTTTCCCATGCGCCTGAAGGCGAAAATGTTCTGGTTATTGAAAACCCTGAATTTAACGATGCCCGTTTTATTCAGAAAATCTCCGTTGAGCCTGATTCATATTACAAGTTAAGTGCATTTGTAAAAACAGAACAAATTCAACAGGATTCCAGTGAAACAGGCGCAAACATTTGTTTTTTGCAAACTTATTGCAAAAGCGATTTTGTAAAAGCGAATTCTGATTGGCAGGAAGTTGTTCTTTATGGCAAAACAGATAGTAAAACAAAAGAGGTAACTGTTGCGTTAAGGCTTGGTTATTATAGCGCAGATGCTTCAGGTAAAGCCTATTTTGATAATGTATCACTTACAAAAATAAAAGATGTGCCGCAAGGTGTTTTGGCTTCATCGATGAAGTCTTTTGAGTTTGCATCTTCTTCTGAAGAAAACAACGATACTAATACAACAAATAATGCTGATAAAACACAGGCAAATGTTGTAATGACGGGCGTTGCCTTATTCCTTGTGCTTGTTCTTTTCTTGCTTTGGGCTAAAGGCGGTCTTGATTTCAAGATAAAAGACGCGTATGTAATTATTCTTCTTGCCCTTTTAATAAGGCTTATTGCTTCAGGACTTTATACGGGCTTTAAAGTGGATATAAATTGCTTTGCCGCCTGGGGCGAAAGAATGGCAGAATTAGGATTAACAAAATTCTATTCAGAAGATTATTTCTGCGATTATCCGCCATTATATATGATAGTTTTAGGCATAATATCATTTATAACAAAGCCCTTTGAAATTAATTTACAGGAAGGCTTTGGGCTTGTTCTGTTAAAATTACCTGCTGTTATTGCCGATTGCCTTGCTGCTTTAATGATAATGAAAATATCAAAGAAGCACATTGGCGAAAAAATGGCAGCAGTTTTAGGAATAGGCTATGCTCTTTTACCAACAGCCATCGTAAATTCTGCCTTGTGGGGACAGGTAGATTCAATTCTTGTGTTGTTTATGCTTATAACCTTTAATTTGATTGATGAAGATAAATTCGGCTTATCAATTATTACTTTTACAATTGGTTTGCTTTTAAAGCCACAGGCGGTTTTGTTTGGCCCTGTTATGCTTCTTGCAGCCATAAGGGAATTTTATGTGATTTATCTTGCATATAGAAATAAAGATAATAAACAAGGTTCATCAAGGCTTATTAAGGGCTTTGGATTCTTGCTTTGTTCAGTGTTGATATTTGTTTTGCTATCAGTTCTTATGCAAAACGGTCAGGATTCAATGTGGCTTTTAAATAAGTATCTTGACACATTGGGCTCTTACGATTATGCAACACTTTCTTCCTTTGGTATTATGGGTCTTTTAAAGGGACAATGGGTGCCTTCAAGTACGGTTATAACAGGCACATTAACCTATGCAATGCTTGGCAACATTTTGCTTTACGCTGTTATTATTTTAACAGTTTTAATATTCCTTTGGCTTATTACCCGCAAAAATCTTATGGAATCAAAATGGTTCTGGGCATTAGGCGCGTTTATGCTTGCCGGTGCAGTAACCGTTTCCACAAGAACCCACGAAAGATATATGTTCCCCGTTATTGTTATGCTTATAATGTCTTTTGTCAGGTTAAAAGATGTAAGATTTTTATTTATGGCAATAGGGTATTCATTCCTTAATTTTGTAAACACTGCAGGGCTTTTGTTCCTTTATGAAGGCTTAGGAGTATATTTTGATAAAAATGATGTGGTGTTTATTGTTGGTTCGCTTTTCACGGTGTTATTATTTATTTACCAAAGTTATGTAACTATAAGCGTTGCATTAAATGAGAAAAACGCAAAAGCCATAAAAACAGAAACAAAAAAAGTGCAACCTGTTTCAAAGAATAATTTAAAACAGAAAAACGAAAAAGTTACAAACCTTCTTGAAAAAAGAAGTTATCGTTTGCCTAAAGTAAAAGCAAGGGATATTATTATTTGCCTTTTGATTATGGCCTTGTATTCTGTAGCAGCATTTACAAATTTAGGTGATACGAAGGTTCCTGAAAATTATTGGTATACAGGAAAAAGTCAGGTTTATGCCATTGCCGATCTTGGCGAAAATAAAGATTTTGACGGCATTTTCTATAAAGGAAAAAGCGGAAGTTTTAAAATAAGCCTTTCACAAGATGGTGAAAATTACGAACCTTACAGCAGTCAGGATATTTCAGGTAGTGCGTGGACGGGTATTGAGCAAAAAGGCAATGCGCGATTTGTAAAAATTGAAGCATTAAGTTCTGTAAAAATTGAAGAATTGGTTGTTGTTAAAGATGGCGCACCTTTGCCCATTAAAGAAACAAGCCAAAAAATAGTGCCTGTTGATAATAGTTCAGGTGATGCATCAAACCTTTTTGATAACCAGCAAGATTTTAATGTTGAAACACAAAACTTTAAAACTAGTTGGAAATCAGGCGGGGATTATATTATTACGCTTGAAAATCCTGTTTGTTTAACTGAAATATATGCATATATCGAAAACGAAGGCAACATTATACTTTCTTTACAAGCAAGCGAGCTTGGCAATCTTGCAATGGAAGAGCCTTGGACAGAATCAATTTTACTGTCATCATCAGGGGGATGGGCAGAAGGAGTTTCGTTGCTTGAAAGCGATATTTTACCGCCAATAAATAAAATAATGGTTAAGAACGGTGACCTTGCAACAGTAAAGGAAATACTGCTTCTTGAAAATAATGAACCGGTTAAGATAAAAGAAATAACCGATGTAAACGGCAACAAAATCAATGACGATATATTAAACGCTTTTGATGAAACAGAAAATGCGCTTAAAAATATCAAAGAAACAGAGAATGCTATATGGAGCATTTCAACATTAAGTGATTATGTTCTTGTTGACTTTGGCGAAGTTAAAAAACTTAACAGGGCATATTACTACTCAAGCCTTTGCGAAGGCGCGTTCACAGTGCATTATTCACTTGATGGCGTTAATTTCCAGTCAAACGGAAGAACAAGTATTGAAAAAAGCAACCTTTATTATTGGCATACTTTATCAACAGAACAAGAAACAAGATATGTTCTTGTAACAGCCGATAATCAGTTCCTTAAAATTCTTGAAATGGAATTCTTTGAAAAGGCAGAATCTCAAACCACCATTGAAATCAAGAATATTTACGCATCAAACGGAGATGTAACGGGTGGAAAGGCGCTTTTTGATGAGCAAGAACTTGTTTGTCCTCAAGGCGCAACATACATGAACAGTATGTATTTTGATGAAATATATCATGCCCGTACAGCATACGAAAGCGCAAACGGACTTTCAATTTATGAATGGACTCATCCGCCGTTAGGCAAAGATTTTATGGCATGGAGCGTTTCTACATTAGGAATGAATCCTTTTGCATGGCGTCTTGCAGGTACTGTGGCGGGAGTTTTGATGATACCTGCAATATTCTTCCTTGCCCTTTTGATGTTCAGAAAAACTTCATGGGCAACAGTTGCTGCGCTTTTTATGGCACTTGACGGAATGCATTTTGTGCAAACAAGAATTGCAACCATCGATTCATACGGTGTGTTGTTTATCATTCTTATGTTCCTGTTTATGTATTGGTATTACAGCATCAGTTTTTACGATACGCCATTAGTAAAAACATTTATTCCCCTTGCCCTTTGCGGACTTTCCTTTGGGTTAGGCGCTGCAAGCAAGTGGATATGCCTTTATGCAGGCGCAGGTCTTGCAGTGATATTCTTTATGACTATATTTAAACGCTATCAGGAATATCTGGTTGCAAAAAAAGCACTTCCTAAAGCTACAGGCGAAACAAAAGAATATCTTCAGCATATAGTTAACATCTTTACAAAAAACACCTGCTACACAATTCTGTTCTGCATTTTGGTATTCATTATTATTCCTGTAATAATTTACTGTGCGTCATATTATCCTTATTGGAATGCTGCAAACGAAACAAGAAAATGGTATGAAATTATCCTTCAGAATCAAAAGGATATGTTCAATTATCATTCTCAGTTACAGGCAACACACGGATATCAAAGCGATTGGTACACCTGGCCTGTTATGTATTTGCCCATGTTCTATTATCTTGGCCCTAACGATGCGCAGAATATGTCAGCAATATATGCTTTTGGAAACCCAATGGTATGGTATTCAGGGCTTGTTTGCACCTTGGCAGGCATTTATGTCTTTATAAAAAGATTTATGGGCTCATCAGTTAAAGTGAACTATCAGAATCTCAATCAAAAAGGATTCTTATCGCTTTTTGCAAGCGGAGATGAAAATTCACCCGATATCACAAAACGAGATACAGAAACATTGTTATTCCTTGTGTTAGCCCTTGCAACCAATCTTTTGCCGTGGGTTGGTATTGATAGATGTATCTTCATTTATCATTACTTTGCTTCAGTGCCTTTCATTATACTTTTTACTGCGTACATTTTAAGGCACATTTCACGAAAAAATATTAAAACAGGCGCAATAATAACAATAGTTGCCTGTGTTATGGCATTAGTATTATTTATAATGTTCAAACCTCTTTGGACCGGTACAAGCGTTTCAAGGGCGTTTGTTGAAAAATTCTTAAGATGGTTCCCATCGTGGTTTGCCTATTGGTTCCCAAATTAAATTAATAAAGGAAAATTATGAAAAAAACACTTTTAATTGACGGTAACAGTTTAATAAACAGGGCGTTTTATGCTTTGCCCATACTTTCCACCGATGAGGGCGTTTACACCAACGCGGTATACGGATTTTTACGAATGTTTTATAAGGCGGTTGACGAATATCAACCCGATAATATCGTTTGCGCTTTTGATGTAAAACATCCAACATTCCGCCACGAAAAGTATGCCGATTACAAGGCAGGCAGAAAAAAGATGCCCGAAGAACTTGTGCCACAGATACCTTTGTTAAAGGAAGTTTTAAAACAGTTAGGCGTGTTTACTTTTGAAATAAAGGGCTTTGAAGCCGATGATATTATCGGCACTTATTGCCGCCTTTGTGAAGAAGAAAATTCTCTTGCTGCAGTTTTAACAGGGGATAGGGACTCTTTTCAGTTAATATCCCCGTATGTTTCTGTTTGGTTTACTAAAAAAGGTATTTCCGAAATAGTTACGCTTACCCCTGAAAATTTAAAAGAATATTATGGCGTTGAGCCTTGGCAAGTGTGTGATTTAAAGGCATTGATGGGCGATAGTTCCGATAATATTCCGGGCATACAAGGTGTAGGTGAAAAAACAGCGATTACATTGATTCAGAAGTATTCTTCTATTGAAAATATGTATGAGCATGAAGACGAAATTTTGGGCAAAATGGGTCAAAAGATAAGGGACGGCAAAGAAGATGCTTTTCAAAGTAAATTTTTGGCAACTATCGTTAAAGATGTACCTGTTACCCCTTTGAATGAGACTAAATATGCACCGCCATCGGAAGAAGAATGCGCGGCTGTTTTCAAAAAGTATCAGTTCAAAAGTCTTTATGAGCGTGTTGGTGGAAAAGAAGAAGTATTTTCTCCTTCGGTGCAGGATTTTGATAAGTTTAATTTTTCAGGGGATACCCTTGCGTTTTATATAGACGAAAATCAGATTATTGTTTCTAAAGATGAAAAAGAAGAATATCGGATAAATCTTACCGTTGACCTTTTAAGTTCAGGAATGGATATTGGCGATGCTGTTGAGATTTTAAAACCGTATATGCAGGATAAAAACATTAAAAAAGTGTTTTATGATGTAAAAAGCGCATATCATTTGTTCGGGGAAATCAATAATGTTCAAGGTGATATTTTACTTGCAGAATATCTTCTTGATGCAAACGGCGATAACTCTGATATTAATAAAATAACAGCAAAATATTCTTGTGTAAAAGGTGCTGCGGCACTTATATATATTCACAAAAAGCAGCTGGTTGCCCTTGAAAAAAAGCAACTTACATCACTTTATTATGATATGGAACTTCCCCTTGCAAAAGTGTTGTATTCTATGGAATTAGCAGGATTTTACGTTGATAGTTCTGTTTTAAGGCAGTTGGGTAATGAGTTTACATTAAGAATTAACGAATTAACAAAAGATATTTATTTTCTTGCAGGTAAAGAATTTAACATTAACAGCCCCGTTCAATTATCGCAGGTTCTTTTTGAAGATCTTGGATTGCCTGCGCAAAAAAAGACCAAGCGCGGTTTTTCAACAGATAATGATGTGCTTGAAAGTCTTGAACATCCTATAATTGAACCTATAATTGAATACAGGCAGTTGCAGAAGTTAAAAAGCACTTATGTTGATGGTATGTTTGCTCTTGTTTCCCCCAAGGATAACAGGATTCATTCAACATTTAAACAGGCCATTACTGCAACGGGCAGAATTTCAAGCACCGAACCAAATTTACAAAACATTCCTGTAAGGTATGAGCAAGGCAGGCAGATAAGGCGCGCCTTTTTGGCAAAAGATGAAGATCATGTGCTGGTTAACGCAGATTATTCGCAAATTGAGTTAAGAATACTTGCGCATCTTTCAGGGGATGAAACATTAATAAATTCTTTTAAAAACAATGAAGATATTCACGCGCGCACTGCTGCGGAAGTGTTTAGTGTTGATATTGAACAGGTAACAAGTTCTCAGCGTTCACAAGCAAAAGCAGTAAACTTCGGTATAGTTTATGGCATAAGTGATTTTGGGCTTGCAAAAAATATCGGCACTTCAAGAAAAGAAGCCGCCGAGTTTATGGAAATGTATTTTAGCAGATACAAGAATGTTGAAAAGTATTTAAAAGAAAGCATCAGCGAAGCAAAAAAACACGGCTATGCAAAAACAATAATGGGCAGGCGCCGCGAAATTCCTGAATTAAGGTCGCAAAATTATAATGTGCGCTCATTTGGTGAAAGAGTGGCAATGAATGCGCCAATTCAAGGCAGTGCTGCAGATATAATAAAACTTGCAATGTTAAAAGTGCATAAGGCGTTAGAAGAAAAATCATATTTAGGCAAACTTATTTTGCAGGTTCACGATGAACTTATAATTGAAACACCTAAAGAACACTTAGAAGAATGCCGTGCGCTGTTAAAAGAAATAATGGAAAATGTTTGCGAGCTTTGTGTGCCTCTTACCGTAGAAACTAACGCAGGAAGGACATGGTTCAGTTTAAAATGATTTTAGGTTTAACAGGCGGTATTGCATCAGGCAAAAGTACAGTAAGCAATTATTTAAAACTTAAGGGATTGCCTGTTGTTGATCTTGATAAAATTGCACATAAAGTTTTAGGTAAAAACAAGCCCGCAACAAAAAAACTTATGAAAGCATTTGGAAAAGAATTTTTTGTTGATGGCAGGCTTGACAGGCAACTTCTTGGCAGATATTGTTTTGATAATGCAAGCCGTACGGAACTTTTAAATTCCATTGTTCATCCATATATTTATGAAGAAATGGAAAAACAGATGGAAGAAAACAAAAACGCTCCGATTTTAGTGCTTGATGCACCTCTTTTAATCGAAGCAGGTCTTTATAAAAGATGCCAGAAAGTTATGCTTGTAATATCAAGTGAAGAAACAAGAATTCAAAGGGCAATAAAACGCTCTAATCTTTCAAAACTTGAAGTGCAAAAGCGAATGGAACGCCAATTAAGTGATGAAGAAAGAAAAAAATATGCTGACTATATAATTGATAATGAAGGAACTATACAAGAAACCTTAAAGCAGATAGATGGCATTTTAAAGGAACTTAATTATGAGTAAAGTAAGTTATTTAAGAAGAAATTTACCTAAAATTTTAATAACAGTTTTAGTGCTTGCGGTACTTATCTATATTGCGTTTTTCTGGAGCAATCAGGAAATAAAAAAGCGCTTACCTAAAAAGTACGAAGAACAGGTAAAAAAGTATGCAAGAATCTATGAACTTGATGAATATCTTGTGTATTCTATTATATGTGCAGAAAGCGGTTTTGATAAAGAAGCCCTTTCCCATGTAGGTGCAAAAGGATTAATGCAACTTATGCCTGAAACGGCTTCGTGGCTTAAAGAAAAATATAAACTTGAGGTTGATGCAACAAACCTTTTTGATCCTGATACAAATATAATGATTGGCTGTTGTTATCTTTCATACCTTTTAGGCAGATTTGATAACGACGTACCCCTTGTGCTTGCTGCATATAACGGTGGCGAAGGTAATGTAAAAAAATGGCTGAAAGATGAAAAATATTCTTCTGACGGAAAAACACTAAAACATATTCCCTATGAGGAGACAAGAAACTATGTTAAAAAAGTTTCAACATATTATAAAATCTATAAAGAAATTTACGCTTAAAACAGGAGCTTTTATTCTTGTTTTTACGCTTTTTTGCGCGTGCGCCCCTGAAAAACAGGAAGAAGTTATACTTCCGCCTGTTAGCGATCCGCTAAATCAGACAACGCAAAAAGAAGCATTCTTTGGCGGAACAATGCGTATTCCCATGACGAAGGATCCATACTCGATGCATCCTTTGTATCTACAAGAGGCACAAATGCGCAACATATATTCAATGATATTTGAACCTTTAATAAAGTTTAATGAACTTATGGAGCCTTTACCTTGTATTGCGGAAAGTTGGAAATATGATGAATCAAAAAACATATGGACCATTCAACTGAGAACAAACGTTCATTGGCACGGGGATATGGGCGAACTTACAGGTAACGATGTAGCGTTCACAATAAACACAATACTTTCAGATTCCCAAAGCATATATTATGCTGACCTTTCTTATTATATAGACAGCGTTGAAGGGTATGGAAACACCCTTATAATTCATCCTAAAGTGCCATCATATGCATTGATTTACGCGCTTAATATTCCGATAATTCCGCAAAGTTATTATTCAGGCAAGGATAAATTAACAAAGGTTGCGCCTATTGGAAGCGGTTGTTTTAAGGTTGACAGTTTAAGTTTTAGTGATGGAACAAAAATGAGTTTGTCCGCCTTTTCAAAGTGGTGGAAAAAACTGCCTTATATTGAAAAGGTTGAGGCAACAGGATATTCAAGCACTGAAGAAACTCTTAATGCATTTAAAAACGGTGAATTAGATGCAGTTCCCACAACGCTTAAAACAACGGAAAACTATGAAATTCTAAATGGTGTAAACGAAAAAAACTATCTTTCCCACAATTATGTTTTTGTGGCATATAATCTTCAAAGATCAGTTATGGCTGAAAAAAGATTCCGCAAAGCAATCGCTTACGGTATAAACAGGACCGATATAATAAATAATGTATATCTTAAAAAAGCAACAGGCGCTGAACAACCTTTGTTTAATGATGCTTCACTTTCAAATGCGTCTGTAACAAGGTACGATCATAATATTGTTCACGCAAAGGAAATATTAAAAGAACTTGGCTACAGGGATAATAATGGTGATGGGTATCTTGATACTTCAGGCGGACCGCTGACAGTTAATCTTGCGGTGGTAAATGAACGCGCCAACCCCATAAGGCTTGAGGCGGCAGAATACATTCAAAAAG
The DNA here is from genome assembly GCA_015069575.1 of Clostridiales bacterium. Classification (GTDB taxonomy): domain Bacteria; phylum Bacillota; class Clostridia; order Christensenellales; family QALW01; genus UMGS1322. Next base: position 72,641 of record SVIH01000006.1, read on the forward strand.
ATTTAAAGGAAATAGGCATAAAAGTAAATATTGATGCACAACCCCTTAACACTTTTATGGATACTGTTAAAAAGCGCAATTATGATATGGTTTTAAGCGGATATTATTTAACAGAAACGCCTAATCTTAATTTTATTTTAAAAGTAGATGGAAGCGGTAATCTTTCAGGATATTCTTCTGTTAACGCAAATGAATCTCTTAAAAATATAGATAATGCAAAAACTATTGATAGCCTTAAACAATCGGTGGCATCTTTGCAAAAAACATTGGCAGATGAACTTCCGCAAATAGGATTGTTTTTTGAAATGAACACATTTTTATACAGCGACAAACTGATGATAGGCGCTGTTTCAAGGGAAACTCAGGTTTATTCAACAATAAATGAGTGGTATTTTACGGCAAAATAAATTTAAAGGAGAAGCAATTATGAAATGTTCAAAATGCGGTACAATTAATCCGGAAAATGCAGTTTTTTGTAAAGATTGCGGTGCGTCCTTATTAAAACAGGCGCAAGAAAACGATAAAGTTGAAACAGTATCACAAGAACAAGAAGAAACTTCAACAACACAAAAAACTATTTCCGTTAACGGATTAATAAAAAAGTGGGCTACATCAAGCCTGTTTTTAACAGCGGTGATATTATTTACAGTAAGCGTAGGCTTTTCTATGCTTTTTAATGTTGCAGCAGGCGCTGGGGCAGTTACAGGAATCATTCCTTCGATTATAGCGCTGATAGGTTTGTGGATTATTTATTCATCAGCAAAAGGTAATAAAGAAATTAACAAAACCGGTTTAACCATGTTAAAAGTAATAAGCATTATTTTAACAGTAGTTATTTCTGTTGTGTTTGGTATTTGTGGCGTAATCTGTGTTATTGCGGGTGCTATAATGCCACAGGTTATTGATATCATAGGCGACCAGTTTAATCAGATTATCCAAGAGGCGCAATCCATTGTTGAAGCAGAAGGTATGATTTCTTCCGATGTTGATTTAACACAGATTTTTACTCCTGAAACATTTGGAATTATAATGATTGTTATGGGTGTTATGTTTATTATCATAATGGTGTTTGGTATAATCTTTTACACAAAAGCAACAAAAACCATTAAAAAAATAGACGAAATGATTAAAACAGGAACCGTAAAAGAAAACATTTCAATGGGATTTATTGTTTTGTTGTTCGTGTTTGGCGGAATAAGCGCCTTGAATTTTGGTCTAAACGCTGTTTGCGAAGGTCTTGCATACATATTGTTTGGAATAACGCTTTTAAAATTTAAAGAAGAAGCAGAACAAATAATTCAAAACAACGAAAGAAATATTTAAAAAAACGGCAAGAAAAACTCTTGCCGTTTTTTTTAACAGTAAATAGCAAAAAAAAGTAGACAAAACTTATTTTTTTGCTATAATAAATATGTGCTACGCTACCGTGGCTCAGTCGGTAGAGCAGTTCACTCGTAATGAACAGGTCGCCGGTTCGATTCCGGCCGGTAGCTCCAGAAATATATTAATAAGCCGGTGTGTTGGAACTGGCAGACGAGACGGACTCAAAATCCGTTGTCAGCGATGGCGTGTGGGTTCGAGTCCCACCACCGGCACCATAAGAAAAAAGCAGACAAAAGTCTGCTTTTTTGTTTATCTATGTTTTGTACGGGTGGGACTCGAAGCCTGAGAGGGAACAAAGCGTGAAGAAAACGATTGATAATCGTTTTTAGCTTTGTTGTGCGAAACGGGTACTGTTGCAAAGCAACGGTCGATGAGCAGATAAGGCGCGCAAGCGACTGTGTCCCACCACCGGCACCAATAAAAAAGAACACTCTTTGAGTGTTCTTTTTTTTATTCTATGTAAGAGTGGGACTCGAAGCCTGAGAAGGTAAGGCACGAGCCACTAGGCTCAAAATAAAAACTGCTAGTTTAATAGCAATTTTTATTCCATCAATAAAAGAACTTTGTTTTTACATTCGTTAAGAAACTCTTTCCACTCGTTTTTGTTTATAAAGGGGTTAAAATCGGGGGAAAGTGTTTTTAATTTTTCTTCAGTTTTATTATTCCAAGTGTGGTTACCTAAAAAGATTTCAACAGGTTTATCTTTTACCTTTTCCAATCCTTGTAAAAAGTCTGTTCTGCAAGAAAAAGGAAGGTTATATTTTTCCAAAAATTCCTTTTTCATAGTGTTTGATCCAACACCGCCGTGCATACCTGCAAGGTAGGTTTTGTTTTTATATGTAACATTAAAAAAGAAACTCATTGTGCCACTAGTATGGCCCGGTGTTAAAACACATTCAATTTCTGTGTTTCCTAATTTTATTATATCACCATCATTTAACAAAACATCGGGCTGAAAACTTTCGTAGTATTTTGCGCCTAATTCTTTTGCCCAGCTTAAATCAATTTCACCGTTTGCTAATTTTTCGTCTTCTTTTGCAATAAATGTTTTAGCGCCCGTTAATTCCTTTAATGCTTTTGTTGCGCCAAGATGATCGTAATGGCCATGAGAATGAACAATATATTTTATGTTTTTAGGGTCCAATCCCATTTTTTGCATATTAAAAAGCACCTGATATAAGGTCTGTGGATATCCTGAATCAATCATAATCAAACCTTTACCTGTATCAATTATATGGCTTGAGCTACCGATTGAACCAACAAAGTAAAGATTATCTGCAATTTTAAAAGGCTCTATATAATCAAGCCAAGGGCGAGATAAATCCATAAGAACTCCTTAATTAAATCATTGTGATTTGTAAAATAAGTGAATGAAGGGCAGCCTCATCAAAACAAGCGCCGGTTTTTAAACCTTCATCAGTTTTATAGCAAAGGTCAACAGCTTTGTTTATGGCGTCAACAGAAAGTTTCAAACAAATGTTTTCATATTTTTTATAAATGAAATCTCTTGTTTTTAAGGTTGAAAGAATCTCCTGCTTGCTTTTTTTGTTTTCAAGCATACTTTTAATCATTAAAATCTGACGGTATTGCTTGGAAATAGCGCCTAAAATCAAGATAGGTTCTTCTTTTTGGCAAAGCATATGGCTTAATAATGAAAGCGCAGTTTTAACATCTTTTCTTAAAAGTGCGTCAGTCATATTAAACACATTATAATCTGTTGAAGGCGTAATTATGTTTATTATATCGTCTTTGTTTACAACGCCTTCTTTTTTATATGACGCTAATTTTTCAAGTTCACAGATTAAACTTTGCGGTGTTGCTTCGGCATACTCAATTAAAAACAACAAAGCGTTTCGTTCAATAGTTAAATTAAAGGTGCGCAAAGTTTTTTCAATCCACGCCATAAGTTCAGAATCAGATAGAGCGTTAAATTCTACAACGGTGTGATTTGTTAATGCATTAAAGCATTTTTTTCTTTTGTCAGGCGAAGCACAAATAACAACCAAAACGGTGCTTTCCATAGGGGATTTAAGATATTCTAAAAAACATTCCTCTTTATCGGGCTTTGCAAGTGAGGAAACAAACCCACTTTCTTCTAAAACAACCATTCTTTTTTCTGAAAAAAATGGAAAAGTTTCGCACGCCTGCACTATTTCCTGTCCGTTTGCATCCTTTGGTAAAACAGTAAGATTCACCTGCAATAAATCTGCAGGCACAACAGCATCTATAAGGCGCTTTAATGCGCTTTTAAGAACATAGCCTTCTTCACCGCAAAATAAATAAACAGGGGCGATTGTTCCTGATTTTAAGGTTTTAAAAAACTCAGTATGGTTCATTATATCTCCTTAATGTTATATTAGTGTACCCGTTTGATTGAATATCATAAAATGTTTGGTTAAATTTGTGGGATATGCCGTTTGAAATAACGGTTTTTCCTTTAACAAGCGTATCATTTGTTATTGCAACGGTAAATGTTGTGTTTCTTGCACCGTTGCCAACAAATATTTTATTAACGTTATCTTCAAATACAACGCCATTACTTATAAAACAGAAGATGCCATCAGGCAAAGTAACAGGCGTATCAATATGTGTTGCTTTATGTAACCTAGCCTTTTTTGAAATAATGACACTTGGTGCAACAAAGATATTTTTTATATTTATGTTTTTGTTTAAATTATCAAATATCTCCATATCGGATTCTGTCAGTAAAAACAGATAATCTATATTCTTTGCATTTCTTAAAAGATATTGATAGTCATTGTTTAACCCGATAACATAGGATTTTTTGCCTTTGATGTGGGCGCATAATGTGTTCTTTTGAGTATACGGAACGCATATTTGCAAGGTGTTGTTTTTATAAAAAGAAGAGAATATACTGCAAAATATAATCGTTAATAAAAGCACGCCTGCAACAATTTTCTTTTTATTTGCCCTTATAAAACGGGTAAAGAAAACAGCAATAATAATTAAAACGACTGCAATAAAAGCAGAAATGGGTGCAAGTGAGAGTTGCGGAAATCCGGAACAAAATTTTATAACAGATATGGCGCCTTGCAAAATATATCCTGCTATTTTTAAAACAAATCCTGCACCGCTAAATAAAAAGGATAACAGTACAGAGATAAAGCCTAAAGAAAGGCTAAAAGATACTAAAGGTACAGCAATAAGATTTGCCAGAATTGTAATAACAGGAATTTCACCGTAATAATAAACTTGTAAAGGCAATGTAAATACTGTTGCGCCCAAGGTTATCAATGCAGAGTTATATATAAAATTAAGAATCCTGATTCTTGTGCGAATCTGATATTTAGTAAAAACAACAATACCAAAACAGGCAAGAAAGGATAACTGAAACGAAACATCAAAAAGTACAAACGGGTTCAATAAAAGAATAAAAATTCCTGCTAAACCCAATGCGTTTACGCTATCATATCGGTTTGAAAAAACAAGCGCACAGTTTAATGCACAAGCCATTACAGATGCTCTTAAAACCGAAGGTGATAAACCGGTAAACAAGGAATAAATTACAGTAAAAACCGCAAGAATTATTAAAAATACAACATCATTTGCCTTCAGTTTCTTCATAATAAAAGAAAGCAGGCTTATTAAAATGCTTATATGCAAACCGGAAACTGCTAAGAGATGCGATGTTCCTGCTTGAGAAAAGCTTTCATAAAGCTGGCTTGATATAAAATAGCGGTCTGCAGTAATCATTGCATAAAGCACAGAAGCGCTTTCTGTTGTTGGCACATTTTTAAAAATGGTTTTACGAATCTGTTCTTTAAATTGGCTGAAGTAGTAATTTAAATCAGGCTCATTATTAATAACCGTAATTTTCTTAATGTTCATTGTATGGGAAGTGCCATCGGCGTATGCGCTTAATTGTGGTAGAACTTCGCCAGGGTTTGAATTTTTTACAAACTTTACAGGATTTAATTTGCCAAAGCATTTTACAGTAAAACCTTCTTTTAAAGAAGGTGCGTCCTTAACGGTCAGATACGCATAAACGTTTATGTTATCGGTTTTGCTTGTATCAGATATATCACAATTTTCAAGATAAATAGCGTATCCGTAATCGTTTGGGTGATAACTTGCGATTTTTCCCGTAATAGTGGCATTAGTATATTGTGTGGTATGCTCAACATATAAAAAATTTGTATACACAATGGTTATTGAGCAAACAATGGATAAAATAATCCATAGATTAAAACGCTTAAAAAGAATAAACAATATTACTGATACTATAAAAAGAATTAAAGCAATTATTAATCTGAAAGAAACACTTATGGTTATAATAATACCCGCAATTATTGCTAGCAAACAATAAAAAAGATAGCGTTGTTTCATTTAAACCAGGGATTCAATAAAATCAGCAGGCAATGTCAATAACGGCTGGTCAAGTTTTATGTGACCGCAAAGGGTTGTGCGTCTTTGTCCATCTTGCAGAATAAGCGCTTTTGTTGTGCCTGAAAATGCGCAGGCGGTGGCAATAAGGGAATAAACAATAGCGTATTCTTTTTGTTGTGAAAGATTTTTAGTTTGGAAATAATTAAAATACGCTTGGCTAAGGTCTATAATCGCTGTATCGTTTGAAACAACAACATTGTTTGCAATTTTATTAAAATCCCTTAGTTCAGGTGTAATGTTTAAAATATATTCATTTAAAAAGTCGGCCATACTGCTAAGGGAAGGCATATTTGAAACAAGCATAGAAGCGTTCACAAGCCCTGTTTCGTTACTGCTTGGCGTAATAACATTTACTTTACTGCGAATTTTGTTGTATGATGTAGTGCAAGGCTGATCAATTTGTGTGATTTTGTTGCCCTGTGGATCGTTAATGGAAAGATGAATGTTTTTTAAGTTTGAATATAAACTGTTAAGCGTACAAACAATAGCGTCTACACCTAACCAGTCTTTATTATACACCCAGTTGTTTGGGCAAGTAAGATCTAAAGAAAGCACGCCTTTATTAACCTTTGGCAAAGTAGCAACCATAAAGCCATCAGGGAAAATAGCGGGGCTTTTTGTTATTAATACAGAAAGCAGTGCTGAAGCGTAGTTCTTATCATTTAAATTGATGCTTACAGTTTCAGGCAAAATATAAGTATTTGTAGAATCTGCAACATAAACGGTTCCATAAAAGGTTTTTTGCAAAAGAGTTCCGTTGATAATGGAATTATATTCCTGAATAAGTTGTGAAATGGTTCCTGTGTATTTTGAAAGCAGCATAATGGGGTGTTCAGGTAATCCCGGAGATGTAAGTTGCGCACCCTCAACGGTTATATTAACAAAAGAAACCTCATTTAACGAAGTAAATGTTGATACAAGAACGCTAACACAAGCAAAAAAATTATCCACATTCATTTTATTGAACTGCCATGAAAGGTCAATATATAAAATGTCCTGCACAAGCATAATGCTTCTTAATGAAACGCCTTTAGGAAACGGTGAAATATATCCTTCTTCAGTGCCGAATAAAAGGGCGTTCATAATAGAAGTGTATAAAGAGCCTTCTGATGAAAGCCTTTGTGAAAAAGCCAGAACTTTGCTGTTGTCTTCTGCAGGATAATAAAGGGTAACCCATTCCGGTTGACCTTTGGGCATTTCATAAGGTAAAAGATGTATATCTATTTTGTTTTTTATGTATGATTCATCGGAACAGGCACAAAAAAGCATAACGATGACCAATAAAGCAGAAAGAACAAGTTTTTTCACTCTAATACCCCCAGATGCTTTAAAAGACTATCATAACTTATCAGCCATGTTCTGCCTCTTAAAACAAGTTGAAGCGGTACATTGGAAACTTCATAACCTGCATTTTCGTTTCGTATTTTAAACGACACCTGAACATAGGCGGTTTTGCCGTCTTCTGATACTGTGTAGTTGTCTTCTACTTTATATTCGCTCATTTTAAGGTCAAGGTAGTTGAATTTTTGTGATATTTCCTCCAAAATAGGAAGTTTAGTAGAGCCCTCACCTAAATAAAGATAAAGTTTTTCCCATTGGGTTTTTGAAAAGTAATCCAGCGCAATTTTAGTAACAGTTGATGGGGTAAGCAAAAGGGAAGTATCCCTTGAAAGAGGACCCAAAGGTGTTGAATCGGTTTGAGATTTCTGCAAACCAACGCTGTAGGAATCGGGCCTTAATTGCGCACCGTTTTGTTCAATATAAATTTGCACATAAGTGTGGTTACCCATTTCACAAACGGTGTTCACAATAGAATAAATGGCAAGCCGACGATTTAAAAAGGTTTCTTCGTCATTCGAGCCTAATGTGTCATTATAAAAATCGTCACTTAATGTAACGTAAAGGTAATTACCGTTTGATTTAACGGAAACAAGTTTTGTTTTTCCCTTAAAAAGATATGTAAAATCTGTTCTTTGGCCTAAAGGCTTGGATAACAGAGCATTGATTGCATAAAATTCGGGCTGTTCGTGGGGTGTGATTTCAACAGTAAGGGAGTATCTTATCAGCATAGGTTCGTTATAAAATCTGAAGTACAGTGGCATCACTAACGAAGAAACTGAAACCGTTGAATCCTGTACCGGCGGAATTACATCGCCCGGAGTTTTATCCATATAACTTGATGTGCAACCGCACATAAAGATAATTGCAAATATTAAAAATACGGATAATAATTTTTTCATATTGCTCTCCTCTCTTAACGGCTTAAAGGCAAGGTTATGGTAAAGGTGGTACCTTCACTTAAAACGCTTTTAACATCAATGTTTCCGCCATGTTGTTCAACAATTTGTTTCACAATGGAAAGACCTAATCCTGTTCCGCCTGCCTGACGGGATCTACCTTTATCAACACGGTAAAAACGCTCAAAAATATGGTTAAGATCATCGTTTGACATACCGATACCCTGGTCTTCAACAGTTACTACAGCGTTGCCCTGGCTTTGCGAAAGCGTAACCTTAACAACAGTATTTTCAGGCGAATATTTTATGGCGTTATCAATAAGGTTGGTAAAAACCTGTTGAAGTCTTAATTCATCGCCTTGTAAGGTAGTATCAACGTATTCGTAAGAAACCGTAATGTGTTTACTGCGGGCAAGGGGCGCAACGGTACCGGTTATTTTTCTTATAAGTTTACTTAAATCAACAGAACCTAAAATAAGCGTGTCTGCGCCTTTATCTGTTTTAACAAGGGTTAATAAGTCATTAATAACAAGTGAAAGCCTGTCAACTTCGTTATTAATATCACCCATAAATTCCTGATATAGTTCCTTTGGCGCATCAGGCTGGCTTAAAAGAGATTCGGAAAGTATTTTCATTGAAGCCAGAGGTGTTTTTAATTCGTGGGAAGCATCAGAAACAAACTGATTTCGTGAATTATCAAGATTTTCAAGTTTTTCCGACATCATATTAAATGCTTTTGCAAGTTCACCAAACTCAGCAATTTCATTTTCGTCAACCCTTGTAGAGAAATCACCGCCACTCATTTTGCCAATAGCGCGGTTAAATTTGCGGATAGAAAGAGTAAGGTTATTGCTAACATAAAAAGTAATAGCAGAAACTATTATTGTAAAAACAAGGCTAAAAACTGAAAGCCAAATTGCAACAGAAGTTACATTTTCAACAATATCCTGCACAGGCGCAGAAAGAACTAAAACACCTTTTTGCTCGCCGGACATAATTACGGCATGGGTGTAGTATCCTGCCCAGAATGTACCGTGTGAACGGTTCAAATAGGCATTATCCTTTGTAATTGCAGTAGGGGAAAGGGTTTGCTTATGATAACCTACCGCAGTATCCTGATTACCTGAAAGAACAGATGCAATTTCTTCAGAATAAGGCATTGTTCCGTTAAGCGTTGAAAAAGTATCAGCCTGAACACAGCCTGACTGGTCAATAAAAAGCATTCTGCCTTTACCTGCCATAGCATAATCAGAAAGAACCCCGTTAACAACATCGGGATCCATATCTTCCATATACGGCAGAAGGGCAGAAGCACAGTTTTTTAAGGTATCAGTTTGCTCCTGATACCTTATGTTAAGAAAATATTTTCCTAAATATGTAGTTACAGAAAGAGTAATGATGGCTAAAACTGCAACGACGATTAAAATGTAAGTTACGCCAAGCAGAATATTAAGCCCGGGTTTATTTTTGCGCAAAATAATACCCTACACCCCATTTGGTGTAAACATATTCAGGCGCGTTTTGATCTCCTTCGATTTTTTGGCGAAGGCGACGGATATGTACATCAACAGTGCGGATATCCCCTGAATAGTCCTTCCATATATACTCAAGCAAATCTTCCCTGCGGAAAACTTTGCCCGGATTTGTTACAAGCAATAAAAGAATGTCAAACTCTTTTGCGGTAAGCTCAATTTCAACGCCTTTTATGGTAACGGTGCGTTTTTCTTTATCCATAACAAGATCTTTTACTTTAAGCTCGCTATCAGAAACGCTTTTTTCACTGCGCTTTAAAAGGTTTTTCATTCGCGCTTTTAATTCGTTTACATTAAAAGGCTTTGTAAGATAATCGTCAGCACCCTCGGTAAGACCTTCGATTTTATCTTCGTCAGCAGATTTTGCGGTAAGCATAATAATAGGAATCATGGATTCCTGACGAATGCTGTGGCAGACATCAGTGCCGGAAATACCGGGAAGCATTACATCAAGCAAAATAATATCAAAATTATCATTGTTAAATTTTTCAAGGGCTTCTTCACCGCTGTGCGCACAATCAGTTTCATAACCCTCCTGCTCAAGACTGAATTTAAGACCTTTAACAATTAATGGCTCGTCATCAACAATCAAAACGCGTTTTGCCATAAAATCCTCCAAATATTAAAATTTTGTAATATATTACAATTATATCACAAGCATAAAAATTTTACAACATAAAAACAAAAGAACTGCGCTAAAACACAGTTCTTTATATTTAAACTTCAATTGTAATAAAATGCTCATCATTGGCAATAGTCTGTGCAAGTACCTGTGGCGGAATATCGTGCGTGGTTTTAAAGTGCACGCGGTACTCAATCAACCCGTTTTCAAGACGTTTAAGACGGCTTTTTTGAATAGTTACTGCGTAAGATTTAAATACCTGGCAAATTTCCTGTGCCGCATCATATGTAGCCTCACCAACCAAAACGGCTTCGCCTGTAAAAGAGGAATCATAGCCGGTGAGAACTCTGTGCAGTAAAAACTGCAACACAAGCAGCAAAAGAGTGCCAAACAAGGCGATCAGGTATAAACCTGCACCAAACGCCATACCGATGCCGCAAGTTGCTAAAATGCCTGCCGCAGTGGTTAAGCCCTGAACAGAAGACTGATTCTGCCTTATATAAATTACGCCTGCGCCTAAAAATGGAATACCTGTAACTATTTGTGCGGCAATACGGGAAGCATCTGCATTATAGCCAAGTTTAAGCATATCGATAAAACCGTATTTTGAAACAACCATCATCAACGCAGAAGCCAGTGCGATAATCATATGTGTTCTAACGCCTGCGCCTTTTGAACGCCTTGAACGTTCATAACCTATAAGGCAACCGCACATTGCAGCTGCAACTATACGCAAACAAAAATTTAATTGTGTCAACCAATCAAGATTACCAAAAACACTTAAATCGAGATTCATAAAAATCACCTTTTAAATTTTCTTTGTATAAACTTAACAAATTCAACGATAGGAATAATTGTTATTGCAATTCCCATAGCAATAAGGAATTCTAAAATAGTTATTTCGGTAAAACCAAAGAGAACTGCAATGGGATGAACAAACAAAACGATTATTGTAAGAAGAAGCGCTAAAAGCATTGAAAGCCAAAGCGTCTTGTTATGAGTTTTAAGGCTGAAAACCGACGCGCGCCTTGAACGCATATTAAATGCATGGAAAATTTCCGTCATAGAAAGTGCAACAAAAGCCATAGTCATGCCATGGGCTGCATCGTCAATATAAGCGCCAACAAAGTATGCGCAAAGGGTAATGGCAGAAATAATTATGCCTTGCAAAACAACATCGAAACCAAGCCCGCCGGCAAAAACGCCTTCTCTGGATTTTCTGGGCGCGCGTTCCATAACATTTTGTTCAGCTTCTTCCATGCCTAATGCAACTGCAGGGAAAGTATCTGTAACAAGATTTATCCATAAAAGATGAACAGGGCCAAGCACTTCAAAGCCAATTAATGTTGCAGTAAATATGGTTAAAACTTCTGCAAGGTTTGCTGAAAGCAGGAATTGCATAGCCTTGCGGATATTATCGTAAATTCTTCTGCCTTCTTCAACTGCTGAAACGATTGTTGCGAAATTATCGTCAGCAAGCACCATATCAGCAACATTTTTTGTAACATCAGTTCCTGTAATGCCCATACCAACGCCAATATCAGCCTTTTTAATTGAAGGTGCATCATTTACACCATCACCTGTCATAGCAGTAATACTGCCTTTATCATGCCATGCGGAAACAATACGCACTTTGTGCTCAGGCTGAACGCGGGCATAAACATGGTATTTATTTATGTTTTCAAGCAAATCTTCTTCGCTTATATCATCAAGTTCTCTGCCTGTTAATGCTTCAGAAGAATCCTTTATAATACCAAGTTCCTTTGCAATAGCAACTGCAGTATCTTTATGGTCGCCTGTAATCATTACGGGGGTAATGCCTGCTTTTTTACAAAGTTCAATAGCGGGCTTAACCTCGGGGCGAACAGGGTCGATCATACCAACAAGCCCAATAAATACAAGGCCGTTTTCTAATTTATGGGGGTCAGAGGTATCGGGGTTTTCGTCATACTGTTTCATAGCGCCTGCTAAAACTCTTAAAGCAGAATCAGCAAACTCTTTGTTTTTACTTAAGATTTCCTCACGATGCTTATCGGTAAGAGAAACAATATAGCCATCAGCTAAAATATGAGTACACTTTTGTAAAAGTTCGTCAGGTGCGCCTTTTGTGTATTGCTTAAAATTCGTTCCCGTTTGGTGAACGGTACTCATCATTTTGCGCATTGAATCAAATGGTGCTTCGCAAACACGGGGATAATCCTTATCTAAAACGCGTTTGTCTATTCCAAGAGAATAAGCGTAATTTACTAACGCCGCTTCCGTAGGCTCACCCTGTGCTATGTTGTTTTCATCTAAAGAGGCATCGTTACACATCATTAATGACATTGCAAGTGAATTTTCATCAGCCAATGTGTAACTTTTAACAACAGTCATCTTGTTTTGTGTAAGGGTACCTGTTTTATCAGAACAAATAACTTGTGCACAACCTAATGTTTCAACAGCGGTTAACTTGCGGATAACTGCGCTGCGTTTTGACATATTGGTTACACCAATTGATAAAACGATTGTTACAACTGCCGCTAACCCTTCAGGAATAGCCGCAACTGCCAAAGAAACTGCAATCATAAATGTTTCCATAATGGCAGACAAAGTGAAAGTATCAATTCTTGATAAATCAATAACAAAAACTGCAATACAAATACCTAAAACAAGAAAACTTAATATCTTACTTAATTGGGCAAGTTTTATTTGCAGTGGCGTCTGACCGTCTTCTGCCTGGGAAAGCGCGGAAGCAATTTTACCCATTTCGGTATCCATTCCCGTTTGAGTAACAACGCAAACTGCTCTACCGTAAACACAGGCCGAGCCCATATATACCATATTTTTGCGGTCGCCTAAAGAAACATCACCGGTTAAAACATCACTATGTTTTTCAACAGGAACACTTTCACCTGTTAAAGCGGCTTCTTCAACCTTTAAGGAAGCGCTTTCTAAAATACGCGCATCTGCAGGAATATCATCACCTGCTTCAATGATGATTATATCACCAACAACAAGTTCTTCGCTTTTTATGTGCTGAAGTTTGCCTTCGCGGATAACTTTACTTTGTGCAGCCGTCATAGCCTGCAAGGCTTCAATGGCTTTTTCTGCTTTTGCTTCCTGAAAAACGCCTAAAATCGCATTAATTAAAACAACTGCAAGAATAATTATAACGTCTGTTGGAGCTTCGTGCTCATAAATAGCGGTAAAAGCAGAAACCGCCGCAGCGCAGATTAATATAATTATCATCGGGTCTGCAAGTTGTTTAAAGAAGCGCTTTATTAAAGAATCTTTTTTCGCCTCTTTAAGTTTGTTAGGACCATTTTTTTCTAACAAAGATTGGGCTTGCTTATCGGTTAAGCCCTCCTCTTTATTGCTGTTAGTGTTTTTTAAAACCTCTTGTGTTGAAAGCAGATATTCTTTCATTTCTTCTCCTCTTTCTTTAAGGGGGGGAATAATTAAAGACCCACCCGTATTTTTACGGATAAGTCTTATCGTTTAAGAAAGGCCAGCAGAAGAACTGCAGTGTTGTTGACCGATTCTACGCCAACCAACCATTTCGCGTTTTGTAATGGTTTGGTTAAAAGCGCCGATTACTCCCTTACGTATGGTAAATTGTAGCATAATAAAAACCAAAAGTCAATATAGCAAACGATATTTATATATATTATAAGTGAAAATTTGTAAAAAATGCGTAGAAAAATTGCAAATATAAAAATTATATGGTACAATATTCGAGATAAAAAAAGGAGAGATGTTTTTATGGCAATTAAAGCAGTTATTTTTGATCTTGACGGAACTCTTTTAAACACGCTTGACGATTTATATTTAAGTGTAAACTATGCGTTAAAACAGTTTGAATATCCTTTGCGCACAAAAGAAGAAGTAAGAAATTTTGTAGGTAACGGAATACGCGATCTTATGACCAGATCATGCCCTGAAAATATAAATGATTTTGAAGAATGTCTTGCTTGTTTTAAAGCGCATTATTCTGAACATAGCCAGGATAACACAAGACCTTATGATGATATAATGAAATTATTGGAAACTCTTAATAAAAGGGGCATTAAATGCGCTATTGTTTCAAACAAGTTTGATGGCGCAGTGCAGGAATTGAAAAGCAAATATTTTGATGGATTAATTACCGTTGCGGTTGGCGAAAGCCCTGAAATCAAGAAAAAACCCGCGCCTGACAGTGTTTTAAAAGTAATGGAACTGTTAAACGTTAAAAATGACGAGGTTGTTTTTGTAGGCGATGCAGATACTGATATTGAAACAAGCAAAAACGCTGATATAAAATGCGTTTCAGTTTTGTGGGGTTTCAGAAGCAAAGAATTTTTGCTTGAAAAAGGCGGAAAAATATTTGTAAATAAACCTTTGGAAATTTTAGAATACATAAATTAAAAAAGTGTTGGGATAAACCCAACACTTTTATTTTTTTATTGTATCAATATAAGCGTTTATTAAAAGCGCGTCGTCTGAAAGTTGAGATTTTAAATCTTCTAAACTTTCAAACTTTTTATCATCGCGCACCTTTTTTAGAAACAGAATTTCGATGTTTTTACCGTAAACATCACCGTCAAAACCTAGAATATGGGTTTCAACTGTTAAAGAATTATTTTCTGAAACAGTTTCGTTAAAACCAATATTGGTCATACCTTTATATAACCTGTTATTTAATTTAACCAAAGTGGCGTAAACTGCACATTGCGGAATCAGTTTATTATCGGAAATTTCAACATTTGCAGTAGGAAATCCTATTTCAGTGCCAATTTGTTTACCTTTAACAACTTTGCCTTGAATCTGATAATATCTATCTAAAAGCAAGTTGGCGCTTTCTATTTTGCCATTTAATAAAAGGCTTCTGATATGTGTTGAAGAAACAAGTTGACCTTCAACGCTTACAGGCGGTACTGTTATTAGAATAAATCCATATTTTTTGCCTAAAAAAGACAGCGTTGCAAGAGTGCCCGATGCATTTTTGCCAAAACGATGATTAAAGCCCGTTACAATATATTTAGGTTTGAATTTTTCCACCAAAGATTTTATGTATTCTTCGGGCATAATGTTTTTTACAGATTCAGGGTCCTGCATAAAAACTTCATCAACGCCCTGTTGTTTTAATAAAGAAATCTTTTCTTGCGGGGATAATAAAACAGGTGAATTTGCAAAGGGCTTTGAAAAAGTACAAACAATTATTCTTTTGCCTGTTTTTTTTGCTTCGTTTATTAATTGGCGGTGCGCAATATGAACACCGTCAAATGTGCCTAGCACAAGTACACTCATTTATTGCCTCCAAGCATACATTTAATACAGTACTGATCTTCTTTTTTAATGCCTATTCCAAAGAAAATATTATTGCAGTAAATTCTGACATTACCTTCAATTATTTTATCAGCAAACTTTATATTCACGGGATTTCCGTTTTCAATTTTTTTAAGCACACAGTTATCGATATTAACCTGAGGCATAAAAGAAACTGCATCTTCTGTAGCAATCAAAAAAGAAGTATCGTTTTCTGACATCATTTTTTCAATATCTGTTATTTTGTAGGCGTTTTCAACCGATAAACCAGCGCATTTTTCCCTTAAAAGAGTTTTCATATATGCACCGCAACCTAACAATAAACCTAAATCGTGGCAGATAGTGCGAATATATGTGCCCTTTGAACAGGTAATTCTTAACGAACATTCACCATTTTCTAACGGTGAAACCATTTCGATTTTTTCAACAAAAACTTCACGCGGTTCAAGTTCAACACTAACACCTTTTCTTGCCAGATCGTAAAGCCTTTGCCCGTTTATATGAATTGCAGAATACATTGGCGGAATTTGTTTAATGTTCCCTGTAAAAGAAGGTAAAGCATTTAAAATGTCCTGATTATCAATTTTCACTGCCCGTTCTTCTAAAATAGTTCCGCTTGCATCCTGTGTATCGGTAATTGCCCCAAAACGAACACGGGCAACATATGTTTTTTTAAAAGCAGTCATATAATCAAACAGGCGGGTAGCGTTACCTGTTAACACAGGCAAAACTCCTTGTGCATCAGGATCTAAAGTGCCACCGTGGCCGATGCGCCTTTGATGCAATACGCCTTTTAACTTGTTTACTACATCACTGCTTGTCCAATCAGCTTCTTTATAGATATTAATAACACCTTCCATTAAAGCACCTCTTTAATGGCATTAAGCAAAGAATTGATAACATCTTCTTTAGCGCCTTCTATTGTGCAACCTGCGGCTAGTTTGTGTCCGCCGCCGCCAAAAGAAGAACAGATTAAACTAACATCATATTCAGGTGTGCAACGCATACTTACCTTGTATCCGTTTGGCACCTGGCGGATAAAAAACGCAATTAAAGTGCCTTCAACGCTGCGCATAGTTTCGATAACGCCTTCTGAATCAGAATTATCAGCATCGAATTCAAGATAATCTGCACTGTCAAGATACGTATAAGTAACTTTGTTATCAAAAGCAGTTTGTATATGTTCAACAGCCCTACCTTTTAACTGCACCTTTTTTAAAGTGGTTGTCTGAAACAATGTTGAAATTATATTGTTGTGATCAATATTTTTAGCATAAAGTTTTGATGTATCAATAACATCCTGCTCTGTTACACCTGCGTGGGAAAGCCTTCCGGTATCAGTCATTATACCAACAAAAAGAGCGCGGGCAATATTGTAATCGATTTCAATGTTAAGTTCATCTAATAATTCCATTACATTAAAAGCACAAGCGTTTCTGTTTTTTACAACATTTATACAGGCATAATTTGTGTTTGTAATATGATGGTCAATCTGCGCAGTTTTATTTATGTTATTAAAAAGTTCAAGACAATTGCCAAGCCTATCCGGTGAAGAAACATCAACCGCAATAGCACACTCTGTTTTTTTAGGTTTTTCATATTCTACAAGACTTGCAATTTCAGTGATTTTCATATAATCTGCAGGAATCTTGCCTTCGCACACCCAATAAGCCTTTTTGTTTAACTTTTTAAGGGCGTAAAGAAGTGCGGCGGCACTGCCCATAGTGTCGCCGTCAGGTGAAACATGTGAAATAACAGCAAAATTATCATTATTTATAATAAATTCGGCAAGTTGTTTCATTATTTTTCCTCATTAATTTTGTTAAGAATCTCACTTATGTGGATACTATAGGCAATGGAATCATCAGGCACAAAAGTGATTTCAGGCATTTTTCTCATCTTAACAAGACCTGAAAGTTGCCTTTTAATAAATCCTTTTGCCTTTTCTAATCCGATAAATGTGTTTTCTTTTTCTTCATCTGTGCCGTAAACGGTAATATAAACCTTGCAATAGGAAAGGTCAGAAGACAGTTCAACCTTAACAATGCTTGCAAGGGTGCTTACCCTTTGATCGTGAAGATCGTTTCTTATAATATCGGCAAGGGCTCGCTGAATTTCAAGCCCAAGCCTGTCAGAACGCTTATATTGCATTAAAATCTCCTTATCTTGCGATTTCTTCCATTATGAATGCTTCAATTACGTCTTTTTCCTTAATATCGTTGTAACCTACGATGCCGATACCACATTCGTAACCTGTTGCAACTTCCTTAACATCATCTTTAAATCTTCTTAAGGATTCAACTTCACCCTCGTGGATAACGATGTTATCTCTTAAAAGCCTTAACTTGCTCTGGCGGGTAATCTTACCGTCAGTAACATAACTTCCTGCAACTGTACCGTGGCCGGGAACTTTAAATGTCTGGCGAACTTCTGCATGGCCAAGGATAACTTCTTTAAATTCAGGTGCAAGCATACCCTTCATAGCCTTTTCAACATCTTCAATGGCATCGTAAATAATACGATACAGGCGGATATCAACTTTTTCCTGTTCAGCCATTGTGCGTGCAGTTGAATCAGGACGCACATTAAAGCCGATAATAATTGCGTTTGAAGCCTGTGCTAAAGCAACGTCGCTTGAAGTAATAGCGCCTACTGCACCATGAATGGCGCTAACTTTAACTTCTTCGTTTGTTAATTTTTCAAGTGCCTGTTTAACTGCTTCAACTGAACCCTGAACATCAGCCTTAATAATAAGGTTAAGTTGTTTTAATTCGCCTTCCTGAATCTGTGCAAACAAATCGTCAAGCGAAGCCTTGGCTTTTGCCTTAGCCTGCTGAATTTTGATTTTGTCTCTACGCTCCTGTGCAACCTGACGGGAAAGCCTGTCATCTTCAGTTGCAAAAAGCTGATCGCCTGTTTCAGGAACTTCGTTTAAGCCCAAAACTTCAACAGGTGTTGAAGGCGGTGCAACATTTAATTTTTCACCCTTATCGTTCATCATAGCACGAACACGTCCAAACACCGTACCTGCAACGATGGTATCGCCAACCTTTAAAGTACCGTTCTGAACTAAAACGGATGCAACAGGACCGCGACCTTTATCAAGGCGTGCTTCAATAATTATACCCCTTGCCATAAGGTCAGGATTAGCCTTGTAATCTTCAACCTCGGCAACAAGAAGAATGTTTTCTAAAAGATCATCAATACCGTCTTTTGTATAAGCGGAAACAGGAACTATAATAGTATCTCCACCCCAATCTTCAGGAACAATACCATGCTGTGTAAGCTCAGTTTTAACCCTGTCAGGATCAGCGGTGGGTTTATCCATTTTATTGATTGCAACAATCATAGGAACGCCCGCTGCTTTAGCGTGACTTATGGATTCAATAGTCTGGGGCATAACGCCGTCATCAGCAGCAACAACTAAAATTGCAATATCTGTTGACTGTGCACCACGGGCACGCATTGAAGTAAAAGCTTCGTGGCCGGGGGTATCAATAAAGGTAATCTTTTTACCGTTTGCTTCAACCTGATATGCACCGATGTGCTGTGTGATGCCGCCTGCTTCGCCTGCAGTTACATTTGCATGGCGGATAGCATCAAGAAGTGATGTTTTACCGTGGTCAACGTGACCCATAATGGTAACAACAGGTGGGCGTGTAACATAACCTTCGCCGTCTTTATCGCCTTCGTCAGACACATCAATAAGTGTATCTTCAAAAGTTTTTGTAAGTTTTTGTTCAAGCTCGATGCCATATTCGGAAGCAACCAAAAATGCTGTTTCATAATCGATTTCCTGATTTACCGTTGCCATAATGCCCATCATAAATAACTTTTTAACAATATCAGCAGCAGGCTTGCCTAACTTTTCAGAAAGATCCTTAATGCCTATGTTTTCGGTAGTCATAACAGCATTTTCGATAACGATAGGTGCAATTTCGCGTTTAGGTTCTTTCTTTTCCTTTTTAGGTTTGCGTACGCGGAAATAATCTTCATCATCAGCGTTAAAGTTTTGTTGACGGCGAGAATTTTCCTTTTTGTTTTGTTTGGGTTGCTGTTCATTATCGTGGTTTTTACGATAATTTTTCTTGTTAGGATCGTAATTGCTTACTCTTTCCTTTTCAGCTGTAGGTAAAACAGGTGCAGGTGCCATTCGTGGCTTTTGTTGAGGTTTTCTGTCTGTGCCGCGATTATCGCCCTTATCATCGTTTTTATTAAAGTTATCCCTGTTTTTATTAAAGGGTTTATCGTTTCTTTGTTCTTTGCGCCTGTCATATTGAGCATTCTGATAGCCCTGCTGATCAGGTTTCTTAAAGCCCTTGTTTTCAGGAGATTTTTTAAATTCCTGTTTTTCTTCTTTTTTAGGAGCAGCTTCCTTTTTAGTTTTTGCTTCTTCTTCTTTTTTTATACGGGCAGCTTCTTCCTGTTCTTTTTGTAATTCTTCTGCCTCTTCTTTTACGCGTTGCTTCTGATAAGCACGCATAGCTTCTTCCTGCTCTGCTTTTTCTTTTTTTATGCGCTCATCTTCAGCTTTTTTGCGTAATTCAGCTTCCTTATCGGTTAAAGCCTTTTTTTGTGCCGAAAGGATTTCTTTTGCATTTTTAATTTTTTCAAGCAATTCCTTGCCTGTTGAATGAATATCCGTTGCTTTACTCATAAAATTCAACCCCCAATATTCAGGTTTATCTCTTTAATTACGGCTTGGGCAAAGCCTTTATCCGTAATACAAACCGTTTTGTGTTCTTCTTTACCTATGGCGTTGCCTAATTTATCACCCGAAAGTATAAATATAGGAATATTTCTATACTGAGCCATATCGGAAAAGTGTTTTTGTGTATTTGGACTTGTGTCCCCGCTTAATAAAACCAAAAGGGCTTTATTATGTTTAATGGCATTTTCAACATTGCCTTGACCGGAAACAAGTTTCCCTGCTTTTTTAGCAAAGCCTAAATAGGAAAGAATACGGTCAGTTTCATTAATTTTAACCATTTATCTCCTTTTCAAGCGCCAGAAGAATACTATCATCAACCGTTACATCAAGTGCACGGGAAAGCGCTTTTGTTTTAACGCTTTTTCTAAAGCATTCCTCATTTTTGCAAACATATGCGCCACGGCCTGAAACCTTTCCTGTTTTATCAACAACAATTGTGTTATCCGGCTTTCTTACAACACGGATAAGCTGATTTTTAGGAAAAGATTCACGACAACCCGAGCACATGCGCATAGGTGTTTTTTTAGTCTTCAATATTTTCATCTCCGCCATTAAGGATTTCAGTTGCCTGAGATTCAGATTTAATATCGATATTCCAACCTGTTAAATGAGCGCAAAGCATTGCATTCTGACCGCGTTTGCCGATAGCAAGGGAAAGCTGGTCATCAGGCACAACTGCTGTGGCTTTCTTTTTAGGTTCAAGAGAATCAATACGCACAAGCAATACTTTTGAAGGGCTTAATGCGTTTGCAATATAAGTTACAGGATCTTCGCTCCATTTGATAATATCAATTTTTTCGCCGTTAATTTCATTAACAATATTAGCAACACGGCTTCCTTTAGGACCAACGCATGCGCCAAGGGGATCAACACTTGCATCTTCTGAATAAACAGCAATCTTTGTTCTTGATCCTGGATCGCGGGAAATTGATTTGATTATAACTGTACCATTTGCAATTTCAGGAACTTCAAGCTCAAACAAGCGTTTGATAAGATGTGATTGTGTGCGGGAAACGGTAACAGTGGTTCCGTACTGCACCTTTTTAACTTCTGAAACGTAAACTTTTATACGTGCGCCGGGAATATATTGTTCACCGTTGATTTGTTCCTTAGGCGGAATAACACCTTCTAATGAACCAAGGGAAACATATACATAACCGTTTTCAACACGCTGAACAACAGCGGTCATTAATTCGCCCTCTTTATCAACATACTCGGAATATGTTTTACCCTTCTCGGCTTCACGCAAACGCTGTGTAATAACTTGTCTTGCAGTCTGCGCACCTATTCTTCCGTAATCTTCAGGTGTATCCTCAACTTCAACAGTTTCATCAAGTTGAGCATTGGGATTAATTTTCCTTGCATCTTCTAAAGAAATTTCCAGAAGATTATCATAAACATCTTCAACAACTGTTTTTACAATGTAGCACCTGATATCGCCGGTTTCCCTATCCATATGGGCAATGATTGTTGCTGCATCGCCATAATCACGAACCTTGCGATAGGCTGAAACCATAGCAAGTTCAACTGATTCAAACAGCATTTCGGCATCAATGCCTTTTTCCTCTTCAAGCATTTTTATTGCAGTAATAAGTTCCGAATTCATAATTTCTCCATTCTGCCAATTTTGTGGCAATATTAGTTTTTAAAAACCGATATACGGTCTAATAATATCAATGTTTGTTTTTTCAAATGAAACAGGCACATCATCAACTAAAACTGTAACGGAATCGTTATCAAAAGCCTTTAATAAGCCAACAAATTTTTTCTTTTTACCTGAAACTGATTTTTTAATTTTAACTTCTACTAAAACGTCTAAAAAGAAGTCAAAATCACTATCGTTTTTTAACGGACGGTCACCCCATGTGCTTACGCAAAGGCAATAAGGCTTGTTGCCTGTGGGGTTTGCATTTTCAACAGCTTCGTCAATAGCGCGCGAAACAGCTTCGCAGTCGTCAATATTCACGCCGTTTTTACTGCGGATATAAAAGTTAAGGCACATTTGCCCGTCTTCGCGAACATATTCAATATCTGCCATTTCAAAGCCTAAATTTTCAATAATTTCTTTTGCAGCAGAGCCTGCAATTAAACTAACGTCAGCCATAAAAAACCTGCTTTCAAAAAGTAAGAGTGGGATGTACGCCCACTCTTCAAAGAAGTATTTCAATAGTATAATATCATACATAGAAAAAAATTGCAAACATTATTTTTGCAATTTTTGTAATTTTACGCGCCACGCTTGACATTTAAAAGTATTTCAATGTATAATTTTTCAAGAAAACTACTGAAATTTAAGGAATTTTTAATGAAAACAAACAATACGGCAAAAACAATATTAAAACTTGCCTGGCCTACAATGCTTGAACAGTTAATGCAAACAGTTATTCAGTATGTGGATATAATTATGGTTGGCGCCCTTGGAACGCAGGCAACTGCGGCGGTAGGCGCAACCACTACGGTAAATTGGCTTGTGTTTTCTTGTATTTCAGCAATTAGTATAGGATTTTTATCTTATATTGCAAAAGCGCTTGGCGCAAAGGATACAAAAAGAGCGCAAAAAGCAAGCGCACAGGCGGTGTTTATAACGCTTATTTCCGGTGTTGTGTTTACAGCGCTGACTTTGGGGTTAAGTAAGTTTGTGCCCCTTTGGATGCAGGTGGAAAAAGATATACAGGGTATTGCTTCACGATACTTTTTTATACTTTACACACCGATGCTTTTCAGGTGCGCAACTACTATATTTTCGACAGTTTTAAGGGCGGCAGGGGATACTAAAACGCCGATGAAAATCGGTGCTCTTGTAAACCTGATAAATATTGTGCTTAATTTTATCTTTATTTATCCAACAAGAAACATAATCGTCTTTAATAATTCTGTTAAGATTTTAGGCTTGGGGTTAGGCGTTGAAGGCGCCGCGTTAGCCAGCGCAACAGCCTTTTTAGCAGGCGGCGTGCTAACTACGATTGCGTTATATAAGCACCCTGTAATTTCCCCTAAAAACGAAACAATCTTACCTGATAAAAAGATATTACTGCCTTGCTTAAAGGTTGCACTGCCTAATATGTTGCAAAGATTTGCAACCTCCTTTGGTTATGTTATATTTGCTTCAATGATAAATTCTTTAGGCGAAGTTTCTACCGCTGCTCACACAGTTGCAAACACTGTTGAATCTTTGTTTTATATCCCCGGCTACGGAATGCAAGCGGCAGCGGCAACCCTTTCAGGTAACGCAGTAGGCGAAGGGAATTATGAAAAATTACAAAAACTTACTAAACAGTTTACAGTTATTGAAATCATTTTAATGATTATTTCGGGCGGTTTGTTATTTGTAAGTGCGCCACCAATAGTCAGCCTGTTTACGCAAGATGAAGGCGTTAAACTTTTAGGCGTAACAGTTTTAAGAATGGTTGCCATAAGCGAACCGTTCTTTGGCGTTGCAATTATTATTGAAGGCATCTTGCAAGGTATGGGAAAAACAATGGAACCTTTTATTTATAACATAATCGGCATGTGGGGCATAAGAATTTTAGGAACTTTTATCTGCACACAGTTTTTTAGCCTTAAACTTGTTTCAGCCTGGGGCTGTATGATAGCCCACAACCTGTTTTTATGCATAATGTTCTTTGTGTTCAGCAGGGGAAAAATAATGAAAGAAAAAGCGGAGTAAAATTCACTCCGCTTTTTTACTTTAATACCGAAACTTTTTCAGGGAAATCAAGATAATTATCAATAGTTAAATAGGGGAAATCCGATTTATAAACGGATTCATCATTCCCACCTAAACCGTAATCATCACCGATATAAAGAATCTCACTATGCTTAAAGCCGTTTTCCTTGCAATATAAATCAAGGGCGTAATATTTATTATAGGGCTTTGGCGCCATATCAAAGGAAGACGAACCGCCAACGAAAACGCAATAGTCCGAAAACGTATCAACAATGTCATTATAGATTTTTCTGCGTTTTATTCTGTCAGGATCAAAAGCTAACTTATCTTCCTGCTTGGCTTTTGTGCCTAATATGGGAAAAGTAACGCATCCTGAGGGATGAAATTCAACGGTTTCACCGCTATAATTTTCAAAGCCGTATTTTTTGCGCATAAGGTTAATTTTTTCGGTTACCTGCTCCTTGTTGCAAGGCGCAGAAATATCCTTTAAAATATCAATGCTTTTGGTTTTTTTGTTATAAACACCGTACTGCATACCGTAATTGCCGATAATGTCAATAGGGAACGCTTCTAATTGATTAAAAATACGCATTACCTGTCCTGCGCCAACCATTAAAAGCCTATACTTTTTGGAAAGGTCGGTTAAAGCCTGCCTGTGTTCAAAACTTAAAGGAGTTTTGTGTTGCGTTAACGTGCCATCAAGATCCATCGCGATAACTTTTATGTTTTCGTACATTTTTTTGCCTTTCTTTTAGTAAAAATTCTTATACGTATATAATAGCATTTTGGTTGGTTTTTGTAAACGAAAATCAGGTGGTTACGGGTTAAAAAATGGCGAATTTATACATAACAAAAGCGGAGTGAATTTCACTCCGCTTTTAATTTTTTTATGCAAATTATTTCTTTGTTTTATAGCCGATGTTTTTCTCGCCCGGTGTAAAGCAAATATTACAAATACTTGCAACAGTAGGATAAATACCACAGGTAAGTCCGGTAAGCCAGAAATAAGCACCTGTACGGCATTTGTAACCTTCAGGACGAAGATTTGAATGGTTGATAATTACGCTTCCAATCCAACCAAACATAAATGTAAGTAAGAAACGGACAATGTTTTTGCTCATAAAAAATCCTCCTAAGTAAATTGACAATAATACTTTTATATTATTATCTAACAAAATTTTACGACAAACAACAAAAAATGTCAAGATTTATATAAAAAATGGGGGGGATTGTCCGTCGCATAGAGGAATGCGTTATAATAGGGCAAACCGCCTGAAATCCGTATAAACACTATGGTTTTTACTAGTTTGCCCCATTGAACACAAGCCCCTAATTTTATGGTTTTTCGGCGATTTTAGAAAGGAGAAGAATATCATTCTAATGTGCGTCAGAAATCCATACTCAGAGCAACAAAAACTAAATATTCAAACTGTAACAGAAAAGCCGGATGAGCGTTCAAAATCATTCGGCTTTGTGTTTTTGTAAAAAATTTCTAATTATCTTGACTTATTCATAATTAAGTAGTACAATAAAGATACTCGGTAAAATTAAACTATTTCCGGGAAGATAAGGAGATGCTTATTTATGAAAAAACTTAGTCTTTTAATTGCACTTTGTATGTTGCTTACTATTGGTGGTGTGTATGCAACCTGGTCCTATGTTGGCTCAACAGATATTATTGATGCTTTTGCAGAAAGCAAAGTAACGATTGCCGATGCTGTAATCGAAGGAACTTACGGTATTTACAAAATCGATAGCAATCTTGTTCTTACTGTAGATCAGGCAAACGATAACCACGAGGCAGAACTTGTTTTTGGTTCTAACAATGACCAACCTGTTTATTTAACGGTAACTTTCACACCCAGTGTAAATGCACCTAAGGCTATTAAGGATAACGCAATTGCGTCTGAGCTTTATTTCGGTGTTACAACGCTTATGCAGTATAAAATGGATGCCGATGGCAATTATTCCGAAAGCGGAACACCTGTTGATATTTTTAAATTTAAGAATTCCGGAAACGGAACCCTTGATAATACATTTGCATGGACAAAGAATGATGATGGCACCTTTACATATACTTTGAATGCGGATGCATTGAAGGAACAGATTTCCCTCTCTCAAACATTCGTTTTGGATATCAAGGCAGAGCATGATGCTTTCCGTTCTGCTCTTGTAGGAAATATTGTTGCTAGAGTAACTGACGGTACCGTTAACTAAGTATACTAAATATAAATATAACACCGATATGGCCGTCAAAAAGCATATCGGTGTTTATTAATTTGTTTGGAAAATTCAGAATGAAAATGACAGCGTATGAGATTTACGTCTTCGTTCTGTGCTTTATTGTATTTTCGCTTTTGACGGCGATGTTTATCTATTTAATCACATCCATCACCAAAATGGAGTTGGAGCTGATTCAGCACGGACACAGAGATGAAGCAATTAAAAAAGAACTGAATAAAAAGAGAAAAGAAAACCGAGTTTTCCTCTGGGTTAACAGAATTGTCTCACTATTGATGTGCGTTATCTTTGTAACGGCATTCTCTTTTGCTGTATACATTCGCTTGGCGGAAGATCGCCCTGCCAACGGAATCCCATCCATCAAGGTGGTTAAAAGCGAGTCTATGTCAAAGAAACATCCGGATAACACGTATCTGGCCGACAATGATCTTAACGATCAATTCCAGATGTTTGATGTCGTGGTTTGCAATCACCTTCCTGCTGAGGACGAACTGAAGCTATATGACATTGTGGTGTACAAGCAGGAAGATCTGTATGTCATTCACCGTATCGTTGGCATTGAAGAGCCGAATGAAAACCATCAGGGCGTAAGGCATTTTTTGCTTCAGGGTGATGCGGTGAAGAATCCGGACAAGTTCCCTGTACTATACAGTCAGATGCAAGGAATTTATGAAGGTAATCGTATTCCGTTTGTCGGTAGCTTCATATTGTTTTTACAGTCTCCTGCCGGATGGCTGTGTGTACTGTTGGTAATCTTTTCTATGGTAATAACGCCGATTGTAGAAAAGAAGATAAAAGAAGCAACGGAAAAACGTATTTCTGCTTTTTCGGATCAGTTGCAGAAAGATGCAAAAGAGGAGGAATACGAATGGGCAGAAGTATAGTGCGATATATGGCATTTCTGTGCAGCTTGTTTGTTCTTGCTTCTGTAGGCGGAGTTTTCGCCACGTGGTATTACACCTATGAAACCGCTCCGAATGCGCAAGAAAATTTGAGTGTTTCTCTGTCAGATTTTGAGTGGAAACCGGAAGAAATACTTCCGGCAGAATCGGAAATCGGCGAAAATCACTTGGCTTTGATTGAACTTATTCTGAACGAAAGCAACAAGGGATATGGTTTGAATTACGACAATAAACACGTGCTTGAAGGATATTTGGACAAGTATGGCCTCGTTTTTTCTAACCAAAAGGTTTCAGGAGGAAACTTAAAATTTGTTTCTGACGAAACAAATCAACTGTACTATTGTGTAGAAAAAATAAGCGACACTATGTATTATGCCTATACCTTTTCTTTTAGCGATTTGAACTCAGTAAAAGGTACAGCTACAGTGATGCCGGTGTACCGAACAGTCCTTGAGAAAACGGACAAATGGCGCGCTCCAAAAAGCTACTTCGGTTATGCGCAAACCAAATTATTGCGTGCTTTTGGGGCAGAAAATACCCCTGGAACACTTGAGTATTCCATTGATGTCAGCACATGGGCTCAATAAGGAAATTTTATCACGCAAACTTCTTATAGTTGTTCAATTAGGGAGATGACAAATTAAGTCATCGCCCTTTTTATATATCATTTTGAAAATTTAAAAACAATTGGAAATTCTACTCATAATTTCTACAAAAAGTGTGATACTAACAAAGAACAAAAACAACAACTCGACCCAAGTCCTCTAACCCCTTATGTTCAACTGGGACAAACGAAAAAAGAGGTAAAATTGGCTTAGGCGAGGTGTAATTTGAGTAAACCAACAAATCCCGAAAACCTGCATAAATGCTGGGCTTTTGGCACATTTCAGAGTAGAGAAAAGGAGTAAATATATGAAATCAACAGGGATTGTCCGTCGCATAGAGGAATGCGTTATAATAGGACAAACCGCCTGAAATCCGCATAAACACTAGGGTTTTTGCTGGTTTGCCCCACTGAACGCATTGGTGTCAAAACAAGGGTTTTCAGCGGTTTTTATACATAGCAAAAGCGAGGTGAAAATTACCTCGCTTTTGGCTTAATCGGAAACGATATCTTTTACGATTTCATCAAAATATTTGGATACGATATGCAAGCAAAACTCTTTCATCATTTCCATATTTTCTTCTTTTCCACCATAGATCTTACCGGTAAGAGGTGATTCCAATTGCACCATAAAATCTTGTAAGATTGCCATGGTATCGTTGCCACTTGCAATATCTTTGTAACGCTTGATGTATTGCAATAATATACCAAACCGTTCGTGTGCAATCAAGTCATTTAGTAACTTAAGGGTTGCTTTCCCCTGCTTCATATTATACGGAACGATCTCTTTCTCATAATCAAAACCGATAGCTTCGTAATCTTTTTTCATATATTCGGTGTTGCCGGTTGCCAAGAATTGTAATCCTGCAAAGAATTTCATCGTATCATCGGTAAGTCCTAACTGATCAGCTGTTAGATTAGCGCTTTTGTCTTCTCGAATGTCGCTTAAGCCCACCAAATAGTCGCACGAAACTCCTAAATACTCTGCCATTTTTCCTGCAAGCGCAATATCAGGATTGCGCTTGCCCAAAATATAAAAATTAATGCTTTGCCGAGAACAATTTACCGCTTCGGCAAATTCTCCTTGTGATATTCCTTTTTCAGAAAGCAGTTGTTCTAAGCGGTGTCCAAAAATTTGTTGCATTTCCATATTCGAAGCCTCCAAAAGTACACGTTTGTAGCGATGCAACGCAAAGCGCCACAAAGCTATTGACAAATCAACAAAAGTAGCATATAATATATTATAGCAACGAAAGTATAGTTTGTCAAGTCTTTGGCGGCGGGAAGATTTGAACTGTACTTTTGTGCGGAACAATGATATAATACGAAAGGAGAAAACAAATTGAGTTTAGAGTTAGCAATTGTTGTAGCGGCTATAAACGGAGATAGGTTATCACCTCAAATTACAACAAGTTCAAACTATAAGCATTGGGTTAGTGTTGAGGATTGGAAAAGGTGTATTGCGTGCGCAAATAACCACGGAAAGATTTGGTTGATTGCAGAGCAACCTTATCCGGAACCCCCGATACATCCGAATTGCCGTTGCGCGATTGAATTGATGCAAGCGATTACAGCAGGAACAGCAACTATTAATGGAGTAAACGGGGCGGATTGGATGTTAATGTTTAAAAAGTGTTTGCCCGATTACTATATATCGAAAGAGGATGCCTTGAAAAACGGTTGGAAACCAAGTAAATGGCCGTCCAATTTCGTGCCTGGCAAAATGATAGCCGGTGGTGTTTATAAAAACAGAAACGAGCATTTGCCACAAGCTTCAGGAAGAATTTGGTATGAAGCGGATATTAATTATAAAAGCGGGAAAAGAAATACTCAAAGGGTTCTTTGGTCAAATGATGGTTTGATGTTTGTTACATACGATCATTACGAAACTTTCTACGAAATTATATAAGGAGGAAAATGCCTATGAAAATAATTGAATTGGATTTGACGGGGTGCAAATACTTAGCCGAAGTCCACGAAAGAATACGTGTCGCATTTGGATTTTCTGAAGATTATGGTTGCAACTGGGATGCCTTTTGGGATTTTTTATGGAGTGAATGTGATGCAGATCAAGTTGTGATAAGAGGAGAATATAGTTTGTCTAAAGATTTTGATAAGCCTCTTTCTAAAATGCATGAAGCGTTAGAAGATAATATTAAATTTCGCAAAGACAACAATTTGGAACCGTTTTCATACAGAATAATTAATTAAGGACTTAGCAGTATAAAACTCCTTTGCTGACAGATAATAACAGTGTTATCAAATCAACAAAGGAGTTTTTATATATGAAAGCCACTGGAATAGTTAGAAGAATAGATGCTGGAGTTATAATAACACCAAAGCCAAAAAAAGTGCATAAATGCTGGGATTTTTGCAAGTTTGCCCCACCCGACGCATTGGTGTCAAAAACGGGTTTTTAGGCGGTTTTACACATAGCAAAAAGCGAGGGAAATTTCCCTCGCTTTTTTAACTAATCGCGTTTATGGTTTCCTGCGCGTAGCGCACGCCTTCCATAGCGTCCTTGGCGTACTTGTCAGCGCCGATTTTGTCGGCGTATTCCTGCGTGAGCACAGCGCCGCCCACAATAATTTTGCACCAGGGTGCCTTGAGCCG
>SVIH01000020.1 GCA_015069575.1 Clostridiales bacterium
TTGATACCAAATAGAATAATAAACAACGGCAGGGGTGTAAATCTCCTGCCGTTGCTGTCTTTTAAGGGTGTCTCTTCGGCGGCACCCATTTTTTTATATTAGTTCACACATTTTCGCAAGAATATGTTATAATTATTTTGAGAAAAGTGTAAGATTTCGTGTTTTCGAATGTATTAAATAGTGAATCGATTCAAAAGAGAGGTGAACCCATGGAGGACAAGAAATTACTGCGACTACTACATAAAGACCCGAACGCCGGAATGGAACAATTATTGAATCAATACACAGGCCTCGTTTATGCTGTTGTCAAAAGCAAGCTTGACGGTTCTTACTATGTTTCATCCGATCTTGAAGACTGTGTGGCAGACGTATTCAGCAAATTCTATACAGAGCTTGCAGACTATGATCCTGCAAAGTCGAGTATCAAATCCTATCTGTGCGTCATCGCACGTAATCATGCAATCAATGTTGCCAAAAAACGAAGCCTTGAAGGTGGTATTTCTCTTGATGACGAGCAATCCCTTTTGCAGATTGCAGATGATGTTATAATCGACAGCGAGCTTGCCGATGAGGAGCTTCGACGAGAGGTTATAAAGGCTGTCGAGGATCTCGGAGAGCCGGACTCAAGCATCATCTTCCGTAAATACTATTACGGTGAGTCTTCAAAGGAGATCGCAAAAGCTACCGGACTCTCTGTTTCAAATGTGGATACGCGAACACACAGAGCCTTGAACAAACTACGAAAAATGTTTGGAGGTAATGAGGTATGAAGAAAACACTAAATCATATTTTTGACGAAGCGAATGCGAATGAGATTGAAAATTTCGTCAAGCAGAACGCTGCGCCCGAAGTTTCGGCTGATACGCTTTCCTCTATCAAGGATAAGGTGTATGCCAAAACGAACTTAAAGAATGAGAGGAAACCCAACAAAAACATATGGATTCGATTTGGGGCAATCGCAGCCTGCTTGTTGCTGATAGTCAGTGCTGTCATTGTTGTGCCTATTATAAATCCACCCAATCCTATTATAAATCCGCCCAATAATGATATTTCGTCAATTTCTACGATGATAAGCGGAAATAAAATTACGGGTAAGCAAGAGCTTCTATATGGGGATTATTCATCGGGAAATGAAGATGGGGCAATTATGGTTGGTCCCGGTTTTGAAATACAGACAGTAATTGAAGCGGAAGTCGTCGAGGTTCTGCCCGACACCTATTACTATGTTGCTTCATATTATAAACCTTTACATGTTGCAAAATTGCGTGTTGTAGATCAGATTCGCGGAGAGGGACTTCCCAAAGAGATATTTTTGTGTTATTCCTATTATGATACAAATGTGTTTGATGGATACGAGCGTTTTATAATGTCACTTGAACAAGTTGGTATCGAAAACTATGCGCTTGTCAATGGGACACAAAGCAGAGTTGACTATTTTTTTAATATGTTTGAGGTAGGTAGTATAACAACAGATCTCGGATATGGTTCGGTTATTGCCTTTAACGACGGAAAGGTTGATGATAGCTTTTGGGAGAAAACCGATTATTGCGTTTCAAAAGCTTATCTTGGCAGAGAAGGTTTTAACGATATGTTAGACTCACCAAGCTCAAACTATTATCCTGCTTCTCGAAATACAACTATCGCTAAAGTAAAATCAAATATCATTGAGCTTGCAAATGATAAAGATAATTGGCACATTTCAACTAACAGATATAATTATGTAACTTCTGATGATGTTTTTGTTTCGGAAGAAGCAAAGGCAATCAAAACTTATTTAGAACCAACGGAAACCAATGTGTTTGTGTATTATCTGAAATTGAAAGAAGATAGAGTGATAGCAGAGTTTACTCGAATTATCAATGGATTCAAAACGGATGAAACCATTTGCATCAATGGGTACAACGGTGAAAAAGGCAATGTTACAAGGAGCAATGTTACCTATACCGAAGATGACCTTGCTAAAGTTCCAAATATCGGAGAGACTCTTGAAAGTATGAATTTATCTGAATTGAAACCATCACACATTGAAGTTGTAGACGGTATGCATTTTGAGTATGCTAATGCGATTGGAGTCTACCGTAAGGTTGACGGAAAGATATACGGGATTGTCCGTGTAATTTGGGATTATTCTTTCTCCGAATATACAAATGGCTTTATCGGAGATGATTGTTATTATTTGTATGATGAAAACGGTAACGGTTCAATCGTTGAAAGAGACGAGCTGAAAGAAGTTATTGGAGATGACTCCATTATCGCGTCGTTTTCTTATGTTGATACCACGCCATAGAAGAAGCGAAAATCTTGGTCAAATGCCACTAAAAAACGCGTAAAAAGACCTGAATTCACTCGATATAATGCTAATTTAAGCGAGTGGGAATAATAAAACCAAACGGCTTGGAAGCTTTAACTTTCAAGCCGTTTTTATATAAGTATTGACAATGATAATACTTCGTGATATGATGTATTATATACAAGGAGGTATAGTATGGATATTCAGTTAAAGCGCGGAATTTTAGATGTATGTGTTTTAGCGTCAATTAAAAATGAAGATTCATACGGGTATAAAATCATAAAAGATTTAAAGCCGTATATTGAACTTTCTGAATCAACCTTATACACCATATTAAAGCGTTTAGAAACTGCCCAAATGCTTACAGTTAGAACAGTTGAACACGGTGGCAGGATTCGTAAATATTATCATATAACGGATATGGGGCTTAAACGCATAGAAGATTTTAAGTGCGAATGGAAAGAAATTACGTCAATATATAAATTTGTAACAAAGGGGGATGAAGATAATGACAAAGCTTAACTTTTTATTTGAGTTACGTGATAAATTAAAGGGTTTGCCAAAAAATGAGGTTGATGAACGCCTTAATTTTTACAGCGAAATGATAGAAGATATGGTAGAAGAAGGCTTTTCGGAAGAAGAAGCAGTTAATAAAATTGGCAACGTAAATGATATTAGTGAGCAGATTATTTCTGAAATTCCCTTAACTAAAATCGCAAAGGAAAAAATTAACCAAAAAAGAAAAATAAAATCCTGGGAAATTTCGTTAATTATAGTTGGCTCACCAATTTGGTTTTCTTTGCTTATAGCTTTTTTAAGTGTAATATTTGCCCTTTATGTATCGTTATGGTCTGTTATAATTTCCCTTTGGGCAGTGTTTGCTTCATTAATAGCCTGCGGTTTTGCGGCTTGTTTTGTAGGCGTAGCATTTTGTTTTATGAAAAAAGGCGTTTTGGGGCTTGTGATGATTAGTGCAGGTCTTGTTTGCTTAGGCTTTGGTATTTTAATGTTTCTGGTTTCACATTATGCAACCAAAGGAACGATATTGCTTACTAAAAAGATTGCTTTAGCCATTAAAAAATGCTTTATTAAAAAGGAGGAAGCGTAATGAAAAAAGGGAAAACACTTTGGCTTATTATCGGCATTTCTCTTATTTTGATTGGGTGTTTAATATTTGGAGGAGCTATGTCAATAATTAAATGGAATTTTCTAGAGTTATCAACAAGTGATTTTGAAACAAAAGAATATTTCATAAGCGAAGAATACAGTGATATAACAATTTTTTCAAAACAGGCAGATGTTGTTTTAGAACCAACTACTGAAACAGAAACAAAAGTAGTTTGTTATCAGCAAGCAAATTTAACTTATTCTGTTAAAGTTGTAGATAACACGCTTTTAATTGAATCCGTTGATACGCGTAATTGGATTGACCATATTGGATTTAATATTAAACAACCTAAAATTACCGTATGTGTTCCGCAAGGGGAATATGATTCTCTTGTTATAAATGGTGATACGGGATATGTAAATGTTCCAAGCCAATATACTTTTAAGGATATTAAAATCACACAAAGCACAGGAAAAATAATAAACTTTGCATCAGCCACAAACGATATTATATTAACCACTAATACGGGCGGAATAACTGTTAGTAATGTTTTAGCAAAAAATCTTTCTGTTACAGTTTCAACCGGTAAAGTAAATTTAAGAGATGTTAACTGTACAACTCTTATTTCAAGTGGTAACACAGGTGATATTTCGTTAAAAAATACCATTGTAAGAGATACACTTACAATTACTCGTTCAACAGGTGATGTTAAACTTGAAAACAGTGATGCTGAAAACATTTTCATACAAACAGATACAGGTGATATTACAGGGACTTTAAAAACTGAAAAAGTATTTACTACAAACACAAGTACCGGAAAAATTGATATTCCTAAAACTAGTAACGGCGGAAAGTGTAATTTAGAAACAAGCACCGGTAATATAAAGATAAGGATAAATTAAAATGAAACTTTTATTAAATGCGCTAGTAAAGTATATATTTGGACTTGTTCTTGTTGGGGTATTGTTATTTTTGCCTGCAGGCACCCTTAATTATATAAACGGATGGCTTTTTATTGGTTTGTTGTTTATACCTATCTTTATTTTAGGTGCCGTTCTTTATTTGAAATCACCACAGCTTCTTGAAAAAAGACTTAATTCAAAAGAAAAAGAAACAACCCAAAAGGGTGTTGTTGCAGTTGCGGGGGTGTTGTTTGTTACAGGCTTTGTGGTTGCAGGTCTTGATTATAGATTTAATTGGAGTTTTGTTCCGGATTGGTTAGTAATTATAGCATCAGCTATTTTACTTGTTTCGTATCTTTTGTATGCTGAGGTTATGCGTGAAAACATTTATCTTTCCCGAACCATTGAGGTGCAGAAGGACCAAAAAATTATAGATACAGGGCTTTATGGAATAGTACGACATCCAATGTATGCAGTAACCATTTTGCTTTTTTTATCAATTCCCGTTATACTTGGATCACTTTGGGCGCTTTTGTGTTTTTTACCGTACGTTGCGGTGATCGTTGTAAGAATAAAAAATGAAGAACAAGTTCTTTCAAAAGAACTTAATGGTTATAAAGAATATAAAACTCGCGTAAAATACAGGCTTATTCCGTTTGTTTGGTAAAAAATGTTCTTTAACATAAATTGTATTCATAAAATTACTTGCAAATAAAAATCAGTATGGTATAATAGTATTGATTTTTACAAAAGGAAACAAAATATATGAAATTTTGGCAAGATTTTTTAAGAATATTGGATTTTAAAATGGAAAAGCCTGAACCATACGGATGGTTTCATCTTATGTTTTTCGCTTTGTCTATTATTGCGGCAATAATTTTATGTTTAACACATAAAAAAGATGATGTTGATAGACCCCGCAAGGTAGTGCTTATCACTGCAATTACAGTTATTGTTTTAGAAATTTATAAGCTTGTAAATTATAGCTTTTCTTATGAAAACGGTATAACCTTTGACTTTGAATGGTATGCGTTTCCTTGGCAGTTCTGTTCAACGCCAATGTATGTTGGATTACTTGCAGGATTATTTAAAAAAGGTAAAGTACACGATGCATTAAGCGCATATCTTGCAACATATGCACTTTTTGCAGGTGTAAGCGTAATGTTTTATCCAACCACCGTTTTTATTTCAACAATGGGTGTTAATATTCAAACTATGATATGCCACGGTTCAATGATTACAATCGGAATTTATCTTTTATATTCGGGTTATGTTAAAATAGAACATAAAAGCATATTAAAAGCGTTACCTGTATTTAGTGTAGCAGTTTTAATTGCTGTTATTTTAAACGAATTAGCCTATTTTACCGGTCTTTTAGAAACTGATACATTTAATATGTTTTTTGTAAGCAGACATTGTGAACCGTCGTTGCCTGTTTATTCGATAGTACAAGGGATTGTTCCATATCCTTGGTGTTTAATTATTTATATTGTTGGATTTACCCTTGCCGCATACATAATGTTACTTATTGCCATGCTTATTAAAAAGATTAATATAAAAAAATCCTTAGCATAAACTAAGGATTTTATTTATTTTGTTAATTTTTTAAGAGGTTTAATATTATGTAAATCACCTGATGCATCTGAAATTGCAAGTATCAGGCAAAAAATCAAAATTCCTTTTGGAGTGGACATAGGGAAGTCTGCCATTGAAAACAGTAAGAAACCTGATGCTATAGCAAGAAAAGTAGCGCCAAGCATACTGCCATCGGGATCGTTGGAACGATGAAGTTTTATGTTTGGAAAGAACACAAACCAAGTCATTACAGTGTAAATAATTATTGTTAATATTCCGCCCTCGGCAAGCAATTCCAGTATAATATTGTGGCAGTGGGGAATATTTTGAATATTTGCATTTTTTAAAAGCTCCATAACATTAAATGAGCCAATACCGTAACCAATAGGTTGTTCTTTAAAAGCGTCCCATGTAACGTACCAGGCATCAAGCCTTGTTGAAATTGATACATCGTCAAAACTTATTGTTGAAAGGCGGTCCATAAAAGGATTTGGTATTAATATAAAACCTGCTGTAAGCATGCAAATGGCAAGCAAAATCCATCTTGATAATCTTGATTTTGAAAAATTAAGAATACCAAAAACAACAAGCATAAGTAAAAATGAAAGATAGCCACCACGCGAAAACGAAAACAGCATACCAATAAACCCAACAATCATAAGTATAGAGTGTATAATCCTTGCATTTTTTGTTTGCGCTGTTAAAA
Source organism: Clostridiales bacterium (assembly GCA_015069575.1). GTDB lineage: Bacteria > Bacillota > Clostridia > Christensenellales > QALW01 > UMGS1322. Next base: position 6,582 of record SVIH01000020.1, read on the forward strand.
GACAATAAAGACCTAATGGCAAAATAATAATCATTTCCATGGCGTAAAGATTTGGGTTATTAAATGTTGAAGCGGTTCGGTTACCCATCCAGTTAAGCACAAGTTTATCAGGTAAAATTAAATCGAATATAAGTTTATCTAAAGGATACCAAATATTTAATATGTAATTAAAATCGCCAAATAAATTTAATGTATATTGAATAATACTTATTATTCCGCAAATAAAAGCTACAACAGTAAATGTTTGTATTGCAATACGCAATCTTGACCGATTATTTAAAACAGTTGTTATATAAAAATATGCAATCAGCATTACTGCCCACAATGAAGCCATCAAAAAACTGTGCATTTTATTTATTGCATAAAGGCAACTGAAAAAAGAAACACATATATACGCGGTTAAAAGGGCACCAAGCCTGCCAATTTTAACGGAAAGGTTTTCTGATTTTATACTTCTAAAAAAGAAGATTACAGATAAAAAAACCAAAGCAATGGCAAGATATTCAGGCACAAGCAAAGTAAGACTTAGTGCAAATACGCCTCTATACCAATCGCTTTGCATAAGGGTTTTAAAATGCTTTAACTGGTTTTTATAGCATGAAAAAAATCCGATCTCTGCGGTTTTTTCGGTTACAGACATATACACCTCATAAATTATAATTGATATTAATATGCTATCATAAAAAACATTTCTTGGCAAGAAATTTTAATTTATATAGTGTTTGGACAGATTTTGATTAGTTTAAATCCCAAAGATCATCAATTTTTATAGTTGTTTGGTCAACAGTAATTGTTTTTAAACAATAATCAACTTTCCTTAAAATACCTGAACAAGAAACATATTCACCGCTACAAAAGTACGTAACGGTGATTTTTTCGCCTTTTTTAATAGTATTCAACTGATTGTTTATGTAGTTTTCTTTTTCTTCTGTTGGCTCTTTTTTGATAAAAATTTCAATTTCTTTTTGTTTTAAAGCATCTTCAAAACCTTTTAATGATTGAAAAGGTATAAATTGTTTTGCGCGTTGCAAATCAGGCATTTTTGTTCTAAAATTTTCAGCCACTTTTGTGTCCTCCTATTTGCAAATTTCGTTCTTTTGTCGTTGCGGCAGGAAGAAAATTCATCCCCTTTAAAATGGCATTTTTGCCATAACGATGTTTTATGTTAATAATGGTGCTTTGTAATCGTGATTTTTTATCGGTTTCATCAACATTTTCAAAAAAGGAGATTTGCCTAATACATTCTTCGGGTAATGTGTTATTGAAAGTAATATTTATCCGTCTTATTGGTTGGTTAAGTGAAATAATTGATTTAAAAAGATTTTCTAAATATGGAATAATTACAGTATCAATATTTGTTGGAAACTTAAAATTTACACTTCCGTGGGCATAAGAAGTTTCTGATTCGTACGAATAACCTATATGTAATGTTACAGATGAGGCTATAAGGCGCTTGGCTTTTAATTCGATACATAAAATATCTGCCATTTCTTTAACAATGATGAGAGCCTCGTTAAAATCGTAATTACGCGAAAGCACTTGCCCTGAAGAAATACACGTGGTTTTTGATTTGTAATTTTTTATGTCTTTGATAGTGGCGGTTTCACGCCCATTGGCATGATCTATAATAAGTTCAGCATCAATGCCAAAAAGTTTATATAACAGATTTTCATCTGAATTAGCGATGTCTTCCATTGTAAAAATTCCGCGTTTTTCAAGTTTTTTTGCCGTGCCTGAACCAATGCGCCAAAAATCAGTAATAGGCGTATGATTCCATAAAGTTTTTTTAAAAGAATCTTCATCAAGAATTCCTATATAATCACTTGAATGTTTTGCGGTAATATCAAGGGCAACTTTTGCCAAAAAAAGATTTGTTCCTATGCCACAAGCAGCGCGCAATCCTAAAGAAGAATGTATCTCGTTGATAATTTTATTTGCAAGTTCCTTTGGTGGCAACCCATATAATTTAAGGTAATTTGTTGCATCGATAAAAACCTCATCAATAGAATAAACATGAATATCGTCCTTAGAAAAAAACTTCAGATAAATTCCGTAAATTTCTGCAGAATAATCAATATATTTTTGCATTCTTGGTGGGGCAGTAATATATTTAAGGTTTTTAGGTATCTGAAAAACACGGCATCTGTTTTTTACACCTTTTGCTTTTAAAGAGGGGCTTACCGCAAGGCAAATGGTTTTTTGTGTTCGCGAAGGATCAGCAACAACAAGATCGGTTGTTTCAGGATCAAGCCCACGCTCAACACACTCAACGGAAGCGTAAAATGATTTAAGATCAATGCAAAGATAACATTTCATACTTTTTTTATTATCTGTGTAGCAACACCTTGGATTGAAAGGTTGTTAACTAAAATATCATCATAGTTTTTGTTAGCAGAACGAAGAATTGCGCAGTTTTTTCTATTATCGCGATAAAAATATTTTAAGTTATTTGTTCCGTCAACAAGAGCAACAATAATATCGCCTTCGTTTGCAAAATTCTGCTTTTTTATTACAACCCAATCGCCATCGTCAATACCTGCATCTATCATAGAATCACCATTTGCTTTTAAAATATAAAATTCGCCTTTGCCAAAAATTGTTTCAGGTAATGCTATATAACCTTCAATGTTTTCATTTTCAAATAAAAGCGGTCCGCATGAAACACTGCCAAGTATTGCGGCAGAACACATGGGTGCGCTATATTTATGAGTATTATGGGTGTGTATAGTATATCCATCATACTCAACCATACCGATGTTATTCATATGCGCTAGATATTTTGAAACAGTTCCCGGTGTAATATTTAGTGCATTTGCAATTTGTATTTTTGTAGGTGATTTAAAATTTTTTAAATAAAAATTCTCTGAGAAACTTCTGATATTCTCCATTAAAACAGGACTTTTTGAACGCATAACACACCACTCCATATTCTATTGGAAATATAACATTTCCGATAGAATAATTATATAATAAATTTTTAAAAAAAGCAATTAAAAGTTTAAGGAAAAATATGGTTGAATAACTTTTTCTGCTATGGTAAAATATAATAAAGGAGTGATTAAAAATGGCAATCAGGCTTAATGAAAACAAAGAAATCGTTCAAAACATTAAAGAAGGTTTAAAGAAAAAAGGCGGTTATTGCCCTTGCAGAATACAGATTACCGAAGATAATAAATGTATGTGTAAAGAATTTCGTGAGCAGATAAACGATCCTAATTTTGAAGGCTATTGCCATTGTATGCTTTATTATAAATCTAAAGATTAAAAAAAGACTTCTCATTTTTTGAGAAGTCTTTTTATATTATTCTTCGTCTAAATGCGCTGCTGCTTCAGCCTGAATTTCAGGATCGTAGGAAAGTATAGGATCGATATCTTTATTTTTAACTTTACGGTCAACATAATTCTTTGTAATCTTTATAACTAAAGGACAAAGAACTAAAACACCGATAAGGTTGGGAACCATCATAAGACCGTTAAAGGTATCTGAAATATCCCAGGCAAGTGAAGATGTAAGAACTGCACCAAAGATAATTGTGATAACGTGAATTATTCTGAAAATAAATGTTGTTTTTGCGCCAAAGAGATATTCCCAAGCCTTTGAACCGTAGTGTGACCAACCAAGTACGGTGGTAAAAGCAAATAAGAACATAGCGATAGCAACAAAGCGCTGACCAATATTACCCCAAGAGAATACTTCGTTAAAAGCGCCACCAACTAATGTTGCATCAGAAAGACCTTCAGCAACTTCACCTGTTACAGCGTTGAAAACACCGCCGTTAAGACCACCGGAGGTAAGAACAACCAAAGCAGTCATTGTGCAAACTATCATTGTATCGGCAAAAACCTCAAAGATACCCCACATACCTTGTTTAACAGGTTCTTTAACGCTTGAATTTGAGTGTACCATAACTGATGAACCAAGACCTGCTTCGTTTGAGAAAACACCGCGCTTAAAGCCGTTTGTCATAGCAATGATAACACCACCGATACCACCGCCAACAAAGGCTTCCGGCTTAAATGCGTTAACGAAGATTGCCTTAAATGCAGGGATAATAGCATCGTAGTTAATACCGATAATTACAAGGCTTCCTAAAATGAAAAGCACAACCATAAAAGGAACGATTTTTTCTGCAACGTTAGCAATACGCTTAACACCGCCTAAGGTGATAATTGCAGTAAGAATCATAATTAAAACGCCTAAAATCACGTTGTAAAGTGAAACTGTACCGTCAAAAAGCATAATGCTTGAAAGGGCAGAAATATCAAAGGCAGAAGAAACGTTGGCAACAATTTTGTTAACCTGTCCCATACTACCGATACCAAATGAAGCAAGCATAGTAAAAATACAGAAAATAACTGCTAAAACCTTACCGATCCATTTGCAACCTTTTTTACCGCCAAGTCCGTCCTGTAAATAATACATAGCACCGCCTGACCATTCGTTATTTTCGTTTTTACGGCGATAGTATATACCTAATGTATTTTCTGCAAAGTTTGTCATCATACCAAAGAATGCGGCAACCCACATCCAGAAAACAGCACCTGCACCACCAATGCAAATAGCAGCGGCAACACCTGCGATATTACCTGTACCAACTGTTGCTGCTAATGCAGTACAAAGTGCCTGGAAAGGTGAAATAGTACCCTTTTCTTTGCGATGGCGGATAACCTCCTTTGAAAACATACTTCCGATTGTGTTTTTCCACCAAGTTCCAAGTCGAGAAATTTGGAAAAACTTTGTACAGGCAGTAACGATAATGCCTGTTCCTATCAACAATGCAAGGCCCCAAACGCCCCAAACAACACTGTTGATACTGCCGTTGATTTCAGCAATTTTGTCAAACATAACAATTCTCCTTTAAAATAAAATAGCCGAGTACTTCTAAAAAAGAACTCGGCAAAAAATATACATTAATAAAATTACCTTTGTCCTTTTGCCTGAGAGATTAGCGAAAATTTCGCTTTGCACCTTCGGCACCCAATTTAATGGGGTTCTCCAAAGTTCTGTCAGAATTACAGTCCTCATCCTTAAAAAAGGAAACCTGAGAGTGTTACTCCTTCGGTAGTTAAAAAACTTTTCCTGTAACCGTCACACAGAATATTTAATTTTGTTGTATTATATATCCCAATTAAAAATTTGGCAAGCGATTTTTAAGGAATTTTGTAAACTTTTTGTTAAGCAAAGTATTGTAATATTGACACCTATTTTTTACAAAGATATAATAAAATCAGCTAAAAGGAGATGAATCTATGAAAAAAATAATTGCTCTATTATGTCTTGTATTACTGTTTACAGGTTGCAACAATGGGATTATTGAAGAGAATCTACAGGAAAATATAGTCAAAGAAAATATAAAAGAGAACATCGCGGTGTTTTCAAAAAGATTTACCTGCCGCGAACGCCCTTTGGAAACGCCAGAACCTGAAGACTTGCCTGAAGGCAGTGTTGTTTATGATGATGAAGCATCATTCAGCCCGCGCAATCAGGAGAATTTACATATAAACTCGTTTTTGTATACAAAGCTTAATCTTACAAATATAGATTATATATATGAAGGCGATATTTTACACGAAACTTACGTAAACGCTTGCGAATGGATTTCAACACTATATGAAGCAGAAAAGCTTTCTAACGCAGGCAAAATGAGAGCAAACATACAGCATAGATATAATTTGTTAAATGAACAATGTAAAAATTTCGTTGAAAAGGAATTTATTGATAATCATATCTTAGATATGTATCATAGTAATGATATTAAAAACTGTTCGCTTAGTTACGTATCTGACGGCGGAAAATTTAGTTTTGAAAGATATATAACAACTTATACTGATAGTGAAGGCAATAACTATTACGGAATAACTGCACAAGTAAAATTAAATTCATTACTATATTCTCGCGTAAGGCAAATGCCGTATTACGTAACGTCGCGTGATATGCAAACAAGGTTTTACGTTGAAGTTATTTTTGATGAACACCATAAAATTGCAGGCTGGCAGGAAGAATATTTTAAACACAGCGAAAATCAAAAGGATTATGGTAAAAGATATGTTATTTCACCTAAAGGCGTAGAAAAAGCGAAGATGCCTGATTATTTTGAGGTTATTCTAGATGAAAGCGCTTATGGCAGGCAAACTGCTGAAGCTGTTCCGCAGAAAAAGGAAATGGCAGGGTTTGTAAAGGATTTAATATATGTTTTGAACGATACGCCTACCAATGATTTTAACGAGCATACATTTGATTCGTTAAAATCAAGATGTAGCGATAAACTTGTAAATTCAACTGAAATAATTGCTTTTTATAATGAATTTATTTCAGATATTAAAAAGTATAATATCGATTTTGAATTTGGTCCACTTTATTTAAAAAGCCTTGATGATACCACACCATCAGTGTCAATGTTTACAAATTCAATATACGGCGATTTATATAGTTTTAGTACAGGCGGTCTTGTTGAAACAGGTTCACAGGAATTTAATGATAAATACGGTTTAAGACAAGATGAATATAGTTTTGATGCTGAAATGTATTTTGTGATAGAGGATAAAAAGCCGTATTTTATTGGTGCTGTATTAAATAATTATTTTACCTTTCAAAATGAAATGCCAGAAAATGTTAAACTTGGCTGGCAGGGAATTGAATTACCTCCGGAAGAACAAGGCTGATTTTCTTTAAAAATTGTGTAAAATAACTGCTAAATTGTTGAGTACAGGTATTGACTTACTATTTTAATAATTATACAATGTATAAGAATTATATGAAAAAGGAGCTTTTGTAATGTTTTGTAAAGAGTTTAGAAAAAAACGTTTCTATTCACAAGGTAAAATGTTACTAAATCAAATGGCACCAACAGATAAGTTTGACCATTATATGCTTAAAAAGACCATGCAAGCCATTTTTGAGGTTCGTATTGATTCAGGATTAGGCGGTGAAGAAGTTGAAATCGCCATGATGAACGATATGCATATAAACGCTTTCACCAAGGAAGATGAAAAAAATGAAGATTTAATGCGTACCAAGGCTTGCAGAAGTTGGAATGCAGAAGGTTCATCAATTCCTTCAATTATTGGGGGAATGAATGTTGCTCAATATGCCGATCAAACGGTTATTGCAGGGGACACTCTTGACGTTTTATCTGAGGGCACTATGCAGATAATGAAAAAGTATGTTTTTGACCGTGATCCTAACGTGCTTTGCGCTGTAGGAAGTCACGAATTTTCGCATCTTGTTCAGTGTGGTGGCGTTGAAAAAATGCCATATGCTGAGCGTAGAAAGATTGTTCAGGATTTCTGGCCCCACGATATCAGCTATGCAACAAAGGATGTAAAGGATAAGGTTATCTGCGTTATACTTGATAATGCGCACGGTCATTATCTTGATTGTGAAGTTGAAAAGTTGCAGGCAGATGTTGATAGGGCAAGAAGAGAAAATAAGATAATTCTTATTTTTCAGCACGAACCTGTTTCAACGGGCAATCCTGATCAGCAAAAGCAACCTACTTTATATGAAGCATATATTCCAAAGGCAAATTATTATGATGGTAACTTTATTTTCTCAAAGAGTAAGGAAATGACTGATGCCGATAAAGCCATCTATGAAATTATGAAAAACGCAACTGATGTTATTAAAGGCATTTTCTGCGGCCATTTACATAGCCTTTTCTATAATGAGGTTATATTTGAAACCGATGACGGTGTAAAAACTATTCCACAGTACACTTGTATAGGCAACACCTATTTTGCATATAAAGGCGTTGTAACAAGAATTTTTGTTAAGTAATAAAGGGGAAAGTTAAAATGTTCAAAAAGTTAAGAAAAAAGATATTTTATTCACAGGGCAAAATGCCCCTTAATCAGATTACGCCAAACCCTTATTACACACATTATATGCTTCCTAAAACAGGACAGGCGATTTTTGAAACAACCATTAACACCGGTTTAGGCGGTGAAACTGTTGAAATCGCAGTTGCTAATGATATTCATATCAACTACTTTACCAAAGAAGACGAATCCAACGAAGAACTTATGCTCACAAAAAAATGCCGCGCATATAATGCTGATGGCGCCGCAGTTCCATCTGTAATTGGCGCTATGGATGTTGGTCAGTTTGCAGATCAGATGGTTTTGGCAGGCGATATTCTTGATTTTATGTCCGCAGGAACAATGGAACATACTAAAAAGTATATTTTTGACCGTAATCCTGAAGTCCTTTGTGCAGTTGGCAGCCACGATTTTTCACGCCAGGTGCAAACAGGGGTTCGTGATAAAACAAGCTCTGAATACCGTATGGGCTTATTAAATGAATTCTGGCCACACGATATTCACTATACTGCAAAGGATATAAAAAATAAGGTTATCTGCGTTGTTCTTGATAACTCATTGGGTACATACTATAAAGGCAATTCCGAAAAACTTAAAAAAGAGGTTGAAAGGGCAAGAAAAGAAAACAAGATTATTCTTCTTTTTCAGCACGAGCCTGTTTCAACAGGTGTCCCCACAGATGAAGTTGTTAATCCTTATTACGATGCTTATAACGGCAAGCGTAACTTTTATTCAGGTCCCTTAGTTTTTTCTAAAGCAAGGGAAATGAAAGAAGAAGATAAACTTATGTATGAAGTTTTAAAAGAAAGTACTGATGTTATTAAAGGTATTTTCTGCGGTCATTTTCACAGCCTTTTCTATACTGAACTTACTTTTGAAACTGAAGAAGGCAAAAAAGTTATACCCCAGTACACCTGCGTAGGTAATACGTATTTTGGTTATAGGGGCGTAGTAACAAGGGTATTTGTGAAATAAAATGAAAAAGATTATGTTTGTCTGCCACGGGAATATCTGCCGTTCACCAATGGCTGAGTTTATATTTAAGGATATTTCAAAGGATTATAAAGATAAACTTGTAATTCAATCAAAAGCCGTATCAAATGAAGAAATCGGTAATTCCATTTACCCAAAAGCACAGGCAAAGTTAAGTGAAAAGGGAATAAAGTTTAATGATCACCGCGCAAGCCGTATTACAAAACAAGATTACGAAGATTTTGATTATATAATAGTTATGGAACAGTATAATTTACCAAGGTTATATAATATAATAGGAAGCGATTATAAAAATAAGGTTTATCGTTTGCTTGATTTTACTAAACAAACAGGGGATATAGAAGATCCTTGGTATTCAGGCAACTTTGAAAAGGTATTTAATCAGATAAAAGACGGTTGTAACGGCTTACTAAAGCATTTAATTGAAAATGGATTATAAAGAAAAAGCACTACAGATTTTGTAGTGCTTTTTGTATTTAATTTATTCCCGTAGCCTTTATTTCGTTAAGTAAAGTTGAACTTCCCGTTAAGGTAAGATTTTGTGTTTTAAAGTTAACGCCATCAAATGCATAGTCGTAATACGTGGGGTTTGCGTTAATAGTTATTGTTCCTGTTAAGCTTGTGCAACCCGAAAAAGTTCTCAACATAGTTGTGACAGATGCGGGTATTTCAGGAACGTTTGTTAATTTTGTACAATTAACAAATGTGTAATATAAAGAAGTAATGTTTTTAGGAAAATTGGTTACGGTAGTAAGAGCTGTACAGTCTCTAAAAGTGCTGTCCAACGTATGAATACTGTCGGGTAATGTGGGCGTTTTTGTAAGCGAAGTACAACCCATAAAGGTTTCAGTTAAATCTGTTACGCCGTTAGGTATTAACGGGACGTTCTTTAATGAAGTGCAATTTAAAAATGTGCGCGATAAATATTCACAGTTCGCGTAGATTTTAGGCGCTGTAACAAGCGAAGTACAATTAGCAAACGTATAATATAAAACAGTAACGCTTGATGGTATTGTTGTAACGGTTGTTAATGAGGAACAGCTTGAAAAGGTATCGTACATATGTGTAACCTTATTAGGTATTTCAGGCATAGCTGTTAAAGAGGTGCAACCGTAAAAAGTCTCTTCCATTTTTACTGTGTTACTTGGAATTTTAGGTGCTGTTTTTAAATTTGTGCAGTTTTTAAATGTCGCAAAAAGATTGCTTACGTCTTTTGAATTTATGGATTCAAGGATACTGCCGTAACTTGTTTTTGTTCTGTCAAGCACGCGTACGCCCCAACCGTTTTCATTTCCTGATGAATCACTCCATTTTGTGCCTGTATAACCATATTTGAATTTATACTCGTAATCACCAAAGGTATATGTATCGCCTTTTAAACTGCGGGAAGGAAATTTATCGCCGGGATTAAAAATCTGACCGTCTGCCATAACGTATTTTGCACCGTTAGGAATCTTGACGCTGTGGTTAAGATTTTCGGGTTTTGGTGTAGCAGTTGGCTTTGGTGTAGCAGTTGGCTTTGCGGTTGACGTATTTGTTGGTTTTGCCGTTGCGCTTGTTGTTGCAGTAGTCGTAGCAGTTGAATCTGCAGTAGGAGTTGCATCGTTATTATCAGGCACCAAGGTAGGCGTTGATGTAGGTGATTGTACCTGATTTGTATTTGTAGCAGTATTTATTGCAGTATTTGTAGCAGTGCTTGAAGCACCGGGTGTGCTTGTGCCAAGGTCTGCGCTTGTTGTTGAATCTTTGGGGCGTACAGTTAAAAAACAAACGATAATTGCAACACATAGAACTATTGAAGTAATTATAATCCAAAATGCAGGTTTCTTATAGTTCATAACGTTTTTCACTCTTTCTTTAATTCCTGATTCGCCAAAGGCGATGGGGCAAACTGTAATGTATGCTTTATTTACACCGCATTTAATAATTGAGTTTGCATAATTCGCACGGCTATTTTCGGGTAATTTTGTGATAACTTTTTCATCGCAAGCAAGTTCAATATCTCTGCAAAGAAAAATATATGCAACCCAAATAAGAGGATTAAACCAATATATTCCAAGTAAAATAAAAGCAAAGGGTTTAATAATATGATCTAAGCGCTTAATATGTGCATTTTCGTGTAAAAGAACAACATCAAGCACGTCATCTTCAATATTGTAAGGAATGTATATTTTTGCTTTAAAGAACCCAAAAATAAAGGGCGAAAGAACTTTTTCACTTTGCCAGATGTTATCTTTATATTTTGTGGCGCCGATAAGCTTTCGTGCCAAAATAATATAAGAAATCACACCGTAAAGTAACACAAGCATAACGCCTGTAAGCCATATATTTGAAACTATATTCATAATGTCAATGGTTTGTGGTGCAGGCATTGTGTTGTTTGTTGGATTATGAAATATGTTTTCATCACTTGGTCCATCAGGGATAATAGGCGATTCAAAGTAAATATCGGGTGTTGTTGAAGGTGTAGGTGCAGGGGTAAATATTAGATTATCTGTTATTGGCTCAATTGACGGAACAAGGCTTAGGTTACTTTCAATGTTTATTGGTAATATAAGTCGCACCGCAACAATAAGCCAAAGTAATGGCAAAATTCGTTTTGGTATTTTTTTGAAAAATAAACGTATTAGCACAATTGCAATAATTATAAAGCTTGCAGCTATGCTTGAATTAAGTATTGCTGAAAAAAGCTCCTTCATTTATTTGTCCTCTTTGTTTATTATTCTGTAAAGCTCTTTAACATCTTCTTCACTTAATTTTTGCTGTCTTACGAAAGCGGCAATAAATGCAGGAATTGAGTTTTCAAACTTCTTTTCCAAAAGTTCATCAATTTCCGAAACTTGAGCTTCGTCCTTTGTGATCAGGGCGCTTACAATAGTGTTTTCGTTTTTTACAACACCACGCTCAGACAAACGCTTTATTACTGTATAAGTTGTGGTTTTGGACCAGCCTAACCTTTCTTTACAAATTTTTGCAAGGCTTGTGCTGTTTATAGGACCACTTTCCCATAAAATAAGGCAGAATCTATATTCGCTTTCAAAAATCTTTGGTGTGGACATTTGATTTTTTTCCTTTCCTTTAATATACTACATCAAAAGTCTAACACATTAGACCATATTTGTCAATACAAAAAATGAATAAAAAAATTTTTTTTACACATTCTATCCTTATATTATAATAAGGAGAATCATATGAAAATCGGAAAACAAACGTTTTTATTTAATAATGTATATCTGCAAACAGGAGCTTCTGTTGTTGGGACTAAGGAAGGAGAGGGACCTTTAAAAGATTATTTTGATCTTATTTTAAAAGACGATAAATGGTGTGAAGATAGTTTTGAAAAAGCAGAGCGTAAAATGTTTAAAGAGGCATTGGAACTTGCTAAAAACAAAGCTAATCTCACTAACGAACAGGTAGATATGATATTTGGCGGAGATTTGTTAAACCAAATTATCAGCGCTAGCTTTGCTTCAAGGGAAATGGATACGGTGTTCTTTGGTTTGTATGGTGCATGTTCAACTATTTGCGAATCTATCTTGCTTGCTTCTTGTATGGTAGATGGTGGCTTTGCAAATAACGTGCTTTGCGCGGCAAGTTCGCATTTTTCAAGTGCAGAAAGACAATATCGTTTTCCGCTTGAATATGGTTCCTCGCCAACGCCCACATCACAATGGACAGTTACGGGCGCAGGCGCAAGCGTTATCTCTGATAAGCCGAGCAATATAAAAATCGTGGCAGGCACCGCAGGTAAAATTATTGACCTTGGTATTAAAGACGCCAACAATATGGGTGCAGCAATGGCACCTGCCGCCGCAGATACCATAAGCACGTTTTTAAGGGAAACTGATACCCAACCCGAAGATTATGATCTTATTTTAACAGGTGATCTGGGTTTATTTGGTAAAGAGCTTATGATAAAACTGATGGCAGATAAAGGATATGATATTTCGTCTGTATATAATGATTGCGGATGTATGATTTTTTATAAGGATCAGACTGCGCCAATGGGTGCAAGCGGATGCGGTTGCGCTGCAACAGTTTTTAACGGTGCAGTAAGACAGGATATGGAAGATAACAAAGTTAAAAATGTCTTACTTGCCGCAACAGGAGCTATGCTTAGTCCGGTTAGTTCGTTTCAGGGTGAAAGTATCCCTGGTATTTCATACGCAATCAATTTCAGGAGGGTGTAAAATGAATTTTTTAATTGCATTTTTAATTGGTGGTTTAATCTGTGTTGTAGGGCAGATATTTATTGATAAAACCAAACTTACCCCTGCAAGAATAATGGTAGGATACGTTGTTACGGGTGTTATCCTTGGCGGTATAGGTGTTTATGAAGCCTTTATTGAATTTGCAGGTGCGGGCGCGACAGTTCCACTGCTTGGTTTTGGTAATACGTTAGCCAAAGGCGTGCGCGAAGCAATTAACGAAAAAGGCGCAATTGGTATTTTAACCGGTGGTTTAATTGCTTCTGCAGGAGGCATCACTGCGGCTGTTGTGTTTGGGTATCTTAATGCTATGATTTTTAAGCCAAAAACAAAATAAAAGGAATTAACAAAAATTTCATAAAAAAAGAACACAAAAAGCATGAAAAGTGGTTGACAAGATCGCGTAAGTTTGATAATATAAACAGGCTGACCGCAGGAACGGGGTTCTGGTTGGTTAGCAAAAGCTCC
>SVIH01000021.1 GCA_015069575.1 Clostridiales bacterium
ATCCACCTTGTAGGTCGTTGGCATCTATGAAATTGCAACTTAAAAAATAGGGGTAAAAAATGCGAAAAGCCTTGATTTCTCAAGGCTTTTCTGTGTGGCATCTAAATAGACCACAACACTTGGTGGAGAGAGATGGATTCGAACCATCGAAGTCGAAGACGGCAGATTTACAGTCTGCTCCCTTTGGCCACTCGGGAATCTCTCCGTATTAAAATATGGAGCTGGTGATGGGACTCGAACCCGCAACCTGCTGATTACAAATCAGCTGCTCTGCCAATTGAGCTACACCAGCTTTTTTGGTGCCTCGGGGCGGAATCGAACCACCGACACGGGGATTTTCAGTCCCCTGCTCTACCGACTGAGCTACCGAGGCGATTTGTTAGGCTGTTTGCACTGGTGGGCCTTCAGGGACTCGAACCCCGGACCAATCGGTTATGAGCCGACCGCTCTGACCAGCTGAGCTAAAAGCCCAATAAAAAAATGGTGACGCCTAGGGGAATCGAACCCCTGTTACCGCCGTGAAAGGGCGATGTCTTAACCGCTTGACCAAGGCGCCATTTGCAAACAACCAACAGTTCTGTTAAGCACCAGAGCTGCTTTGCTTTTTAAGCAGAACTTCTGCTGATTACTTGCTTATTATACTTAAAAGGTATATTCTTGTCAACCACTTTTTTCATTTTTTTATAAAAAAATTATAAAGATTACATTCTATGTTGCCATTATAAAATCTTCTTGATTTATCTGCACGCAAACCGGCGTATCTTTCAAGTTTTTTATAACCGCTTAAAATGTATTTATTCCACAAAGAATAATTTTTAATCATAACACCTATTTCTTCTGAAAGTGATTGCATATATTGTTCATCACCGATGCGTTCACCGTAAGGTACGTTTGATATTAAAATGCCTGTTTCAGTTTGTGGAAGCATTTCCCCTGCTCTTTTAACCTTAAATGTAATTTTTTTATCTACACCTGCCAGTTTTGCGTGATATTTTGCCATATCAACCATTTCGGGAGAAATATCTGATGCAAAAATCATAATATCTTTATCTGTAATCTGATTTTTTGCATTTTGCCTTTCCTTATCAAAAACCGTTTTATTGAAATTTTTAAAACTCTCACAAACAAATGTGCGATTCATATTAGGTGCAATATCAAGCGCTTTTAAGGTTGCCTCTATAGGAAGTGTACCTGAACCGCAAAAAAGGTCCGCAAAGGCTGTTTGCCCCCTGAAACCTGATATCTCAATTAAACCTGCGGCAAAAGTTTCCCTTAAAGGCGCAACTGCGTTTTTAATTCTGTAGCCCCTTTTGTGAAGCCCTGTTCCTGCGCAATCTATAGCAACTGTTACATTATTTGAATGAATATGTATATCTATGGGATACTGGGCGCCGTTTTCTTTTAAAATTTCTTTTTTTATTTTTCTTTGAATTGATTTTACAATGGCTTTTTTAACTATCCGTTGTGTATCAGGCACACTCATAAGTTGAGACCTTACACATTTGGCGCTAACATTAATTTTACCATTTTCATCAATAATATCTGCCCAATTAATTTTAACTATATTATCAAAAAGATCATCAAATGACAGTGCTGTAAAAGATGCTATTTCCCAAAACACCCTGTCCCCTGACCTTATATTTATTAAAACTTTGGCTAAATCTTCCGTTGTGCCTTCAAAATATACTTTGCCTTCTGTTACTTTTAAGCAAGGTATTCCTAAACGCTCTAATTGGTTGCGAGTGGGTTTTTCCATAGAAAAAGGTGTTGTTATAAAGAATGTCATCCTTCGAAACCACCATTATGCATCATCTCGTAATATTCATCGCCATCAAATTCTCTTTCACGGGAAGTTTCACCGCCTAAAGCCTCAATAGCATCACAAATTTCAACATAATCAATATAATTAATATCTTTGCTGTTTTCAACTGTTTTTAAAACGGGTAAACATTTATCGTCACCATAAAATGCCATCATACCTGCAATAATTGCTTTATTATCAGTTGTGTTCATTAAAGAAATAAGTTTTTCACCTAAACCTTCTACCTTAGGCTCGCTATAAACAAGAACATAAACAATTTTTTCTAATGTTTCATTATCATATTCTTCACCATAAACGCGCAAAAGTTCTTTTTGTGCATCTTCGCCTGCATATTTTAATGCTTCGGCAGCCGCCTCAGCAAGAACTTCACTTTCAGAATAGCACAAAATATTTATGTTTTCCTGAATAAAAAGTTTTGAGCCCATATCAGAAAGTACATTCATTAATGTTACACGTTCACTGTCACTTCTTTCTTCCATAAAAAGATCGAACACACCTTTTTCACATTCAGGTGTTTCTACTATTTTATCAAGCAAAATATCAGGCACATTTATATCTTCATCAAGATATGCGCCAAGCATTTTTACAAGTTCTTCAACGCTCATACCACTAAAATATTCTTTGGCTTTATTTGCCCACGCTTGATACGCCTGTGGAATCATTTCTTCAATTTCTTCAGGTTTTTTGCCCTTTTTTAATAGCGTTTCTGCCCAATCATCCATATACTGATTAAATTGTGCATCAAAATCAATCAACTGTTTCATTTAAACCTCGGTTAAAAAAATTATTTATAACATTTTCAATCTGGGGAGTGAATTCTATAATATCCGACCCCGTATTAAAAAACACTTTGTTACTTTTTTCATATACTTTTGCTGCCGAACGAGCGCGTATCAGCAAATTTACTTTTGGTTCAATAGCAATGCGCCTTAACTCAAGACGGGTAAAAATATTATCAGCATCAAGTTTATCTAAAATTTCCGTTGCAGTTTCAATTTGGGTGAAACGGAAAAAGTCAATTGCTTCAAATATGCTGTTATTATCATTAAAACCTTTATAATCTTTATTTAATAAAATTTTCTCAACAGGCGCGCCTTCATACCTTAACAAATACGAATGGTTGCGAGAGCCAATTTCATTATAATAATAACTTGCAGGGCCTATTCCGCCCTCACTTAATATTATTTGCTTTGTTATTTCTTTTGCGTGGGATATATCGCCTATTCTTTCACAGGCAACCGCAAAACCAAATGCAATATCCTTATCTCCGCTTTCTTTCATATATAGTTCGCGATAAACTGTATAGGCAATATCATCATCATTTAAATCTGTAAGATTATATGCTAAAGAATATAGTTCACTTGTTGTATAATCTTCAACAAATTTAAATCTTTGGGCATTCCTTAAAACATATTTTGAATCCCCTACTTCTGCCCCAAGCATTATCGCAACACCTAAAAGAGAAACTGTTACATTACCGTTTTCAAGTTCTTCTTCGATACGCTTTATAGCATCGTGAAGTTTTTGTTCTTTTATAAACTCAGAAACCTCTTTCATACACATTAACGTTTCGTAATTTAAAAACGGTGCATCAGTCAATGCATTAGGAATCGTCATTGAAACTTGTTCGCTATTTGCGTCATACTTATCAATGGTATATTTTTGTTTTAATTCGTTTAAAAATTTCCGGGCGTCTTCTGATGATGCACCATTAGGATTCAAATTAATACATCTTTCAAGCATTTGTGCACAGCCTTCTACACAGCCCACACCGCCAAATGCCTCAGCAGTAAGAAAATAAAGTGTATCTTTTTTTTTAATATCCTGAAATTCACCTAAATATGCGTAGGCAAAAGTTATAGCTTTTATATAATCTGCATTCTGGTTTAAAGCATATATTAATTCAATAATACTTTCCGTGTCCGTTGGATCCATTAAATATGCTCTTGTAAAACATTCAACTGCACTTGGATACTTACCATCATACAAATATCTTGCGCCACGCTTTTTTAAGCCTGAAGTTATACTTGCCATTTAAAAAAGTCCTTTTGCTAATTTTTTTAGCTGTTCAGGTTTAAAAACATACTTCTTATTACAGAAACGACAGCAGATTTCTGTATCTTCTTTTTCATAAGCAAGTGATAAAAGTTCATTTTTACCTAATGATATCAGCGCTTTTTCAAATCTATCCCTTGAGCAATCGCAATTATATTTCAGCAAAACGGTTTCAAGAGGTTTTACACCTACATCCCAGAATCCATCAAAAGCAAATTCTTCAAGTGAAAGATGATAATTAAGCCTTTTAATTAAATCATTCATTGAATTTATTTTGTTTTCGATAATATCAAGAGCTTCCTTTGTACAACCCGGAAGCGGAAGTACCATAATTCCACCGCAAGTAAATTTACCTTCGAACACGCCTGCATCAAGTGCAACTGCTGCAGGTTGCTGTTCGCTTGTAACAAGATATGCAGCAAAATCCCTTGTTATATCACCTGTTACAAGGTTGCACATTCCAACATACGGTTCTTTGCCTAAAGGATTATCCCTGATAACCGTCATCTGCCCATTATTTCCAACAAGGGCTGAAATTTTAATATCATCACTGGGAATAATAGCCTGAGGATTATCTGCACATGCTTTAACAAAGCCCTGATTATCTGCTGTAACAAGAATTTTACCAACAGGTCCGCCACCGTTTACCATTACGGTAAGTTTTTCACTTTCGCTTTTATTTCTTTGCGAAAGCATTGCGCCTGCACAAATTAATCTGCCTACAGCATAGGCAACACCATCAGTTAAATTTAAAAGTTTTTTTGCTTCTTTTGATGTTTCTGAAGCGTTTATTATAAGCATTTGTGCCTGACCATCGCACACAAGAGCGTGAAGTATCTGATCTTCCATTTTGTTACCTTTCAACTTTTTCAGCACAGAATGTTATGCGCTGAGTATCTTCTTTTACACTATTATTTGTATAATCATCTGTAATTGAGATTATTTTAAAACCGCTTTCATTTAGCCATTTAGAAATTTCATCAACTGTATGCATGCGCTGAATGTGATGTTCATCAAAGCGCAAGTAAGTTTCATCATCTTTTGGTACAAAAAAAGTAATTTCCATCTCTAAAAGGTCGTTTACTATTTTATTGCGCCATATATATGTTGCATCATCGCAATCTTCTGAATAAAGTTGATTATTCATTGAAGATAATTTATTTTTGCTACTGATATCAAAAATAAATCTTCCGCCTGTTTTTACATTTTTGTAAACATTTAAAAACGCCTGTTTAACTTTTGCAGGCGTTGTAAGATAGTTAATACCATCACAGGCACAAACAATACCGTCAACTTCTTTATGAAGTGAAAAATTACACATATCACCTTGAATTAATCTTGTTGAAATACCTGATTTTAAAAGTTTTTGCCTTGCAATTTCAAGCATATCTTCAGAAATATCAAGGGCTGTAACATCATATTTTTTTGAAATAATTTCAGTTATATTGCCTGTACCGCATCCAAGTTCTGCAATAACATTTGCATCACCAAGATTATTGAATATAAATTCTGCCCACTTTTCATAGGGCATATCATACATTAAAGCATCATAAACAAATGATAATTCACCATATTGCATAATTTCACCTTATTTATCAAGCGGTGCCATACCCTTGCGGCAATTTTCAGGTGCATTAACATATTTATCAAACATAAAGTTAGATAAAATCATATTTGCAAGAGCAACAAATGAAATGCCTAAAGACATGGCAACAACTAAAAGTATCTCCTTTAACCAGATGCAAGCAGCCAACAACAATCCATAAGCAACAACTGCCAGCAAAGTGCGTGGGAACTGAACAATTAAGTATATGCATGAATTTTTAAGAATTTGAATTACTTTTAAATCATATGTTACAAGCTGTGGGAACTGATATATCGTTGACATATAATACAAGATCAGAACAACAATAATTGTTACGGAAACCCATTTTAAAACGGGATATGTTTCCATATTCATATAGCAAAGCAACAGCCACCAGAAGCCTGCATAAAACAGTGTTGCATTAAACAGATTAAGCCCGATTGCTTGTTTCCAGCTTCTTTTAAATTCTTTCCAGAAATGTTCGCCTACTGTTGCCCGTTCATTCCATGACCAATTTCTTAAACAATAATATAAGCCTGCCTGTGCCGGTCCCATTATCGCATAAAGTGGAATATTTATGATCATAATCATCATCCATACACTTGGATCGCTTGAATATTTTATAACTTGCTCAATTCCTGTTAAATTATCTGCAGTTTCACCGCCTGATAACAAAAAAAGTGAGAAAGTCAACCACATAAATAAAGGAATAGCAAAAAGCGAAAGCATAAGATTTGCCGTAACCATACCACCAAACCGAAGTTTGATTACATCAAAAAATTGTTCGATTCGTGTTTTAGGCAAGTCTTTTGAACTGTAATCATCTTTATTAGGATTGCCTATAAAAATCTTGTCATACCATTTTCCCATAGTTTACCTCAAAAAATCAATCATCACCATCAAGATCGTCTTTAATATCATTGGAAACATTGTTTTTAATAGTCTCCCTTAAAAGATCTTCAACTTCTGCCATAACTTCAGGATGTGAAAGAAGGAATTCTTTTGCGTTTTCCTTGCCCTGACCGATTCGTTCGCCTTTATATGAGAACCATGAACCGCTTTTGGTAATAATACCTGAATCAATAGCAAAATCCATCAAAGAGCTTTCCCTTGATATACCTTTACCAAACAGCATATCAACTTCAGCAGTTTTAAATGGCGGTGCAACCTTGTTTTTAACCACTTTAATCTTGCACTTATTACCGATAAGTTCGCTACCGTTTTTGATAGGTTCGCCTTTGCGAATATCAATGCGGACAGATGCAAAGAATTTTAACGCTTTACCGCCTGTTGTAGTTTCGGGATTACCATAAATAACACCGATTTTATCACGAAGTTGGTTAATAAAGATTACTGCTGTATTGGATTTGCCTACTACTGCAGTAATTTTCCTTAATGCACGGCTCATAAGCCTTGCCTGCATACCCATTGTTGCAGTTTCCATATCGCCTTCAATTTCTGCCTTTGGGGTAAGGGCGGCAACTGAGTCAATAACAATTAAATCAACAGCGTTTGAACGGGCAAGAGCTTCACAAATATCAAGAGCCTGTTCACCTGTATCAGGCTGTGAAACATAAAGATTATCAATATCAACACCTAAAACTTTTGCATACTGAGGATCAAGGGCATGTTCAGCATCAATAAATGCCGCAATACCGCCATTTTTCTGTGCCTGTGCAATAATATGAAGTGTAAGGGTTGTTTTACCTGAAGATTCAGGACCATATATTTCAGTTATTCTTCCCTTAGGTATGCCACCTGCACCAAGTGCTGAATCAATCTGAATGAAGCCTGTTGGAATAACCTGAACATTTATTTTATCCCCTGCTTCGCCAAGGCGCATTATTGAACCTTTACCAAACTGTTTTTCAATACCTTGTAATGCCGTTTTTAGCGCTTTTTGTTTTTCTTCCATAATATTATCTGCCATTGTATTTTATCCTCCTATCGTTTTATAAAGCAGTTTTAATGCATACTGCTTTGCTTGTTCAATTACTTGTTTACGATTGCCATCAAAAATGCATTTTTCTACAACCATTTTATCATCAAAAGACGCGCCTATATAAACTAATCCTACAGGTTTATCTTTTGTTGCGCCACCCGGACCTGCAATACCTGTTGTGCACACTGCTGCACGGGCGTTTGTAACTTTTTTAACGCCTTCAAGCATTTCTTGTGCACATTCCTTGCTTACTGCACCATGCTTTTTCAAAGTTTCTTCACTAACACCTAAAACTTTTGTTTTTACACTGTTATGATAAGTGCACAGTCCGCCTAAAAACACTTGTGATATGCCTGCATATTCAACAAATTCTTTTGAAATATTGCCGCCTGTACAAGATTCGGCTGTAGCAACAGTTATATCGTTTTTTATTAAATATTCAAACAATTCAATCATATGTCTTTTGTGATTTTATCCATAATTTCTTTATTGGAGGCGAAATAATTCACACCTGAAATAATTGTTAATGCTAAAGCACCTACTAAAATTATTACTGCCATCCAATGAATAAGTTCGTTTACAAATGGTATTTTATCAATGAATTTTGATTCATCTATAAACATTGTAACAATTGCAATGTCCTGTAAAACGGTCTTTAACTTGCCCATTTTATCTGCCGCAATTACAACGCCTTCATTTGCAGCTAGTGCACGAAGCGAAGTTATTATTATTTCCCTTGAAACAATGATAACTGTGGTAATTACAGCAAATATACCGTACCATTTTTCGCCGCCTGCGCAAATTTTGCCCGATAAAATAATTATTGCCGCAATGTTTATAAGTTTATCTGCCAGTGGATCAACAAATTTACCAAATACGGTTACTATATTATTTTTTCTTGCTATTTTGCCATCAAGCATATCAGTAAATGCTGCAAGCACAAATACGATAGCCGCAAGTATATATAATTCAAAATAAAACAGCGCCACCATAACAGGCATAAGAATTATTCTTAATATTGTAAGTTTGTTTGGTAAATTCATAATACCCTCCCAAAGAGATCGTATCCAAAGGCTTCTTCAATATAAACCTGGATAAAATCCCCTACTTTTATATTTTTACCACTGAAGTAAACTTTGCCATCAACTTCAGGGGCAAGAAATTCAGTTCTGCCAAAGTACATATTTTGTTCTTCATCAAAGCCTTCAACAAGTGTTTTATATTGTTTGCCAACACGTCGTTTGTTAAACTTGTGTGCAATTTCGCCCTGTTTAAGCATTACAGAATCTGCGCGCACCTGACATGTTGAACGCCTGCATTTATGTGGCATATTTTCCGCCTCTGTACCTTCTTCAAGAGAGAAAGGAAACACGCCAAGATTATCAAAATTATATTCACTGATAAAATTTAGCATACCTTTAAAGTCTTTATGTGTTTCACCGGGAAAACCGCACATAAGCGTTGTTCTTAACGCCCAATCATATTCTGAAGAACGGATTCGTTTTATTATTTGTATCAAATCCGCTTTTGAATAATGCCTGTTCATTAATTTCAACATTTTATCCTGTGTGTGCTGTATGGGCATATCTATATATTTGCAGATGTTTTCATATTTTTCCATTACTTTTATAACATCTTCATCTAAGGTTGATGGATAGGCATACATTATCCTTACCCATTCAAAGCCCATTAAAGCAATTTTTTCTAAAATATATTTAAACTGATTTTTGCCTTTATCAAGCCCGTATCTTGTAGTATCTTGCGCAGTAAGAATGATTTCTTTAATACCCTGACTTTTAAGATATTCAGCTTCGTTTAAAAGGCTATCTGCATCCCTTGAAACATACGGGCCGCGAATAGACGGTATTGCACAATAAGCACACTTATTATCACAGCCTTCGGCTATTTTTAAATATGCATAGTGTTTTGTTGAAATCTGCCTTTTAACAGGTTCATCAAGATATTTGGGATCACCATAAACTAAAGATGGCTTATTTTTTTTAAGTGCTTCTTTAATTGCTTTATCAATATCCTTATATGCATATGTACCTAAAATACCGTCAACCTCAGGCATTTCAAGAATTGCTTCAGGATATCTTTGAGTAAGACACCCTGATACAAGCAACGCTTTTAATTTTTTATCTTTAAACTGCGCCATTTGGAAAATGGTATCAACTGCTTCAACCTTAGCATCTTCAATAAAGCCACAGGTATTTACAATTATCACATCTGCTTTTTGTGGTTCATCTATAAGATTATAGCCGCCCTTTTTTAAATAACCTGCCATAACTTCAGAATCCACAAGGTTTTTATTGCAGCCCAAGGAAACTATTGCTATTTTCATAAATTAATCCAATCTTTCATCGTAGCTTGACCAGAATTGTTCCCTTGTCATCAAAACTTTACGGGCTTTTGCACCCTGCTGAGCTTCAACAACTCCTTTTAATTCCATAGAATCTATAAGCCTGCCTGCACGTGCATAGCCAACTTTAAATCTTCTTTGAAGGGCAGAAATTGAGATGTTTCCACATTCAATAGCATACTCAACTGCTGCAGGGAAAAGTTCATCTTCATCATCTGTAGCATCATAATCGTTAGGATTTTCACCGCTGCCACCATGGTTAGGTTTAAGTTCGCGCATAACAAGTTGTTCTTCACCGATGTATTGGGCAGTTGCATTTTTGGATTTGATAAATTCAACAACCTTTTCAATTTCCTGTTCGCCAACAAATGCACCCTGAACTCTTGTTGGTTTATTATCACCTGAAATGTGCAAAAGCATATCGCCCCTGCCAACAAGTTTTTCAGCACCTGTTGAATCTAAAATTGTTTTTGAATCTACGCCTGAAGCAACGGCAAAAGCAATTCGTGATGGAATATTTGCTTTAATAACGCCTGTAATAACGTTTACACTTGGGCGCTGTGTTGCAAGAATAAGATAGATACCTGCAGCACGGGCAAGCTGTGCAATACGCATAACACTATCTTCAACTTCGCCACGAGCAACAAGCATTAAATCATTAAGCTCGTCAACAATAACAACGATTCGGGGCATTTTTTCTTCCCCTGCTTCCTGAGCAACTTCGTTGAACCTATAAATATCCTTTACTTTGCGTTTTGCAAAGGTTTCGTAACGCTTTTCCATTTCGCGAACCACAAACTGCAGTGCGCCTGCGGCTTTTTTAGGATCGGTAACAACAGGAGTCATAAGATGTGGAATTCCGTTATAAACATTTAATTCAACCATTTTAGGATCAATTAAAATAAGTTTAACATCTTTAGGTGATGATTTGTATAAAAGTGATGTGATTATTGAGTTTATGCACACACTTTTACCTGCGCCTGTTTGACCTGCAATTAAAAGGTGAGGCATTTTTGCAAGGTCAGCAACAATGGTTGTGCCTGTAATATCCTTACCTAAACCTACCGCTACAGGTGATTTATGTTCCTTAAAAATATCGCCCTCAAGAACTTCCCTTAATGTTACCATTGAAACTGTATCGTTAGGAATCTCTATACCAATTGCTGATTTGCCCGGAATTGGCGCTTCAATACGAACATTTGTTGCTGCCATTGAAAGTGCAATATCATCTGCAAGGTTAAGTATTTTGCTTACCCTTGTACCCCGTTCAATAGAAAGTTCATATCTTGTAATAGCAGGACCGATTGTTATATTTTCAACCCATGCTTTTATGCCAAAACTTTCTAAAGTTGATTCCATCATATTTATTTTTTCAGAATGATCTGTTGATGTACGCTTGCTTGCAGGTGGCAGATTAAGTAACTTTGTGGGCGGAGCTTCATAAACATCAAATGCCTGATTTAAAACTTCAGCCTCAGCCTCTTTGATAGTAACTTCCTGATTCTCATCTTCAAGTTCAACGCCAAAATCGTCATACTCCTTAACAACAGGCTTTTTGCGTTTTCTTTCAACAGGTTTAGCTTCAGTTACTTCAAATTCTTCAGGTATTGAAATATCTTCTACACCGATATCATCAACATCGATAATATCGTAATCATACACCTTTTCTTTCTTTTGGTTATGGCGAAGTTTTACATATTTAAAGCCTTTTGAAATTTTTTCGCCTGTGTTTTTTACTGATTGTGATACTTTTTCACCTGTATCTTTTAAAGACATATTAAAAAGAACTATCAGGCATATTACAATAAAGGCAAAAAATACAAAAAACGCACCGATATCACTTACAAGTGCAGTTAATGGGTACACATATAATACTGCAAATCCGCCTAATCCAATATTAGTTATGCCCTGTTCATATGCTTGACTTACTGCAGAGGAAAAATCGCCCGCAGTTTTGGCTGTGCCAACAGGAACAAACCATGAAAAACAAATATGTATTAAACCTATAACTGATAATGCCATAAAAGCAGTCATAAAAACTTTAATGTAATCAATTTTAGGTTTTTTAAGCATTATAAGCATTACGCCTAATGCAATTAATAGAACAGGAATTAAATATGCACCAATACCAAATGTACCGCGCATAAATCCATCTGCTATATATGTTTTAAAAACACTTTCCGTATTAACAAGTAGCGAGATCAGAAGCAATATTCCTGCAAGAATAATAACAACGCCCCAAATCTCATTTCCACTGCTTATTTGTTTTTTATTCTTCTTTTTTGCCATTTACAAAACGCGCAACCTTTCATCATTATTTGTAAGTTCTTATATAATAATATATTATAACATAGAATATTAAATAAATAAAGTGTTATTTTAATGCATTTATCACATTAAAAAGTTTATCCCCCGTCTGAATTTTGCCTACGCAGGAAGCACTTATTTTCTTCAGATCAAACATTTGCCTTATATTTTTTGAGATATCTTCTATTGTGATTGCATTTATACTTGAAATAACATCATCAACTGTTAAGACCTTATCATTTAACAAAAGAACTTTTCCGTTACGATGCATACGGGCTTGTCCGCTTTCTAACCCAAGAACAAAACTGCCTTTCAACTGTTCTTTGCCTTCAATAAATTCTTTTTCTGTTATGCCTTTATCCAGCATTTTATTAGCTTCATCAACAATTAATTCAAATACATCTATTGACTGTGAAGGATTCATACCCGCATAAATAGTTAACATACCGCTATTTACACTTGTTGAAAGATAGGAATAGATAGAATACGTCATACCGTTTTGTTCACGCACACGCTGAAAAAGCCTTGATGACATTCCACCGCCAAATATATTGCCGATAATACTTTGCGCAAAATAATCTTCGCTTGTTTGTTTAACACCGGGAAGACCAAGACAAAGATTAACTTGTTCAATATCCTTATTGATAAAAATTATATCGCCTTTAGGTGTAGATAATTCAGGCGCTTTTGCAGGTTTGCTCTGATTTTTAGAGAGCGGTGCCAGTTTTTCTTCAAGCATACTTAAAATTGCCTGTTCATCAAAACTACCCGCAACAGAAATGACAATATTCTGAGCAGTATAAGTTTCATTCATATATGTGCGCATATGTGCATTAGTTATGGCACTTACTGTTTCTTTTGTTCCTAATATTGTTTTTCCTAAAGTGTGATTGCCGTAATATGCTTTTGCAAGATTTTCGTGAGCAAGTTCATCGGGAGTATCTTCAACCATTGAAATTTCTTCAATAACAACGCCTTTTTCCCGTTGTATATCCTGTTCATCAAGTTTTGAATTTATAAGCATATCACAAAGAAGGTCTATGGCGACACCATAATGTTCATTTAAAATATTAACATAATAGCATGTACATTCTTTTGAAGTAAATGCGTTTAACTGACCGCCTAATGAATCAATGCAATTTGCAATTTCCATGGCGGTACGATTTTTTGTGCCTTTAAAAAGCATATGTTCAATGAAATGTGAAATGCCTGAATTATTTTCCGTTTCAGCATAACAGCCTGCACCTATCCAGAATCCCACCGATATTGACCTTAAATGCGGTAAATTTTCCATTGCAACACGAATACCATTTGTAAGGGTAAAAACCTTCATAATAAGCAAAAACTCCCATAATAATATATATTTATATTATATATTATACACGGGATTATTGCAATTATTATTTTATATGTTCACTTACCGTTTTGAACTGATATCCTTGGGCTTTTGCAAGCAAAATTATACTTGGTAATGTCTGTAATGTAGCCTCTTTGGGATGCATCAGCACCAATACACCATTTGTTAAATTTCTTTCTACCCTATTATATATTTTATCAACATCATTATCTCGCCAATCAATTGTATCTGCTGACCACATAATCGTTGCCATACCACATTTTTTTGCATCTAACACGACTGTTGAATTTACATCACCCGAAGGCGGTGCGAACAGGCTACAACTTTTTCCTGTTATTTTTTTAATCAAAGAATTTGTTCGCATCATTTCATTCTGACTTTGTTCACTTGTTAACTTAGTATGTAATTTATGATTATAACCATGGTTGCCAATTTCATGGCCTGCATCATATATTTTTTTTACAAGTTCTGTGTTTTTTGCTGCCCAACAACCGCCAATAAAAAATGTTACTTTGATGTTTTCTTTTTCAAATAGTTTAAGGTATTCCAAAACAATTTCTTCACCTTCATAAACATTTATCATTAAAGAAATTGTCTTTTCATCTGTTTCTACTTTATAAATTGGTTTGTTTTCAAAATCCGTTACTACGGAAACGCTTTCTTTTTGGCTATATCCCCCTATTACACACAACATTACAATGATAATTAAGTTAATTATAAAGGTTTCTTTAAGTTTACTTTGCATATTATCCCCCACACAACATATGTAATAGATTATATGCAAAAAGAACAATCTTATTGACTGTTCTTTTAATAAATTTGCCAATCAATTGGCTTTCTGTTATTTTTAATTAAAAACTCATTTGCTTTAGAAAAATGTTTGCATCCGAAAAACCCGTTATACGCTGATAATGGGCTTGGATGAACTGTTGATAATACAAGGTGTTTTTTATTGGTTATAAGGTTTGATTTTGCTTTTGCATTTGCGCCCCAAAGCAAAAAAACACAAGGATCAGCCTGTTGGTTTATAATTTCTATAATTTTATCGGTAAAAAGTTCCCAACCTTTGCCTTTATGGCTGTTTGGGCAAGCCTGACGAACAGTAAAAACAGTGTTAAGCATTAAAACACCATCTTTTGCCCACGAAGTAAGTTCGCCATGAGATGCCTGTTTGATATTTAAATCATTTTCAATTTCCTTATAAATATTTTTAAGGCTTGGCGGTGGTTCCACGCCTTTTTTAACAGAAAAACACAAACCGTGCGCCTGATTTGGTCCGTGATACGGATCCTGACCTAAAATTACGACACGGGTATCTTTTAACGATGTATATTTTAAGGCATTAAAAATATCATACATATCAGGATAAACTGTATAATTTGAGTATTCTTTTTTTAGAAATTCCCTTAAATTAAGATAATATTCTTTAGTAAATTCGTCCTTTAAAAGTTCATCCCAATCATTACCGATATGAACCATAAAATCACTCCTGCTTTTTATATCAAACTATAAAAAAGCACTTGCTTTTGCAAGTGCTTTTTGGCAGGGGAGACGCGATTCGAACACGCAACCTACGGTTTTGGAGACCGCTACTCTACCGTTGAGCCACTCCCCTATTACTTGCGTAATTATACATCAAAGTAACAATATCGTCAAGCATTATTTTGTTTATATATTAAAACATATTATCTAAAATTTTTCTTGCCTGATGCTCGGTATAGCACCAATCACCTGTTTCCCTATCAGAAGTATTGTAATATAAATTAATTTTTCTTAATGCTTCCCTTGCTTTCTTCTGATAATTATAATCATTAACATTTTCTGTAATATAATAAAGCGCCGGCACACCTTCTAAACCAAGATCCTCTATCATATTAATATCTATGGTTTTTAGGTTGCCTTTCATATATGCATTAACATTATATTTTGCAACTGTTCCTTCAACATTTAAAAATCCAAGCAACATAAGTATTAACATTGCGCTTATTAATGCAACCCGTACAACTTTTGTTTTTTTACAAAAACATCTTAATATCAAGGCAATAAATACAACAAACAAAAATAACATAAAACCACTGGTGGTTATTCTTAAAACTGTCATTCCGTAATTTTTAATATAGAGAATCATTTTTGCCAATGCTGTTGAAATTAGTATTATTGTAAATAACGAAATAAATGTGCATAGCACTGAAACAATTTTTGATGGTTTTCCATCTTTTTTATAAGAAAGTAGCAATGCTATAAATGCAACAGCAAAATTTATGCCTGCAATTACGCACATTTCAAAAAATCCGCGACGAGCATACTCTGCCAGAGTAAATTCGCCGGGAAGAATTCCTTTAAAGGCATCAAAGAAGTACGCAAGTTGTGAAAACAGATACACAATATACACAACAGATAAAACACTTAAAAATGAAGCAAGATATGCGTTTTCAATCGTTTTTAATTCTTTTTTTACAGGTTCTTTTTCATCATCTTTTTTTAACGATATTCCGTAAGAAATTATAAACGGCGCAATTATTAATCCAATAATAATCTGAAGCATCCGTTTAAAGAAAACACCTCCGATTTTTTCTATAATTCCTTCAAAAGCCATGTCTGCTGAAGAAAGCAACGGTAAAATAATAAGTATTAACGGTATGGCACAAGCAACACCTATAAGTGCTTTTAGCAGTTTTTTTATTTTATTGTTTTCGTTATTAAACAAACTGCCCATAGTTTTTCCCATTGCGCCAAATGTTTTGCCAAATAATCTTGTGAACACCTTTGTTACAATGTCCACTTCATTTTGTTCACTGAACTTGCCGGATAAAGATAAAAACCATACTCCACCGGAAATAACAATAAGTATTGAAGAAAAATATTTTATTCCATAATTTGCTGTATAGCCAAATACAAGTGATAATATTAACGATAATACACCGCAAATTAAAGAAAAAATTGAAGGTTTAGTTTTTTTATCATATAAAAATACTGTTAAAAGTGAAAAAAGCATTATATATGTAGCACTAAAACCTATTTTAAAGCTGCCCCATAATGAGAATATAACAAAAAAGATGCATATTATTGCAGAAAATAATGAGTATAAATAGTCACTTTTTTTCATTGTAAAATAACTATTGTTTTTATCTGTTATTTCGCCATTGGTCATAACTGATCTCCTTTTCATCAATATATTCTAATATATCGCCTGGTTGACAGTTTAATGCCTCGCAGATACTTTCAAGGGTTGAAAAGCGTATTGCCTTTGCTTTGCCTGTTTTAAGTATAGAAATATTGGCTTGTGTAAGCCCTATTTTCTCACCAAGTTCCGTAGAACTCATTTTTCTTTTTGCAAGCATTATATCAAGATTTACTACTATCATTTTTTTACCCTTAAATTGTTAAATCATTTTCTTTTTTAAGTTCAACTGCAGCATGAATTACATTTTTTACAACCCTTAATATTAACCCGAAAAATCCTGCCGCAACAGCAACAATAATTAACGGAATGTAAAACGGGCTTGCTAATAAAGTTATAAGCGATACGAAAAAACAGCACCAGGATATAATTTTAAGGCTTTTAACATTTTCATTGCAAAAAGGATTACCCTTTTTTATGCGAAAAAGTATCTTTATTAATGAAAATACAGCAAGAATTCCAAGTGATGCGCAAGGATAGAAACTGAACATAAAGGCTATGTATTTGAGATACTGTGTGTGATCCCAATCAAACAAATATAAAAAATAGTTTTTTGCCCACCATGGAACAAAAATTGCCGCAACAATAATAGAAATAATGGTAAATCCGCAAACGCAAATAGACAGATTTACTGATTTTTTTGAATTCCACATAATTGCAAATCCTCCTTTTTACATATCAAATTTAGCATATATTTTATCGTTTGTCAATAATTTTTTAAAAAAAATTAACGCACGGCTATAATTACCGTGCGCAAAAAATACGATTTTTTTATTTGTTACCATATTCGAAAGATTGACAATCAGTACATTCCATAACAGTTGGATTACATTCATGAGTGCCAACGTTTATGTGGCTTAAACTACAATAATCTGCGCTTTTGCAATGATGTTTACAATTTTGAATAGTGCAAGAAATTGCTTCGTTCTTTTTCATAAAAAAATTCACTCCTTTAATTGATTTCATTTTTAGTATAAGTTGTTTTAAACCTTTTATACTAATAAAGCAGGTGGAAAAATTTTTACATTTTTAAAAAAAGTGCTTTACAAAAATTTTTAAGTATGCTATTATATGTACGTTCTTAGGAATGCGGTAGTAACTCAGCTGGTAGAGTGCCACCTTGCCAAGGTGGATGTCGCGAGTTCGAATCTCGTCTATCGCTCCAATTTTTTTGGGTTATTAGCTCAGCTGGCAGAGCACCTGACTCTTAATCAGGGTGTCCGGGGTTCGAACCCCCGATGACCCACCAAATTAAATTTTCGCAGTGTTTTAACACTGTTTTTTTTATTTTATAAAATAAAGCGTGAGTTTTTTGACTCACGCTTTTAATTTTAATCTAAACGGAAAACTTCTTTTAACATTGGTTGGGCGCCTGTTTCAGGGTCCATTTCCATAATCATAACATCTTTCATATATTCATTCCACTTATCAACAATGGGGCTTTGTGCCTGTGTTTTTGCAGCAAAATCAATACCTTTTTCACATTCATAATAACCAAATAACTCGTTACCAACATTCCATATTGAATAATTGCAGATACCTGCTTCTTTTAAAAGTTCAACTAATTCAGGCCAGATTTCATTATGCCTTTTAATATATTCATCAATGCAACCTTCTTTAACTATTGCTTTCCATGCGTATCTTTCCATAAATTTATTCTCCTTTATTTTCTTCATATGCTTTGCGAACTGCTTTTGTTAATTGATCTGAACAACTTGTGTTCTTCCATCCGCAAGTAATACCTTTTAATTTATCTTCTATTTCACTAACCTTCATACCTTCAACAAGGGCAGAAATAGCTTTTAAATTACCGTTACAGCCCCCTGTGAATTTAACATTTTTAATTATATCACCTTCAATATCAAATGTTATAACACTTGCGCAGGTGCCATTTGTTTTGTAACTGTATTGCATTTTGTTCCCCCCTTAAAGAAGCGTTATTGAATTTTCTTTACATATCTTTTTGGTTTCATCATCCCAAACGGAAACCTGAACCTGACCAATATGTGCTTTTTGAAGAATAAGCATACATAATCTTGACTGACCTATTCCTCCACCGATAGATAAAGGTAACTGACCATTTAAAAGCATTTTATGAAATGGCAATTCCCTACGATGATTACATTGGGTTTTATTAAGCTGTTCATCTAAAGATTTTTCATCAACACGGATACCCATTGAAGAAATTTCCAAAGCGCAATCCATAACTTCGTTATAAAAAAGTATATCACCATTTAATGCCCAGTCATCGTAATCCGGCGCCCTTCCATCGTGGCGATTACCTGATTTTAATTTATCACCAATGCACATTAAAAACACTGTGCCGTATTCCTTTGTTATAGCATTTTCCCTTTGTTTAGGCGTTAATTCAGGATAAAGATCCTCAAGTTCCTGAGTTGTTATAAACTTTACCTTGCGATTAAGTTTAACATCAACTGTTGGAAATTCAATTTTTATCATTTCTGCAGTATCGCAGATAGCATCAACAATATCTTGAACGGTTTTTTCTAAGTATTCCCTTGTTCTATCCCCGCGTGTAATAACCTTTTCCCAATCCCATTGATCAACATAAATTGAATGGAAATTATCAAGATCTTCATCCCTGCGTATAGCATTCATATCAGTATATAAACCATCACCAACGGGAAATTTATATTCATAAAGTGCCATGCGCTTCCACTTTGCAAGTGAATGAACTACCTGTACATTTGTTCCGGTTGCTTTAACATCGAAAGAAACCGCCCTTTCGATACCGTTAAGATCATCATTTAATCCTGTTTCAGGTTGAACAAAAAGTGGCGCTGTTACACGCTTTAAATTTAATTTTTTGCAAAGTTTTTGCTGAAAATACTGCCTTAACATACCTATTGCCAACTGTGTTTGGTAAAGGTCAAGTTTTTCAGTATAATTTTTGGGCAAAAATACTTGGTTCATTTTCATATACCTCTATTGGTTTTATTAAAAAAGTATATCATTTTAATTAAAAAAAGTCAATGCGAATCTAAAAAATCCACTCTTATTGAAGTGAACCCCAAAGTTTAGACAAAATTAAATATTAAATTGCTTGTGAATGAGTTCGGTATTGTACCGGACTCATTCCTTTTAGTTTTAAGGAAATTCTTTCGTTGTTGTAGTAATAAATATAT
>SVIH01000007.1 GCA_015069575.1 Clostridiales bacterium
TATATTTATTACTACAACAACGAAAGAATTTCCTTAAAACTAAAAGGAATGAGTCCGGTACAATACCGAACTCATTCACAAGCAATTTAATATTTAATTTTGTCTAAACTTTGGGGTTCACTTCAAAACTAGTGGTTTTTTTGTTAAATATTTTCGAAATTTCCAAGCAAATCGTAATATGTTTTCTCATCAATATTATTCTTTAATAAATCAAAGGCAGGTTTTCTTGTTGTTGAATTATGGCAATCGCTGCCAACAAAATGCACTAAACCCATATCAATTAATTTAAGGATTTTTTTCCTTTTAAAAGAACAGTTAAATAAATACGAATCAACCTGAATATAACAGCCCATCATATTTAATTCGTATAAAGAATCCTTTTTAAAAAATCTTGGATATCGATTTAAATGGGCAAGGATTATTTTTGCAGAATAATTTGCATTAATTTGATGCAAAGCATTAATTATCTTTTGCTTGTTTTTTTCACCATATGGAAGTTCAAGTAATAAATAATTTTTGCCATCAATACAAAGTTCATTTATATTTTCCAAAGCAAAAAGGACATCAGAAAGATATACTTCTGCGCCCAAATGCGCTTTTAGCCCAAGTTCATCAAACACATCTTTAATCTCATCAAAACACATCTGCCGTTTCTTTAAAAAACTTTTTAAAGGCATTTCAAAGGGATAATAGTGCGGTGTTAACACAACATCAGTAATGCCCGCTTCTTTAAGCATTTTAAGCATCTCAATACTTTGTTCCCTATTTATCGCGCCATCATCGATCCCCGGAATAATGTGCGTGTGTATATCGTATAATCTCATTGACGATAAGTCCTGAGTTTTCTATTATGTTTTTCTTTTGTACGGCTGCCATTAAGGACAAAACCTAATATCTTTGAACCACATCTGTTAAGTGTTTCCACAGCCTTGTCAAGTTCAACATAATTCGAATGTTCTTCATATGTTACAATAACAACGCCATCTGCTTTTTCGATAACAGGAATTGCATCAACTACGATATTTACAGGCGGAGTATCAAATATTATGTAATCATAATTTTCTGAAAGTTTATCAACTAAACTATAGAATTCTGAACTTGAAAGTAATTCTGAAGGATTTGGAGGCACAATTCCTGAACAAATAACAGAAAGATTTGTATTAGGAACAATCTGAATTGCTTCTTCAATAGTGCACATACCGCTTAAAACATTAGTAAGACCCGGTGTATTCTTTATGTTAAAGAATTTACCAACCGTAGGTTTACGAAGATCGCAATCAATAAGTAATGTTCTGCAATTTAAATGTTTAGAAAATGCAGCGGCAATATTACATGATGTTGTAGTTTTGCCTTCCCCAGCAACTGAACTTGTAAAGGCTATTTTTTTGCATCCTGATTTAATTACAGAAAGTGCAATATTAGTTCTTGCAATTTTATATGCTTCAACTGTAAAGAATTCAACATTGCCCTGACGATTA
This sequence comes from Clostridiales bacterium, assembly GCA_015069575.1. GTDB lineage: Bacteria > Bacillota > Clostridia > Christensenellales > QALW01 > UMGS1322. The sequence goes on from SVIH01000007.1 coordinate 1,479, forward strand.
TACTTGTTTCCGTATTTTGAATACTTTACATATTTATCTAATTTTTTAGCCATTTAATTGCCCTCCTTTGCGTAATAATCTGCGTATGAATACTTTGAACTATTACGAACTGCTTCATTAAAATCAGGAATTGAAGCAAGAACAGGAATATTATAACGCTTTCTTAATTCGCTTTCGTCTTTAATCTTTGTTCCAAGAACTTCACGCAATAACTGAACAACAAATACTATTGCGCCAGCTGCAATGGCAGATATAATTGTATAAGACGGAATATTAGGACTAGATGCGTTTGTAGGAAGTATTGGATCGTCAATTACAACAACAGTAACAGATGTTAATGTTGTTTCAGCCAGATATCCGTTAGCATTATCCGCAATTGCTTTAGCAATTTTATATGCATTTTCAGGATTATGATCAGAAACAGAAATTTTGATAATTGTTGTTTCTTCTTCATATGTTATTGAATACACCGGCTTATAATCTATGCCTGCTTCAGCCATAATTTTTCTTGCAAAGTTCTCGGTATCCAAAATTCCTGCGCAAGTTTTTAAAAGACGGTTTGCAAAAACCCAGCTATTGTTGCTATCTGTAGTAGAACCACCCATGGCATTTTCGTTACCAATAAGGTTAAGTTCTGTTTTAGCAACATATGTAGGCTGAACTAAAAATCCACATGCAAGAAATGCCACTATTCCTGCAATCAGCGCAAACAAAACTATGTACAGCAATGATTTGCGCAACACGCGTAATACGATATCAAGTGTAATTTCCATTATAAATTCTCTCCTGATTATATAATATATTTCGTGCTTTTTTCAGGTCTGCTCTCAAGTTCTTTTTTCTTTTCTTCATATCCAGGTCTTCCAAGAAGTGCATATGTTGCGTTTTTACCTTCTTCAACACCCGGTTGGTCAAATGTATTTATACCAAGCATAGCACCGCAATAAGCAGTTTCAAGCTCATAAAAATACATAAGTTCGCCAATTGTAAACGCATTAACTTCAGGCAACATTATTGTATGGTTAAGATGCCCACTCTTTAAAAGAGCATATTCTGTTGCATTGCGCTCTGCTGTAATAAGTTCGTTCATAGTGTGTCCGCAAAGGAAGTTTACAGCAGGAATATCTTCACAACCATCAGGAATCTTAACTTCACACCTATAATTATCAACACCTAAAAGTGTAATTACTTTATCAAATGGGCCTTCGGTATAAAGCTGAACCTGACTATGCTGATCTGTAACACCTAATGCTTTAACAGGTGTTTGACCTACATTAACAACATTGCCATTAAGATCATGCTTTTTACCTAATGATTCACCCCAAAGCTGACAATACCAGTCTGCCATAAATTTAAGGCTGTCTGCATACGGCATCATAACTGAAATATTATATCCTTTATTAATTGCAAGATACTGCATTGTAGCTGCCATCAAAGGTGCGTTTTTATAAATATCATCACTATCAGCAAGTTTATCCATATATGCCGCGCCTTCAAGCATTGCTTTAATATCTATACCGCAAACTGCTGCTGCAAGAAGCCCAACAGGACACATTTCACTGAATCTTCCGCCAACGCCATCAGGAATAACATACTTTTTAAAGCCTTCCTTCTGAGCCAGCTTTATCAGATTACCTTTTTCTGCATCTGTGGTTGCAATTACATGATCTTTTGCTTTATCACCAAATGCCTTAGTAAGTGCATCCCACAAAATAAGGTACTGAGACATAGTTTCACTTGTGCTACCTGATTTTGAAATAACATTTATACATGTTTTTTCAAGGTCGATAACATCAAAAAGAGAAGCCATTCTTTCAGGGTCAATATTATCTTCAACATAAAGTTTAGGACAACCGTTTCTTTTTTCTTTAGGAAGATCATTATAATGCATATGATTAAGCGCTTGCTGTATTGCAATTGGTCCAAGTGCAGAACCACCAATACCAAGTACAACAAAGTAATCAAATTTTTCTTGAATTTCTTTTGCTGTTTTTAAAATGTCTTCAACAATCCCGTCCTGATTGTATGGAAGCTCTGTCCAACCCATCATACCAAGACCGCGATTTTCTTTCACATAATTAAATGCTTCTTTTGCTTTTTCCGAAGCAGAATTAAGTTCTGTTTCAGTAAATCCTTTTTCTCCAATAAAATCTGACATCATATTATTGACATCAAGCCTCAATTTTAAATCTTTCATTGTCTATACCTCAAAAAAATAATCTAGCATACATTCTTTTGTATTATAACATAAAAACACGGTCAATGCAAGGATAATCGACCGTGTTTTTTGTATTTTTTTGTATTTTATATTATTTTATTCAGAATATACAAACATATTTGCGCCATTGTTCCACAAACGCTCAAGATTATAAAACAATCTGTCCTCATCATAAAAAACATGCACAAGAATATCGCCAAAATCAAGTACTATCCATCTTGCTTCATTATAACCATCTATTCTGTATGGCTTTATTCCCTGTTTTGAAAGTTCTTCCTCTATATTATCGCATATTGCTTTTACCTGTGTTTTAGATGTGCCGGAACAAATAATAAAATTATCAGCCACAACAGTCATATCTTTTATATCTATAACAACAACATTTTCAGCCTTTTTATCAAGGGCTGCATTACATATTTTATCAATTAATTCCCTATTCATAAATTACCTCGATTTTAAATCTTCTAGCGCTTCTATTGTAAGATGGTGAATTATATTACCTTTTTTAGTTTCATAATCAACAACTCCTGAAAGGTTTGCTATCATTCCGTTTATAAGCCCTTTTTTTGCCGCCTCTTTCACATTTTCAAGATTTGGGTAATCTCTACCATCTTCAATAGCATCAGCAAGGCAAACTATCATTTCTTCAACAGTCATACCTTTTCTGCCTGTTGTATGATATTTTATAGCATTTAGTATTTTTTCATCCGTAACGCCATACTCATCGCGAGCTATTATTGCACCAAAAGGGGCGTGAATAATTGGCGGATAATCAATAAAATCGCTTAATTCTTTCTTTTGTTCTTCTGTTGGTGTTTTATATTTTGCACAATCATGAAGAAGTGATGCAACAAAAACAACTTCTTTATCAACATTTAATCCAACACAAAGTTCCATAGCCTTTAAAACTGTATTTAAGGTATGCTGATATCTTTGTGGTTTTAAATCTTTTTTTAATTTTTCTTTAATTTGTTCAATTTTTGTATAATTCATTTTGTAAAATTAACTCTTTCACTTTTTCGGGCACTAAATTATCAATATTTTCGCCCTTTTTTACATTATTACGAATTGCTGTTGATGAAACATTCTGCCCAACATGGTCAGCAAAATACAATTTAGCACCTGATTTTATTAATTTATCCACATTATCTCGGTTATAGTTGCATCTATCAACAACAATAAACTTTAAAATTTTAAAAAGTTCATAAACATTAAACCAAGTTTCAAGGGTATTTATCGTATCACCGCCAATTATATAATAAAAATCATCGTCGCATTTTTCCAATAAACACTTAATTGTTTCATAAGTATATGTTTTTCCGGGCCTGTCAACCTCAAGCCTACTAACAAAGAAATCTTCATAATTTTCAATAGCAACCTGAAGCATTTTTATGCGAAGTTCTTTATCTGTAATATTTTTTTTATGTGGCGGTTCGCCTAAAGGCAAAAACATAATTTTATCAAGATTAAATTTTTGCTTGCAAAAACACGCCATTTCAATATGACCGTTATGCACAGGATCAAAACTTCCGCCTAATATTCCTATCTTCATTTTTGTATATCCTTTAAATTAATGTTAATACTTTTTTAGAGGTGTTTTAATGTTAATTTTATTCAGCATATTGTTTTATCCAATATTTTTTATACTGCTTTATGCTGTAGGAGAATACATTTTTCCTACCCGCAACGGTGCGATGATATTTGCTTTTTGCGGTGCATTTTTATGTTCTTATTTATATTATACTATTCGTTCAAAAGTTAGTCAACTAACCAAAAAAAGATTAAAAACAAAATCTAAGGAAAAGGCAACTTTAACGGGTTTAATGCTTATTGATGAAAATGAATTCACCTCTTATTTTCCTGGTGCTATAGCGGATAATTCATATAACGGTTTAAATGAAGAAAAACTTCTTGAATATTTAAGAAATAATGGAATTTGCGAAACACTTGATATATATTCTATAAAAGGAATGACACAAGGTTGCCGTGATTTATTAAATTTATTAAAAGTTAAATATATCGAACACACAACTGATAAAATAATTGATAATACATTAAAAGCAACTGTTCCTAAAGTGGAAATTGATACAAAAAATCACAAATCAAAAAAACTGTTGAGGGGATTATTTTCTAAAAAGTTTGAAAAATTTGCAATAAAATACGGTGTGATACTTATTGCATTAAGTTTTATCACACCGTACAAATTATACTATATTTTATTTGGTTTGATTCTAATAATATTCAGTATTATTCTTAAGATTATAAGAAAACTTAATCTACAAAATCAAATTCCATTTCTTCAATCCTGATAACGCAACCGTCTTTTGCGCCTTTTTCCCTTAAAGCATCAATTACACCTTTTTCCCTTAACATACGTTGGAAATAATCAAGGCTTGTTGGATCATCAAAATTAACTTTTCTTAATAATCCGTCTATAAGATTTCCTTCAACAACAAAAACTTCTGCATTAAGTTTGATAACATCAAATTTATTGGGATCTTCATAGTAAACAAGATCACCTGTTTCTTCAATAGGTTCGGGCTCAGGCAACTCTTTAAGTTTTTGGCTGATAGCCCTTAACAACGGAGCAAAACCATTCCTTGTTGCTGCAGAAACTTTAAAAACAGGTATATCTCCTAAATATTCTTGCAATCGTTTTAAGTTTTCTTCAGAGCCAGGTAATTCAGATTTATTGGCAACAACGAACTGAGGAAGCTCTGCTAAAACAGGAGAATAATCGTAAAGTTCCTTATTAATAATTTTATAATCTTCAATAGGATCTCTGCCTTCACAACCTGAAATATCAACAACATGAACAATAACACGGGTGCGTTCAATGTGCCTTAAAAATGCATGGCCTAATCCTGCACCTTCAGCGGCGCCTTCTATTAAACCGGGAATATCTGCGGCAACAAATGTTGAATCATCGCATTTAACTACGCCAAGATTTGGTTCAAGAGTGGTAAAATGATAGTTTGCAATTTTAGGCCTTGCTTTTGAAATTATAGAAAGAATTGTGGATTTACCTACATTAGGAAATCCTACAAATCCTGCATCTGCAATAGTTTTAAGTTCTAAAACAATTTGCCTTTGCTTTGTAATTTCACCATTTTGGGCAAAATTAGGTGTGCGAATTTTTGCACTTTTAAAATGTGCATTACCCTTACCGCCCCTGCCACCTTTTAAGATAACTTTACGTGCATCTTTATCAAACATATCAGCAATTACAAGACCGCTTTGGGCATCTTTTACAACTGTTCCCCTTGGCACGCGGATAACAATATCTTCACCTTTTTTACCCGTGCGAAGATTACTCATACCATTTTCGCCATTACCTGCTGAAAAATGTTTTTGAAAGTGGAAATCAAGTAATGTACGCATATCCTGATCTGCAACTAAAACAATATCACCGCCATTGCCACCGTTGCCGCCATCAGGACCACCTGCCTGAACATACTTTTCCCTGTGAAAAGAAAGACTTCCGTTGCCGCCATTACCACTTTTTATATAAATTTTTACATAATCAATAAACATAGTTAAAACTCCAAAAAATAATCTTCAAATATTTTAACATATCATTTTATCTTTGGCAAGCGCGCAAAATATTTACAATATTCTTTTATTAAACAAATATCGCATTTTGGTTTTCGTGCATCGCAACATCTTCTGCCATGCCATATAATTAAGTGATGCACCCTTAACCATTTTTCCTTTGGAATAACCTTTTGCAACTGTAATTCTGTATTAAGTTCATTTTTTGCATTAGTTAATCCAATTCTGTTTGCAACGCGAAAAACATGTGTATCAACTGCAATAGCAGGTATATTAAAAGCAACTGCTGCAACAACATTTGCAGTTTTTCTGCCAACCCCCGCCAATGATTGCAACTCTTTTAAATTATCAGGAACTTTACCGTTATATTTTTCAACAAGAATCTTGCTTGTTTCTAAAATATTTTTTGCTTTATTTTTATAAAAACCACAAGAAAATATTTTATTTTCAAGTTCACTTTGTGAAAGAGTAATCATCTTTTCAGGTGTATTATATTCCTTAAAAAGTTGTTCAGTTACCTGATTAACACGCTTATCTGTGCATTGCGCAGAAAGAATAACTGCAACAAGAAGTTCATATTCACTATTAAATTTTAATTCTGTATCTGCCTGCGGATACATTTGTTCAAGTTTTTCAATAATATAATCTGTCTTTTTCATACTAAAAAAAGCCGCCCATATGGGCGGCATAATTAATTATTCCTCAGTTTTTTCTTCGGCAGGAGCAGCCTTCTTTTTCTTTTTAGAAACTGCTACAATAACAATAACAGCAACTGCAATAATAACAACTGCTGCAGCGCCGATTATAATATAGAGAGTATAATCAGCATTGTTTCCGCCATTGTTTTCGTTACCTTGTTGATTGTCTGAATTTGCTAAAAGATTATTACCATCTTTATCAACTTTTGAAAGAACTTCGCCCTTTGAAGTTGTAGTTGTAACAGTACCATCTTCTTCTGTTGTTACAACATTGTTAGAATTATCAAGTACTGAAAGAGCAGGCATACCTTCGGTTTTGCCATAGAAGTATCCTCTTAATGCTTTAAGATATGTTGTATCGTACTGATTAACTTTATCTGTTTTTGTGGGGCAAAGGAATGCGCCGCCAAGGAAATCATCCCATGCATAGAACATAACTGCGTTAAATTCAGCAGGTTTGTTTGTGGTTTCAACAGCCTTCTTGGTGTGAGCAACAAGTTCTTCTGCTGTTGCTTTTGCAACATAATCATCTGCTGCACCGCTTCTTGAATAACGAACTGTTAATTCTTTACTGTTAGAAGCTTTTTTAGCAGTAATTTCAATTGCTTTATCGCCAGCAAGTAATGTTTTGTCAAAGCCTGTTACTACGTTAGGTACAACCTTTTCGCCTGTTGCCCAGTTTGCTTCAACTTTTGCTGTCATATTTGTATATGCTTCACCGCTCTTGCCTGTGCCTTCTAACCAGGAAACAGCATCTGCACCTACACCGATTGCTTCCTGATAGCTAGGAGCATTAAGTGCGATAACATACATTTTTTCAACATCATCGTTTAATGCAGTTTTAGGCTGTGCTTTATCGGGGTTAGCACCATCAGCAACGATCTTTTTAAGATCTTTGTTAAGTCTTTCAATCTGTGTTGCAATGTTTTCATTCCAAACTATAAATACAACAGGTCTGCCATCTGTAGCAGTCTGATATCCTTTTTGTGTAAGGAATTTATCAATAAGAATATCACGTTCTTTAGCTTTTGTGCTGTCATAGTCACCATCAATAACAACTGCATAGTTAATTTTGCTTGTAAACTCAGCAAGATCATACTTTGCACTATGATAGATGAGCTGTCTATTCATATTTTTAATAAGGTTTGCCGGTGATGATGTATCATAACCCATATAAAGATTATATGCGAAGAAATCAATACCTGCTGCTTTAGCTGCGTTAGTTTCGGAGAAGAAATAATCTTCTGCATAAGAATCAAAGAAAACTGAACCATCTTTATCAAATGCATAGAAAGGAATCTTATTTGTTCCGTTTAAATTGGCTGCCATTTTATCAGCAATCTGATAATCATGTTCGCTTTGCGTAACAATGCCGCTTCCCATTAAACCTGCACCGCTTTCGCCCTGGAGATAGAAAGCGCCTACAAGACTTTCAACTGTTTTTTCTTCATTGTTTTCAACAGCACTGCCACCGTCAGTAACAGGCTCTGCTTCAGCAAAAGCCACTACACAAACGGATGAAAATGCAATGCATATCGTAAGTAATAATACCAAAAGTTTTTTCATTAATTTTCAACCTCCCTAAACATTGGTATCTAAATTATACAATAGCGGACTGAAAAAATCAATACTTTTTTTTATTTTTGACACAATTTATTAATTTTTGTGTTGTTATATCCATCAAACAAACTATAACGCTACTTTTTGAATATTTTCTGTATTTATTAAGTTTATGTTTGACATATATTTTTTTTTGCTTATAATGTAAATATCAATATATTTCTTGGAGGTACATTTTATGGATATGGAAAAAGTTATTGCACTTTGTAAAGGCAAAGGTTTTATCTTTCCAGGTTCAGAAATTTATGGCGGACTTGCTAATACATGGGATTACGGTCCTTTAGGTGTTGAACTTAAAAACAATGTTAAAAAGGCTTGGTGGAAGAAATTTGTTCAGGAAAGCCCTTATAATGTAGGTGTTGACTGCGCTATTTTAATGAATCCTCAGGTTTGGGTTGCTTCAGGTCATCTTGGCGGTTTCTCTGATCCTTTAATGGATTGTAAGGCTTGTAAATCACGTTTTCGTGCTGATAAACTTATTGAAGATTATAATCACGAAAAAGGCACCGATATTGTGGTTGACGGTTGGTCAAACAAACAAATGGAAGATTACATCAAAGAAAACAACATTTGCTGTCCTGAATGTGAGAAAAATGACTGGACAAATATCCGACAGTTTAACCTTATGTTCAAAACATTCCAAGGCGTAACAGAAGACAGTACATCAACTGTTTATCTTCGCCCCGAAACTGCACAAGGTATTTTTGTAAACTTTAAAAACGTTCAGCGTACAACACGCAAGAAAGTTCCTTTTGGTATTTGCCAGGTTGGTAAATCATTCAGAAACGAAATTACACCCGGCAACTTTACTTTCAGAACGCGTGAATTTGAACAAATGGAACTTGAATTCTTCTGCAAACCCGGTACTGACCTTGAATGGTTTGAATATTGGCGTGCATTTTGTAAAAAGTGGCTTCTTGATCTTGGTATTAAAGAAGAATCTTTACGCTTAAGAGACCACTCACCCGAAGAACTTTCTTTCTATTCAAAGGCAACTACTGATTTTGAATTCCTTTTCCCATTTGGTTGGGGCGAACTTTGGGGTATTGCCGACAGAACAGATTATGACCTTAAACAACACGCTGATCACAGTGGCGAAAATATGGAATATCTTGATCCTGTAACAAATGAAAAGTATGTTCCTTATTGTGTTGAACCTTCATTGGGCGCTGACCGTGTTACTCTTGCATTCCTTTGCAACGCTTTTGAAGAAGAAACTTTGGAAAACGGTGATGTAAGAAATGTTATGCACCTTCACCCCGCTCTTGCACCGTTTAAATGTGCAGTTCTTCCTTTACAGAAAAAACTTTCTGAAAAGGCTATTGAAATTTATACCGAACTTGCAAAGCACTTCCCCGTTGATTACGATGAAGCAGGTTCAATCGGCAAACGCTATCGCAGGCAAGATGAAAACGGAACACCTTATTGTGTAACTGTTGATTTTGATACTATTGAAAAAGGTACTGTAACAGTTCGTGACCGCGATACAATGCAGCAGATTACACTTCCCATTGAAGAAGTTGCAGCATTTATTAATGAAAAACTTGTTTTCTAAAATTAATAACCGTCACATTATGTGGCGGTTTTTTTGTTGAATTTAATAAATTTATATGTTATAATATATAAAATTCATATTTTGAGGTTTTCGTATAGTGTTAAAAATCATTACAGGCAGGATTTCTTCATCAAAAACTCATATACTTATTGAAGAAATTGGCAAAAGAATTGAATCAAGGCAAAAATCTATACTTATTGTCCCCGACCCCGTTACATATAATTTTGAGCAAAGATTATGTTCGCAATTAAACATTAACGGGTTTATTGACGTTGAAGTTTGTTCTTTCAACAGGCTTGCTTCGTCTATTGTTGATTTTTTTGGCAAAAATAAAAAATCATATCTTGATGATTCAGCCAAAACAATGGCTATGCGATTTTGCATTTTAAACTGCAAGGACAAGCTTACAATTTTTAAATCAACCTCAGATAAAAAAGGATTTTCTGCGCTTGCGCTTAAGATGATTTCTACCCTTGAAAACTGCGGATACTCTGTTGATGACCTTAACAACGTTATACAAAAACTTGATAACGGTATTTTAAAATATAAACTGATGGATATGGCAGTTTTATACCAAGAATATAATAAAATTCTTTCAAGCGGTTATACTGATAACGCCGATAAACTTAAAACAGCACAACAGTTATTACCTGTATACAGTAGAATAAAAAATACCGTTATATATATTGATGGTTTTGATGTTTTTACCACAAGCCTTTATAATTTTATCGGTTCACTAATGGAGCAAACAGATATTGTTATTGCTCTTTCTTGCGCAGAAAATAATAGTGACAGTACTGCATACGAAATACACCAGATTACTCTTGACAACCTTATTAAAATCGCAAAAGAAAGAAATGTTCCCTTTAAAATTGAACATACAAAAAGAAATACAAATCACAAAAGCGATGAAATTCACTTTATTGAAGATAATTTTTATAAAACAAAACCATTTGCTTTTACAAAAGATACAAAAAACATTTTTTTAAATTATTATTTATCACCACAAGACGAAATTGAAATGGTGGCAAGAAGCATATTTGACGGCGTAAAAAAAGGCAACCGTTTTAAAGATTATGCATTATTATGTAATGATTTAGATAAATATTCCCCATTGGTAAATACAATTTTTGCGCGCTATAATATTCCTGTTCATACAAACAAAAAATATGATATTGCCGCCCACCCCGTATCAATGTATCTTTTTGCGCTTTTAAAGTGTGCATATTCAGGTTTTACACCTGAAAACATTTTAAATTTAGCGTTATCTTCTTTAACATCACTTCAACAAGATGAAAAAGAAATTTTTGTTTCTTTTATTAAAGAAATGGGCGTTAAAGGTTACGAAATCGAAAACGGATTATATTTTGACCGTGGTGATACTGAAAAACAAACACAATTTGATATTATTCGCAAAAGTTTTGTTGCGCCCATAAAAGAATTCAGGAAAAATATTTTGCAAAAAAACACTGCAACAGAAATGGCTTCTTGCTGTTACGATTTTTTAAAAGAACAAGGAATTTATGAAAAAACTCAAAACTTGGTTGACCAATATGAAGAAATGGGCTTTTTTGAGTTATCCGATATAACTGCTCAGTTATGGAACAAAACACAGGCTTTACTTGAAGAAGTTGCACAGCTTTTTGGCAGTACACCTATTTCAGTTGAAGAATTCAGCAAAACTTTACATGAAGGCTTTGTTTCATCTAATGCTTCAACCATACCAAGTGTGCTTGATTGCGTTACATTTGGCGAACTTACAAGCGCAAAAGAACAAGAGATTTCATATGTTTTTATAGTTGGTGCAAACGACGGCATTATTCCTAAAACATATTCTGATGAGCGCATTGTTACTGCTTCAGAAAGCGCTCTTTTAATAGATCTTGGGCTTGAACTTACCCATAGCGTTGAAACAGAAGATGCTCGATTAAGATACAATATTTATTCTGCCATTTGCACACCAACAAAAGCATTAAGTTTTTCATGCCCTTTATTTAATCAAAACGGTTCACCTTTATCCCCTTCACCTATATTCAAGCGCTTTTTGCAACTGTTTCCTGAACTCAGAATTACAAATAATGTTTCCTTAACACCAAGGGATAATCTGAAAAAAATATATTCTATAGAACAAGCCATGCATTTTATGGCATTAGACCGTCTTAATTCCCCTGAATCTGTTGCCTTAAGCAAATATTTTGATTCTTTCAACAACAGAAAATACGATATTTTAAAGCAACAAAAAAAATCGAAGGAAACTGTTTTACCAAAGGATATTGCATCAAAATTATTTTTACATAAAAATTCTACAAGCATTTCAAGGCTTGAGACATTTGCAACTTGCCCATATAAGCATTTTATTGAATATGGTTTATCCCCTGTAAAAAGCAAGGAATACAACACCGATAGTTTGGATATCGGCACGATGATTCATACTACCCTTGAGATTTTTACAAAAGAAAATGCTTTTAACGAGCTGACCCGACAGGAATGTTATGATAAAACATCAGAAATTTTTGATAAAATTGTGCCTGACGTTCATTTTGGCGCGATGATTTCAACCAACAGGCAAAAGGCATTTAATAAAATTTTAAAAGACCTTACAAGCGAAAGCGCATGGAAAATAAAAGAACATTTAAAAGGATTTTCCGTAATAGGTCAGGAAATTTCTTTTGGATATAATAAATTTCCGCCTATTGAAATCGATACAGAGTACGGAAAACTTTACATAAAAGGTAAAATCGACCGTGCGGACAGTTTGGAAAAAGACGGCAGCGTATACTTGCGCATTGTGGATTATAAAAGCGGAGATAAAAAGTTCAATGCATACAATGTAGAAAATGGCACAGACATTCAGTTAATGATTTATATGGATGCGCTTTTATCTCATTTTAAAAACAGTAAGCCTGCATCGGCACAATATATGCTTATTGCAAAAGATAATGAATTATCAGGTCCTGTTAACAATGCTGTATGCGACGATAAGAAAGCTTTAAGCGAAGATGTGTTCTATGAACTTATTGACACATCAAAAAAGACCGCAGTTAAACTTGCCCAAGACATACTTTCAGGCAATATAATGCCCGCAGAATGTGATAATTGTGCCTATTGTGATTATAATGGCATTTGCGGTATAAAAAATATTGATAAGGAGGAAAATTAGATGCCTGTTTGGACTAAAAATCAACAAGAAGTTATTGAACATAAAGGCAAAAACCTCCTTGTTTCTGCAGCAGCAGGAAGCGGAAAAACTGCTGTTATGATTGAACATATTTACACTCAAATTGTTAATCACAACGCAACACTCGAAAGAATGCTTGTTGCCACATACACTAATGCAGCAGCTGCTTCAATGAAAGAAAAACTAATTAACAAACTTGATTACGCATATCAGGAAAACCCCGAAAATATCCGTATTTTAAAAGAAAAACAGGCTGTTGATCGTGCGGATATCTCCACATTACACTCTTACTGTATAAAAACCTTAAAAAAATACTATTTTTATACTCCTTTACCTGCTGATTTCAGAATTTTTCAAGGTGCACAACTTAAAATGCTTTCAAATTCTGCACTAGAGCAGATAATTGAGGAAGGCGCAAAAAGATATAATGATGGCTTGTTTGATGAGTACAAAGATGTTTTAGAACAATTTTCCGGTGCTAAAAGTGATAAATCATTAGAATCACTTATTCTTACATTACATTCATCATTAGCACCATTACCGCACCCTGAACAATTCAAAGAAAATGTTTTAAATTTATATAGTGATCCTAGCGGAAAAGTTTTTACTGATTATATAATTTCTTATTGTAAAAGCCTTTTAAGTTCTGCAATTGACCTTTGCTATAAAATCAAAGAAAAATATTTTAGCACCGATATAAGTGAAAAATGCAACACATATATTGATAAAATATTGATTATGTTTGAAAACGCATTAAATAAAAATTCTTTTGAGGAAATTTTAAATGAAATAACAGTTAAATTCCCATCTATCAATAAAACAGACAGCGCTTACAAAAAGCCTTTAATGGATAATATTTTGGTTATAAAAAACACAAGGGAAACTGTTAAAAAATTATGCCTTTCAATAAATCGCACCAACTTAACATTTTTACTTCCTGCAATTAAAGGCTTGTTTGCGTTACACGAAGATTATGCAAAACGCCTTGATGAACTTATGTTAAATGAAGGCGGTACAAATTTTGATGGTGTTTTAAGATACATGGTTCAGTTAATTGAAAATAACCCTGATATTTTAGAAGACATACGCCAAAACACCGATTACATATACATAGACGAATATCAAGATATAAATGCAGTGCAGAACTATATTATACAAACCATTTCAAAAGGCGATAATATGTTTTTTGTTGGTGATATTAAGCAAAGCATTTATGGGTTTAACTATGCCCGGCCTGACCTTTTTAAAGAAAAAATGTTTCTTTACAATAGCGGTCACTTGGGAAATCGTATTAATTTAATGAACAATTTCCGATCATATCCACAAATTCTTGACGGTGTGAATTTTATTTTTAAAAACATTATGTTTGATGAAAACATAAGCGAAATTATTTATGATGCTGACGCTTCTTTATATCCTTCACCTGACGAAACATTTTTTCAGCATAAAAACTGTTTATATAATGGTGAAACAGGCGAAATTGCAAACGAAATACTTTTTATCGACGGAAACAAAGAAGATGAAGCAGAGGCTATTGCAAAACGCATTAAGGAATTATTAAACACAAAAATAATTGATCCCCAAACTAATATTATGCGTAATGTAAGATATGGTGATATTGCTATTCTTGCGCGGCAAAAGAAATATTCTGCTTTACTTGATAAAGTATTTAAAAAGCACAATATTCCCCTATCTGCACAGCAAGATGATAAAAACAACAATACAGATAGCATTAACACAATTATTTCCCTTTTAAATCTTTTGATTTTAAGAAGAAGTGATATTGATCTTATAACTGTTTTGTTAAGCAGTATTGGCTCTTTTACACCTTCCGAACTTGCATTAATACGAATAAATGACCCAACTTCAAGTTTTTATGATGCATTTGTTCAATACGACCAAAAGCCATCAATAGTAAAAAAGAGAAATGATTTTATTGATCTGATTAACAGGCTTGAAATTATTCAAAAATCCATGGCTTTAGCCGATTTTATTGAATATGCTTGTAATGAAACAGGATATGTTTACCATGTTTCATTTTCGCCTGAAGATTCTGGTGAAATACGCGCTTATAATCGTTTATTACAAGAGGCAAGAAACTATTCAAACTTTGCTGATGGTACACTTTTGGGCTTTTTAAAATACTATAAAAATGTTTCTCGTGGACTTGAAGAAGTACCTTTTGCTATTGACGAAAATGACGACAGTGTGCATTTTATGACAATACACAAAAGCAAAGGGCTTGAATTCCCGATTGTATTTGTAATTGGTATGACAGAGGCTTCGTTTGGCGGTGATAAATCATTTTATTTTAACGAACATTTAGGCTTTGGATTTAATTATAAACTTGTTGATGAACAAGGAAAAAGGACAGAAGAAACTTCCATTGTAAAAACTGCAATTCAGCTTGCAAAAAAGAAACTTGAATGTGCAGAAGATATGCGTGTTTTTTATGTTGCACTTACAAGGGCAAAAAACAAACTTATACTCTCCTGCCCGATTTTAAAAGAAAAATTAAGCCAGTACAATATTATTCCGCACAAACTGAATTTTAAAAACTTTTCAAAATATGCTGAACTTGTTTTGCCGTTAATTTTTAACCACAAAGACGGTTATTTACTTAAAAATATAATACGCGATGTTGATTATTCTACAGAATTTGAACATGTTTTTGATCAAAGCGTATGGACAATCAAAATCTTTGATAGTTTGAATGATGATGAAGTAAACGAGAACATAAAATTATCAGTTTATGATTGTTTTGATAGTGAAGAATACATAAATAAAGCAAAGAACGCTTTTGAATACAAATATCCTTATACTGCCGCAACTACAGCACGCACAAAACAATCGCCAAGTAAAAGCAACTTGCGATCAAAAACTCCTTTAAGAAAACCTACTTTTGAAGATAAAGAATATAAAGGCGCACAAAAAGGAACAATTGTTCACTTTTTTATGGAGCATATTGATTTTTACAGCACAAAAACCGTTAAAGAACAAGCTGAAAGTATGCTTGAAACAGGCATTTTAAACAACGAAGAATTTGATGCCCTACCAATAGAAAGTATTGAAAAATTTATTAATTCCCCCTTTGGCAAAAGACTTTCATCAAGTAAAGAAATCGCAAGAGAAAGGTCTTTTTGCCAGATAATTCCTTTTGACGAAACCGGCGACGAAGCGTTAGTTCAAGGTATTATTGACTGTTATTTTTTTGAAGGCGAAGATATTATTCTGCTTGATTATAAAACGGATATCATTCGCAATAATCTGAACGACCACGTTTTACACCATACGCCCCAGTTAAAAATGTATAAATATGCGTTAGAACAACTTTACCCCGGTAAAACAGTTACGCCGTATATTCACTTTTTTGATATTGATGAAACGGTAGAGATAAAATAAAAAGAGCAGAAATTCTGCTCTTTTTGTTATATTGTCTTTTTTAAATTATAAGTTTTAAGGCTTCCATTAACTGCTTATGTTCATCTTCTTTGGTGCCTGCCATCGCGGAAGAAGCAAGCATTTTTTCGTAGAGTTTATTAAGGTTTTCTTCTGTGTGTTCAATGCCCATTTCATTAAGGGAAATAACCATATTTCTTTCTTTCATTTTTTGTGCAAATTTTTGGGCATTTTCTGCTTCACCGTTATAATAAAGCTGTGAAATGAGGCCTACTGCAACCACTTCACCGTGAAGGTATTTGCTTGCTTGTTCAGGGAAAAGCGCCCTTGCAGACTCATATATTTTATGGGCAATAGCCGTTTGGTTTGAACCACGCGCCAAGCCACTTACAACACCAGTAACTGCGATTGCAAGATAAACGCAATCAAAAACTGCTTTGGTGTTCTGCTTGTTTTCAATGTCAACACAGGCTTTATCAAAATCTTCGTTAAGGCGATCATAAAGGAACCTGCTTAACTCAAACGAAGAACGAAGACCAATATCGATTTCATCTTCATTTTTGCCGATAATTCTTTGTTTTGTTTCCATAAACTTTGCCAAGGAATCGTAAACACCTGATTTAAAAAGACGAACAGGCTGTTTTGACAAAATATCCATATCACAAAGAACACAATTTACTTCCCTGTTATGATGCTTTGTGCCCAAAGGTTGACCAATATTATTATATGTAACACTTAAAGGCGCATAGGAAGCGCATGTTGCACTTGATGTAGGAATTAAGATAACGGGTTTATCACCTAAAACAGCGCATAATTTTGATGCGTCCATTAAAATTCCGCCACCAACACCGATAACTATATCGGCATTTTTAAATTCATCGCTTTCAACAATTTTTTGGCAGTGTTCAGGCACACAAAATCCTTTAAATTCATAAAAACATCCTGTGAAACCTTTATTGTTAAAGCTTTCTTCAATATCATTCTTTGTTATTGAAAGTGCGCATGTACCCCCCATAACAAAAGGTTTTTTACATTTTAAAAGTTCAACCTCATCCGCAACCGTTTTAATACAGCCCGTTTCCTGAACAAATCTACCTGCACCGATACGAAATGATTTTTCAACTACTTTTGATTTTGTTGCCATTTTATTTTGCCCCCTGTTCTTTTTCTAAATTATATCAAAAATCCTATAACAAAACAACCTAAAAAGCAAGATAAATCCACCAAAAATCACTGATTTAAAATTTTTATCGGTTTTTACAAAAAATGCTTGCCAACTACATACATTATATGGTATTATATTTCGGCAGATATATTTCCTTGTTCCTTATTTTAGGGACCCAAGACCATAAGGAGGTGAATTGAAGTATGAATAAGTACGAAACACTTTATATCATCAACCCAAAACTTGATGGTGAAGCAACAAAGGCTTTAATCGAAAAGTTTTCTAAACTTGTAACCGATAACAATGGTACTGTTGATGGTATTGAAGAACAAGGCGTAAAGAAACTTGCATACGAAATCAATTACATTAGTGAAGGTTTCTATGTTCTTATGAACTTTACTGCTGATGCTACTTTCCCCGCAGAACTTGAAAGAAATTTCAAAATCAACGAGGATATTATGCGCTTCATCGTTATTAAAAAAGAAGCTTAATTACTTTTTTAGGGAGTTAGAATTATGAATAGAGCAATGCTTATTGGTAGACTTACCAAAGATCCTGATTTAAGAGCAACCGGTAGCGGTATTTCAGTGTGCACTTTTACTGTTGCAGTTGACCGCCGTTTTCAAAACCGTGATACTCAAACAAGGGAAGCTGATTTTATTCCTGTTGTTGTTTGGAGAGGACAGGCTGAAAACTGTGCTAAATATCTGCAAAAAGGCAGCCAGGTAGCCATTAGTGGTTCAATACAGACACGCACATATGATGCTCCCGATGGATCTAAACGTTATATTACTGAAGTGGTGGCTGATGAGGTTCAGTTCCTTTCACGCCCCAATTCAAGTGACAACAATGATGATGCTGCCCGTGCAGCAAGTTTAGGAAATTCCCCCTTCGGCAACAATATGCAGGCTGTTGAAGATGAGGATATTCCGTTCTGATTATTAAATTAGGAGGATAACTACAATGTCCGAAAAGGATTTTAAAAAGATTCGTTCAAACCGTAGGCCCAGAAGAAAGGTTTGTCAGTTCTGCGCAGATAAAGTTGAAGCAATTGATTATAAAGATGTTGCAAAGCTTCGCAAGTTTATCAGCGAACGCGGTAAAATTCAACCCCGTAGAATGACAGGTACTTGTGCAAAACACCAGAGAGAGCTTGCAACAGCTATCAAGCGTGCACGCACAGTTGCACTTCTTCCCTATAGCGTAGATTAATAAATTTAAGCGAAAGTTTTACTTTCGCTTTTATTTTTTCAATTGTTTATCATTGTTTTTTCATAAAAATGTATTATAATATAAATGTAATATGATACTAATTTAAACGGTTTTTTTAAAAGGAGTATTTATGGGCGAAAACAAATTTGAAAATTCAACTAATAATCAGCAGCACACAAACGATAATATTTATTCGGATATACGTTACACTTATAACCCTAACGGTTCTAATGAAGATAACACATATAATACAAATATATCAAAAAACAAAAAGAAGAACCTTAATTTAGGCGGAAACGGCTGTTTTATAACATTAATTGCTGTGCTTTTATGTATAACTGTTGCTGCAGCCGCAATTAGTTTGTTTTCAATTTTTAATAATGGTGAGAAAAACAATGATCCATCATCTACGGCAGATGCAAATATTTTATCAACACCTACACCAGAATTGCAGGGTTCAAGTGATAAAGGCTTTGCTTTTGGTTCTGTAGTAACTGTTAAACCAACACCTACCCCTCAACTTATTGATGGTGAAATTTTAACACCTCAACAAGCTGCTGAAAAAGTTATTCCAAGTGTAGTTTGCATACAGTGCTATACTACTAACAATTATTTTGGTGGTACTTCTTCATCTTCCTTATATAGTGAAGGAAGCGGAATAATTTCAAGAAGTGACGGTTATATAATAACAAATGCCCATGTTATCGATAACGCTAGTTCTGTACAAGTAGTGCTTTATAACGGCATTACTTTAGATGCCCAAATTATAGGTTCTGATTCAATTACTGACCTTGCTCTTTTAAAAATAAACCCTGGAAATTATAATCTTCAGGCAGCAACTTTTAGTTCTGCAACAAATTGCAACATTGCGGATAATGTTCTTGCAGTAGGAAATCCCGGCGGATTAGAATTTTCTTCTTCTGTTACAAGCGGTATAATAAGTGCACTTAACCGCGCTGTACAAGATGAAAAAACCGGATATGTTATGCATTGTATTCAGACTGATACTGCAATTAACCCCGGCAATAGCGGTGGTCCGTTAATCGATCTTTATGGTAATGTTATAGGAATTACATCATCAAAAATCGTTGCTGAAGGTTATGAAAATATGGGTTTTGCCATAACTTACGATGAAGCTGCACCTATAATTAACGATTTGTTAAATTATGGGCATGTTAAAAACCGCGCCGCAATAAACATTACCTTAGCATTACCTTCCAATGTTTTCAGGGTAACAGGATGGAATTCAATCCCCAAAGGTCTTTGTGTAACCGCAATTTCAGGTAAAAATGAAGAAGATGCAGGTTTAAAACAATACGATATTATTTACGCTATTGACGATAAACAAATCAGTACTATGTCTGACTATTCTTCCTATCTTTTAACTAAAAAGCCCGGTGAAAAAGTTAAACTTACCGTTTATAGAGCAACAATTTCAGGATGGTCAGTAGAATATTCGCAAAAACCGATTACTATTGAAATTGTTCTTTCTGAAGCAACTTAATATTAAGGCTGAATTTGTTTTCAGCCTTTTTAAATATTTAAGTAAATTTTAATAGCATTTTTTTTAATTATTTGGTATAATATGTTTTGGTGATTATTTATGAATTTATTAGATAATGAATTTATTACAAAAACAAAAAAACAACGCAACATAAATCTCATTTTGTTTTTTTTGCTTTTAACTTTATTTTTTATTTGTTATATTTTTAGCTTTTACACTAATAACCTGATTATTTCACTGATAGTTGGAATTGTTGGTATTATTGCTCTTGTGCTTTTTTACTATGGATTGATTTTTGATAAAAGCAAATTATTAAAACTACATAAAAATATCAATAATGGTATTTTTCAAGAAGATACTTATATTTTTAAAAGATACGATGATGAAACAGAACATGATGGTGTTTGTCTTTTAAGAGTTATTTGTTCTTTTACTGATGAAAATGAAGAATTTGAACGCACTCTTTACTTTCTAAAGGCAGTTTCACACCCTGATTTAACTGAAGGTCAAAAAATTAAAGTAAAAACATATCAAAATATTATTTTATATATAGAGGACTGATTTATTTGAAAAACATTATGGTTTGTGTTACTTTGCAGAACACCTGTCATAATCTTATTAAATACGCTTCCCAGATCAAAGATATTGACGATAAACTTTTTGTTTTGCATGTTGCAAAAAACGGGCAATCATTTATGAATGCCGCTGATGAAGCTACAACCCTTGAGTTTTTATATACTGTTTCGCATCAAGCAAATGCTGATATGACAGTTTTGCATTCTGACAATGTTGTAAACGCTATATATACTTTTATAAAGGATAATAATATACATACCGTTATACTTGGTACACCAAATATAAATTCAAAAGACGATAGTCTTATTACCCAATTACAATCTAAACTTAACGATTCAGCAAACATTATACTTTTAGATAAAAAAGGAGAGATTTTCCAGTGAAAGCATTTTTAACAGTTATCGGACACGACCGCGTAGGCATTATTGCTGATGTAAGCGCAAAATTAGCAAAAAACAAAGTAAACATTCTTGACATTACACAAACAATTATGCATGACTATTTTACAATGGTTATGTTTTTAAGTTTAGAACAAAGTGATTTGGATATTGCGGGACTTCAAAAAGAATTTGCAGATTTTGATGAAAATCTTGAGGTAAGAATTCAAAGCGAAGAAATATTTAATAGTATGCACCGTCTTTAATGGAGAGAAAAATGATAAATTTTAACGAAGTAAATGAAACTATACAAATGCTTGATAACCAGCATCTTGATGTTCGTACAGTTACAATGGGCATTTCTCTTTATGACTGTGCTGACAGTGACAAAAATAAAGCTTGTACGCAAATTTATGATAAAATTTGTTCTAAAGCAGAACATCTTGTAACTGAATGTGAAAAAATTGAAAAAAATCTTGGTATTCCAATTGTAAATAAAAGAATTTCAGTTACACCAATTGCCCATATTGCTTCTGCTGCAAGAGTTAACGATGCAGTTTGTTTTGCAAAAACTCTTGAAAAGGCAGCACAAAATGTAGGCGTTAACTTTTTAGGCGGATTTTCGGCACTTGTACACAAAGGAATTACACCCGGTGATATGGCATTAATTAACAGTATTCCTGAAGCAATGGCTGTAACAGACCATATTTGCTCATCAGTTAATATTGGTTCAACAAGAGCCGGTATTAATATGGATGCTGTTTTAAAAATGGGTCAGATCATTCGTCAAACTGCCGAAATGACTACAGATAACAGCAGTATTGGTTGTGCAAAACTTGTTGTTTTTTGTAATGCAGTTGAAGATAATCCATTTATGGCAGGTGCATTTTTAGGCTGTGGCGAAGGCGACTGTGTTATAAATGTTGGCGTAAGCGGACCGGGCGTTGTTAAGTGTGCGCTTGAAAAGATGCCCGATGCTTCTTTAGGCGAATTAGCAGAAGAAATTAAGAAAACTGCTTTTAAAATTACAAGAATGGGTCAATTAGTTGCAACCCGCGCTGCTGAAAGTTTAAATGCGCAATTTGGTATTGTTGACCTTTCACTTGCCCCAACACCAACAATGGGTGATTCTGTTGCACACATATTAGAAGAAATGGGACTTTCTTCAACAGGCGGTCCCGGCACGACTGCTGCACTTGCAATGCTTAACGACGCTGTTAAAAAAGGCGGAGTTATGGCATCAAGCCATGTGGGCGGTCTTTCAGGTGCATTTATACCTGTTAGTGAAGATATTGGTATGATTAACGCTGCAAAAGCAGGCACACTTACATTAGAAAAACTTGAGGCAATGACCTGTGTTTGTTCTGTTGGTCTTGATATGATAGCAATTCCGGGAGACACAAGCGCTGCAACAATTTCAGGCATTATCGCTGATGAAGCAGCAATCGGTATGGTAAATTCAAAAACAACTGCAGTTAGAGTTATTCCTGTTATTAATAAGGGCGTTGGCGAAATGGTAAGCTTTGGCGGCCTTTTAGGCGAAGCACCCATTATGCCTGTTAATAGCGCAAATTGTGAAAAATTCATATCCCGTGCAGGAAGAATTCCTGCGCCGCTGCAGAGCCTTAAAAACTAATGAAAACAGCAAAAAACATTTTATGGATTTGTTTTCCCATATCCGTTGTAATTTGGTATTTTTTATTAAAAACGGGGATTATAAACACTCTTTTAATATCTAATATTTCAGTTGCTTGCATTTTTGCCATACCTGTGACCGCTATGCTTTTGCAAACCATAATGAACAAGGAAAAAAATTTAAATAAGAACTATTTTATTTTAAAAATGGCTTTCGTTTTATATTTGTACCTGATGATTATATTTATGTTTGCAACAGTTTTGATTTCCCAGTAAAATAATTTGTCCCGAGCATTAAAATGCTTGGGATTTTTATTTTTTATTTAGCCTTTGCTTGACTTTTAGTTTGCTATAATGTATAATATTAAAAATATTCTTATATAATATATAATTTATTAATAATATATTTATTCGATTACATTTTGAGAGGAGAAGAAGCATGTTCAGATATATTATCAAACGCGTACTGTTAGCAATATTAACAGTTTTTATAATCTGCACAATAACATTCTTTACCATGCACGCTGTTCCCGGTGGTCCTTTTAACAGGGAAAAAGCATTGAGTGAGGCTACAATTCAAGCATTAAACGAAAGATACCATCTTGATGAACCTCTTTTAACTCAATTTGGCTTATATATGAAAGGTTTACTACAAGGTGATTTTGGCGTTTCACTTAAAAACGGCAGAGAAATTTCAAATATTATTGGTGAATCCTTCCCCATTTCTGCGAAATTAGGTTTGATGGCAATGGGTCTTGCGCTTTTATTAGGTACTGTGTTTGGAAGCGTTGCTGCACTAAAAAGAAATAAATTTATTGATAGAGTTATCGTTTTCTTGTCCACCCTTTTCACTGCTGTACCAAGCTTTATTCTTGCAACCCTGTTGCTTTACATATTCTGTAACAAATTAGGTTGGTTCCCTGTTTGGAGTGTAGATAAACCAAGTTACGTTTTACCCGTTATTGCTCTTTCAGCATATCCAATGGCTTACGTTACAAGATTATCAAAAACAAGTATGCTTGATGCATTAAGCCAGGATTACATTCGCACCGCAAAAGCAAAAGGCGTTTCAAAATGGTTGATTATTTTTAAACATGCTTTAAGAAATTCACTTATTCCCGTAATAACATATGCAGGACCACAGATTGCATACATTATTACAGGTTCAATGGTTATCGAAACTATATTTACTGTTGGCGGTATCGGTAGCAAGTTTGTTACTGCTATTAATGACCGTGACTATCCTTTAATTATGGCAACAACAGTTTTCCTTGCAACGATTATGGTTATTGCAAACCTTATCTGCGATCTTCTTTATAAAGCTGTAGATCCCAGAATTAAATATGAGTAACAGGAGGTAGCAGATTATGGATGACAAATTTCCCAAAAAGAATATATTAAGCACACAGATCGATCTTTCAAAATTTGAGCCTGCTACTGACGATGAGAAAAGACAACAGGATGTTATGAGTGAAAGCACCACCTTTTTTAAAGATGGTATGCGCAGGCTTATGAAAAACCCCCTTGCAGTTTTAAGTATTATTATTCTTGGTATTATATTACTTACCATTGTTTTTGCACCTATGTTTGTTCCATACGATTATGATGAAATGATAAAGGTTAACGGTAAAAAAGACAAATCCTGTAATAACCTTGCTCCTTTTACATATAGTGAAAACGAAATGGCTTATATGGAAAAAACAGGCGAAAAGCTTTTCCCCCATATTTTTGGAACTGATGAACTTGGCAGAGATTATTTTGTTCGTGTTATATATGGAACAAGAATTTCATTATTAGTTGGTGTTTTTGCTAGTATTATCGTTCTTATAATCGGTATGCTTTACGGAAGTATTTCAGGATATTTTGGTGGAAAAGTGGATTTGATAATGATGCGTATAGTTGATATTATCTATTCTTTACCTGATATGCTTATAATTATTTTGCTTTCGGTTGTTCTTAACCAGATAATAACATTTAAGCCCGGTTCCCTTTTATCTGAATTGGGTACAAATATGATTTCAATATTTATTGTGTTTGGTATGCTTTATTGGGTTAGTATGGCAAGACTTATCCGTGGGCAAATACTTTCTATTAAAGAAAACGAATACATACTTGCTGCCCGTTCTATCGGCGCTAAACCAGGAAGAATTATCGGTAAACACATTTTACCTAACTGCCTTTCAGTTATAATTATTTCAACTGCGCTTCAAGTTCCCTCTGCAATTTTTACTGAAAGTTATTTAAGCTTTATTGGTTTAGGTGTTAAGGCTCCCATGCCTTCACTTGGCTCACTTGCAAACGCTGCAAGAAATGGTTTGGAATTCTATCCTTACAAACTTATATTCCCCGCTATTGTTATATGTCTTATTGTTTTAAGCCTTAACCTTTTAGGCGATGGCTTGCGCGATGCATTTGACCCCAAATTAAAGAGGTGATTAAAATGAGTGAACATCTTTTAAGCGTACAAGATCTGCACACTTCATTTTTTACCGACAAGGGTGAAGTGCAGGCAGTTAACGGTGTAACCTTCAATCTTGACAGAGGTGAAACCCTTGGTATTGTTGGCGAATCCGGATCAGGAAAAAGTGTTACTGCATATTCAATTATGCAGATTCTTGCTGATACAGGAAAAATTGTTGGCGGTAAAATTTTATATAACGGCAATGACCTTTCCACTTGGAACGAAAAACAAATGCGTTCTTTCAGAGGTAAATGTTGTTCAATAATTTTCCAGGATCCTATGACAAGCCTTAACCCTGTTTTTACTATTGGCAGTCAGTTAAAAGAAGCAATTACTTTACATACTGATAAAAAGGGCAAACAGGCAAAATTGAGGGCTATTGAGCTTTTAGAACTTGTTGGTATTAACGAACCTGCAAAACGATTAAAGCAATATCCGTTTGAACTTTCAGGCGGTATGCGTCAAAGAGTTATGATTGCAATGGCACTTGCATGCGAGCCTGATATTTTAATTGCTGATGAACCTACAACTGCACTTGATGTTACTATTCAGGCACAGATTCTTGAACTTATGCAGGAATTACAAAAGAAACTTGGAATGGCTGTTATTCTTGTTACCCATGACCTTGGCGTTATTGCTGACCTTTGTGATAATATCGTGGTTATGTACGGTGGAAAAATTTGTGAACGCGGAACTGCTAAAGAAATTTTTTATAACCCAAAACATGAATACACAAAAGGTCTTTTAAAATCAATTCCTAACATAAACAAAATGAAGGAAAAATTAATTCCTATTGCCGGCACACCTATTAACATGCTTAATTTACCTAAAGGCTGTTCATTTTGTGCCCGTTGCGATAATGCAATGAAAATTTGTTTAACCGAGCAACCTGAAGAACTTGTTATAAACGAAAATCACAAGGCTTCATGCTGGATGAATGTTAAAAACGCACTTAAAAACGAAGGAAGTGAAGCAAATGAGTGATATTTTATTAGAAGTAAAAAACTTAAAGCAATACTTCCCTGTTCGTTCTAATGGTAAAAAAGTTCCTTTAAAGGCGGTTGATGATGTTTCATTTACCATTAATAAGGGTGAAACATTGGGCCTTGTTGGTGAATCCGGTTGTGGCAAAACAACTGTTGGAAGATCTATCCTTCAATTATACAAGCCCACCGCTGGTGAAGTTTATTTTGATGGTGAACTTGTTACAGATAAAAATATTAACCAAATGCGTAAAAAAATGCAGATGGTTTTTCAGGATCCATATTCTTCATTAGACCCAAGAATGACTGTTGAAGATATTATTGGCGAGCCATTAGATGTACATAAACTGTATTCAAACAAGAAAGAGCGCCGCGAAAAAATTCTTGAACTTATGAATTATGTTGGCCTTAATGCTGAACATGCAACACGTTATGCACATGAATTTTCAGGTGGTCAGCGTCAACGTATAGGTATTGCGCGTGCATTAGCTGTTGATCCGCAATTTATTGTTTGCGATGAACCTGTTTCTGCGCTTGACGTTTCTATACAGGCACAGGTTATCAATATGTTTGAGGATCTTCAAAAGAAACTTGGCGTTGCATATCTTTTTATTGCCCACGATTTATTAGTTGTTCACCACATTTCAAAACGAATTGCGGTTATGTATTTAGGAAAAATAGTTGAAATTGCTGAAGCTGATGATTTGAACGAAAATCCACAGCACCCCTACACACAATCATTACTTTCTGCAGTACCTATTCCCGATCCTGATATTACAAGAAGCCGCAAACGTATTATTCTTGAAGGTGATGTTCCAAGTCCCCTTAATACTCCATCAGGTTGTGCTTTCCGCACAAGATGTAAGTATGCTACTGAAAAATGTGCTATGGAATGTCCTTCCCTTACCGATCGCGGTAACGGTCACTTTGTTGCTTGTTGGAACAAATAAAGAAATCACTTTTTATACTTTGTAACAAATGTGGTTGTTGTTTGTTAATTTAGTATAAAAGGATTTTATAAAAAATATTTTCTTAGGAGGAAAAGAAAAATGAAAAAACTGTTCGCAATTCTTCTTGCACTTGTTACTGTTTTCTCATTCTGTGCTTGCAACCCCAATGATGGACCAGGCGTTGGCGGCGACGTTGATGCAGAAAGCCTTTTAAGTGATGCATTTATTGATCCCGTTAACGGATGGAAGGTTTATGATGATCTTATTGCACAGATCAAAGCAGAAACTGACTATGCAAAACGTGCTGAACTTATGCATAAGGCTGAAGACATCCTTATGTCAAACGGTTGCGTTATTCCCCTTTACTACTACAATGATATCTACATGCAGAAATCATATGTAGAAAATGTTTATTGCAACCTTTTCGGTTATAAGTTCTTCCACAATGTTAACATGACAAATGGTGAAAAAACACTTCGTGTTAACCTTGCAAGTGAACCTGATTTCCTTGATCCTGCACTTAACTCATCAGTAGACGGCGCATGCCTTGCAGTTAACTCATTCGCAGGTCTTTACACCTACGATAAAGATGGAAAAACTGTTCCTGATCTTGCAACAGGATACACAGTTTCAGAACCTGCTGAAGATGGCTCTGTTACATTTACTGTAACACTTAAAGATGGTCTTAAATGGTCAGATGGTTCAGCTCTTACTGCAAAAGACTTTGAATATTCATGGAAGCGCGCTGCTAGTGAAAAAACAGCTTCTGACTATGGATATATGTTCTCAACATTTGTTGGATATCCAAATGATCTTAGCGTTAGTGCAACAAACGATACAACTCTTGTTTTTGCTTTAACTGCTCCTTGCGCTTACATCGAAGGACTTATGGCATTCCCCACATTCTTCCCTGTTAAGCAGACAGCTGTTGAAAGTTACGATGATTGGCAGACTTCACCTGGCGGATGGTGCCAAGAAGCTGGCTTCATTTCAAACGGACCTTTCATCTGCACAGGTTGGACACATGATCAGTCAATGATTTATGAAAAGAACCCCTACTATCATAATGCAGATAAGGTAACAATCGACAAGCTTACATTTATGCTTTCAGCTGATGATACAGCTATTTACAATGCATACAAAGCAAACAACGTTGATTTTATTGACAGTGTTCCCACTGATGCTATTAAGGAACTTAAAAATAATCCTGAATTCAAGATTATTGATAACCTTGGTACATATTATGTAGCATTCAATGCTAACAGTGATCTTTTCAAAGGCAAAACTGCTGCTGAAGCTGCTTGCATGCGTCTTGCATTCAACATCCTTATCGACCGTGATTATATCTGTGAAAGCGTTGGTCAGACAGGCCAGATCGCCGCTAACTCATATATTCCTGTTGGTATGAAAGATGGTAACGGTGGTATCTTCAAACCCACTGCTGCAGACAATGCATACTTTGATGATAAAGCTATCAATGAAAAGCCCGAAGAAACTCTTGACCTTGCACGTAAATATCTTATGGCTGCAGGCTTCAAGTTTGATGCAGAAGGTAAACTTTCAAGCGAAACACCTATCGTTATTGAATACCTTACAAACGACGGTACAGGCCACGTTGCTGCTGCACAGTCAATGCAGACCGACTTTAAAGAAATCGGTATTGAAATGACAATTCAGCAGGTTGAATGGAATACATTCCTTCAGGAACGTAAACAGGGTAACTTTGATATTGCCCGTGAAGGTTGGCTTGCTGACTTTGATGACCCCATCAACATGCTTGAAATGTTCACAACTGATTCTGGTAACAACGACTGCCAGTTTGGTCGTAACCAGGCTTGGAAAGATGCTCAGGCAAAATAATAAATTATTTATTTAACAACCAAAAAGACACTTCAAAATTTGAAGTGTCTTTTTTAACTATAAAAAAACAGGATTTAAAAATCCTGTTTTTGATTTAATCTTTATAATTATATCCTGCTTCAAGTGCAAGCATATTTTTTTCAACAAGTTCTTGTTTTTTAGCAGGAACAAGTTTTTTAACAGTATCGATCATATCGTCAAATGAAAAGATGCCTGTTTCTTTAATCATTTTACCAATTAAAATCATATTTGCTAAGGTTGGAACGCCTGCATCTATTGCCATCTGCGTTGCAGGAATATAAAACGCCTTAACATCATCACGGTTTACTTTTCTTGAAACAAGAGTGCTATCAACAAAAATACTTCCGCCACTAACGGTATCATTTTCATATCTGTCTAACGATGGAAGATTCATTGCAATTAAAACATCAGGATTAGAAACGATTGGTGAGCCAACAGGTTCATCACTTAAAATAACCCCGCAACTTGCTGTACCACCACGCATTTCAGGACCGTATGAAGGCAACCAACTAACTTCTTTATCTTCAACGAGACCTTTAAATGCCAAGAATTTACCTGCAAACAAAACACCTTGTCCGCCAAATCCTGAAATAAGAGTTTGTGTTGTCATTTTATTAGTCCTCCTTTTTAGCGCTTCTATCCTTATAAACACCTAAGGGATAATAAGGAATCATATTTTCTTCAAGCCATTTAAGTGCGTTAGAAGGCGTCATACCCCAGTTTGTTGGGCAGGAAGAAACAACTTCAATTAATGAGAAGCCTTTGCCTTCAACCTGATTCTTGAATGCCTTTAAGATGGCTTTTTTAGCGTTACGAACGTTTTTAACATTATTAACTGCAACGCGTTCAATATATTCAGGACCATCAAGAGATGAAAGCAGTTCGCTTACCTTAATTGGAAATCCCTGATTATTAATATCGCGTCCGTATGGTGATGTTTGTGTTACCTGACCGGGCAACGATGTAGGTGCCATCTGACCGCCTGTCATACCGTAAATTGCGTTATTAACAAAAATTATAGTAATATTTTCATTTCTTGTAGCTGCATGAACTGTTTCTGCCATACCGATAGAAGCAAGGTCACCATCGCCCTGATATGTAAAGATAATATTCTCGGGCATTGAACGCTTAAGGCCTGTTGCAATAGCAGGTGCTCTGCCGTGGGCTGCTTCAACCATATCACAAGCAAAGTAATCATATGCCATAACTGCACAACCAACAGGTGCAACACCGATTGTTTTGCCTTCAATCTGAAGTTCATCAATAGCTTCAGCAACAAGACGGTGAATTATACCATGAGTACAGCCCGGGCAATAATGAAAAGGTGCATCTGTAAGTGCATGTGGTTTATCAAATACTTTCATTATTTATTCTCCTTTGCAAGATTTTTAATGGATTCAAGCACCTGTTCAGGTGTTGGAATCATACCGCCTGAACGGTTACAAAGTGTAACAGGTTTTTTGCACTTTGTAGCAAGTTTAACATCTTCAATCATCTGACCCATTGAAAGTTCAACAGAAACAAAACCTTTAACCTTATCAGCGGCTTTATCAAGAACTTCTGTTGGGAAGGGCCAAAGTGTAATAGGTCTGATCAAACCAACCTTAATGCCCTCTTTTCTTGCTGCAACTACTGCGTTTTTAGCAACACGGGCAGCAATACCGAATGCAACAACACAATATTCTGCGTCGTCCATCATATATTCTTCATACATAACTTCATTTTCTTCAATGGTCTTATATCTTTCATAACGTTCAAAGTTAACCTTTTCAAGAACGTCAGGTTTAAGATAAAGTGAATTGATGATGTTATGCTTTCTTTCCATTTTTGTTCCGCGAACTGCCCATGGTTTTTCAACCTGAACGGGTTCAACATCAGGAAGAGCAACAGGCTCCATCATCTGACCCATTGTTCCATCTGCAAGAAGCATCGCGGGAACTCTGTATTTATCAGAAAGGTCAAAAGCCTTAATAGTAAGATCAGCCATTTCCTGAACAGAAGCAGGAGCGAGAACGATTAAACGGTAGTCACCATGTCCGCCGCCCTTTGTAGCCTGGAAATAATCTGACTGTGAAGGCTGAATTCCGCCTAAACCGGGACCGCCACGCTGAACATTAACAATTAATGCAGGAAGATCTGCACCTGCAATATATGAGATACCTTCTTGTTTAAGGGAAATTCCAGGGCTTGAAGAAGACGTCATAACTCTAAAGCCTGCGCCTGCAACGCCATAAACCATATTGATGGCTGAAACTTCACTTTCTGCCTGAAGGAAAACACCGTCAACCTTTGGCATACGCTTTGCCATATATGCGGCAATTTCTGTTTGGGGGGTAATGGGATAACCGAAATAATGACGGCATCCTGCCTTGATAGCGGCTTCAGCGATCGCTTCATTACCTTTCATTAAAACTTTTTCTGCCATTTTTATTCACCTCATTTTTCAACGGTAATTACACAGTCAGGGCACATTGTTGCACAAAAAGCGCAAGCAATACAACTATCCTGATCAGTAATTTCTGCCGGAGAATGTCCTTTCGCATTTAATTTGTCTTTTGCTAAAGCAATGATTTTTTTAGGACACGCATCAACACAAAGACCACAACCTTTGCAAGCGTCCGTTTTAAAAGTAACTTTTGCCATTATTAACTCTCCTTTATATCAAAGTACTTTTCCTGTAATTTTAAAGTAAGTTTATTATCAAGGGAAACATCAATATCTTCACGAATCGTTGTATATATAACAGGTAACCCTGTTAATTTAGAAAGCCTTTCAGTTTCTTTTTGTGAAGATAAAATAATTTCAGCATCCGTATCGTTACCGATATTTGAGTTGTTGATTATTGCCGTAAATGGTATTTTACAGGCAAATTCAATCTCCTTCATAACTTCCAAGGCTTCTTCTGCCGTTCGTGTTAATGGGCGGTAACAGTTAAAAACAAAGCACATTTCGTAATTATTTTCTTCTTTTATATAAGGCGCATATCTGCCTAAAGCATACGCACCCCTATCATCGCCGCCAACATCAAGCACTGCATAAAAATCCTTTTGTTGAACAAGGCTGTACGCTTCCTGTGGGAGCGCAGGTAAATCAACATTTGTATTCGCAAAAGCAGGTGAAATCAACTGAATATCTGCTTCTGTTAATTCCTTTAAACTATCCTTTGTTCTGAAATACGGATTAACTATATCAAGATCAGCAATTTTTACATTATAGCCATCTTGTTTTATTTTTAGTGCAAGGTTTACGGCAACATTTGTTTTTCCGCTACCGTAATGACCTGCTAAAATATAAACTCTTTTATACTTAGCCATTGCAAACCTTAACTATCCAATTATGTTCGTCTTTAATCTTACCCCACTGAATTCCTGTAAGGTTATCATAAAGTTTTTGTGTAACCTCACCAATAAGGTTGTTTGAAACGGTATATGCTTCGCCTTCATAGAAAAGCTGACCGATAGGTGAAACAACTGCAGCTGTGCCTGTTCCCCATGCTTCTTCTAATTTGCCATTCTTTGCTGCTTCAAAAAGTTCCTGAACTGAGAAAAGACGTTCTTCAACTTCATATCCCCACTCTTTTAAAAGTGCGATACATGATCTTCTTGTTACACCGGGAAGAACTGAACCTGTAAGTTCGGGGGTGATGATCTTGCCATCAACCTTAAACATAACATTCATACTGCCAACTTCTTCAATATACTTTCTATGAACACCATCAAGCCAAAGCACCTGTGTGTAGCCTGCCAATTCAGCCTTTTGACCTGCACGAAGGCTTGCCGCATAGTTACCACCGCATTTAGCGTAACCTGTTCCGCCTTTAACGGCACGAACATCAGTAGACTCAATAGCAATCTTAACAGGGTTAATGCCCTCTGCATAATAAGCGCCAACAGGTGAGCAGATTACAACGAAAGTTGCATTATGAACTGCGTGAACACCAAGGTGAGGATCGTTACCAAACATATATGGACGAAGATAAAGTGATGTACCTTCTGCTTTTGGTACCCAGTCCTTTTCAATTTCAACGATTGTTTTTAAAATATCAAGACATCCTTCTTCATCTAAAAGAGGAAGACAAAGGCGTTCTGCTGAATCATTAAGACGGCGGATGTTATCCATGGGTCTGAAAAGGCAGATTTCGTTATCAACTGTGCGATATGCCTTCATACCTTCAAAAATTTCTGCACCGTAGTGAAGAACTGTTGATGCAGGATGGATAGGCATTGGTCCGAAGGGAACGATTCTGCCATCGTGCCAGCCCTGTTCATCGTTATAATCCATAATGAACATATGGTCAGTAAAAACTTTACCAAAGCCAAGTTTTGATTCATCCTGTGGCTTATTTTTTGGTTCTGTTGTTTTTGTTATTTTAATATCATACTTCATAATAACACACTCCGATTATAATTTATTTCTTTGTATTTTACCGCTTGTTGTTTTGGGAAGTTCATCTCTGAACACAACTATGCGGGGATATTTATACGGTGCGGTACGCTGTTTTACGTATTCCTGAATTTCTTTCTTTAATTCTTCAGTAGCTTTTGTACCTTTAACAAGCACAATACTTGCTTTAACTACCTGACCGCGAACCTCATCAGGCTCAGGTGAAACACCACATTCAAGAACGTAAGGAAGTTCCATAATAACGTTTTCAATTTCAAAAGGACCGATGCGGTAGCCTGATGATTTAATAACATCATCAACCCTGCCAACATACCAGAAATAACCGTCTTCATCACGCCATGCAGTATCACCTGTGTGATAGAAGCCATCATGCATACATTCGTTTGTTTTTTCAATATCGGTATAGTAACCATTAAACAAACCGCAAGGTACGCCGTTTGAAATATTAATACATATTTCACCAACTTCACCAACGGCAACCGGCTGATCATCACTATCAAGAAGCTGAATATCGTAAAGCGGAACGGGTTTTCCCATTGAACCTAACCTTGCTTTTGTACCTGCAAGGTTTGCTAAAGCAACTGTTGTTTCCGTCTGCCCAAAGCCTTCCATAATCTGAAGACCTGTAGCTTTTTCAAACTGCCTGAAAACTTCGGGGTTTAAGGCTTCACCTGCTGTTGACATATGTTCTATAGTAGAAAGATCAAACTTGGAAAGATCTTGTTTGATCATCATTCTTAAGATTGTGGGCGGAGCACAGAATGTTGTAATGCCATATTTTTTGAACATTGGCATAATATCGTTTGCATCAAAACGATCAAAATCATAAACGAAAATTCCTGCTTCGCAAAGCCACTGACCGTAAAGTTTGCCCCATGCAGCTTTAGCCCAACCGGTATCAGCAACTGTAAGATGTAAGCCATCTGAATTTACACAATGCCAATATTTTGCAGTAATAAAATGACCTAAAGGATATTTATAATTGTGCATTGCAATTTTGGGATTGCCTGTTGTACCTGATGTAAAGTACATAAGCATTGGATCACTACCACAAGGTGTTTCTTCTGTTCTATCAAATTTACCTGTATAAAGGCTGTATTCTTCATCAAAATTATGCCAGCCTTGGCGTGCTTCACCAACAATAATCTTGGTTTCAACACAGGGGCTTAATTCTGCTGCTTTATCAACCTCATCAGCAACGATACCGTCAGAAGTACAAATTATCATTTTTACATCTGCTTTATTGAAGCGGTATGTAATATCGTGTTCCTTTAACTGATTTGTTGCAGGAATTGCTATTGCACCAATTTTATGAAGTGCAATCATACTGAACCAGAACTGATAATGGCGTTTTAAAATAAGCATTACCTTATCGCCTTTTTTAATGCCAAGCGATTTAAAATAGTTGGCAGTTTGTGAACTTGCGCGTTTAAGCTCGCCAAAGGTGAATTTACGCTCTTGTTTATCTTCAGCAATATGAACCATAGCAATTTTATCTGCCTGTTCCCTGCCTAAGCGGTCAATAACATCGAAAGCAAAGTTGAATTTTTCTTCGTTTTTAAAGGATATTGCCTGTAAGATACCTGCTTCATCCTCAGTTGGAATAATAAAATCTTCCCAAACACGATTTTTCTTTACGCCATCCTTTTTCTTTTTAGGCGCAAAAACGAAATCTTTTGTACCGCCATGAACAAGCTGATGTGGTGATTCATTTGATGAATTAAGTACAAATGCATAGAAAATACAATCATCGTTTTCTACAGCTATCATTCCGTGAGGCTTTGATGAATCGTAATAAATACTATCGCCTTCGTGAAGAATTTCAACATGGTCACCGACCTGAACCTTTAAGGCGCCTTTAATTACGATATCACATTCCTGACCTTCGTGAGTTGTAAGTTCAATATCCTTATTTTGTGCGTTTTCATCATAATGGAAAACAACGTAAAGAGGCTCAGCAATACGGTTTTTAAAGCTTGATGCAAGGTTATAATAAGTCATACCGTGCGCTTTTTGAATTTCCTGTCCTTCACCCTTACGTGTTAAGGTGTATCCTGCAAGACGAGGACTTGTACCATCAATAATATCCGTAACATCAACATTAAGGGCTAATGCGCACTTATACAAAAATGCAAAGTTAAGGTCATCCTGACCCATTTCACAGGCAATATATTCTTCTGTGCTTACACCTGTTTTCTGCGCCATTTCTTCAATAGATAAGCCAACGATTTCCCTTAACGTTTTGATTCGCTGTGCCATTTCCTGAATTTTAAATTCAAGACCTGTTGCAGTTTTCATTTATTTTCCTCCGTTTTTTTGAGGTGAACAATAAAAGCCCGCCTCAAAGATATGATTACTTTGAGACGAGCTAAAAATACACCCGCGGTACCACTCAAATTGCATAGTATATAACTACGCCCCTCAGGCTCAAACAAGCCTTATGCTTTTACGCAGCAATCACGGAAAGGTTCTACTAAAACAAAATGTTTTTTCTTCCTTCCAGCTCAGAAGCTACAAACAAAATCATCGTTGTAATGGCTTACACCAACCGCCATCTCTCTAAACCTTTAACAACTTTGCCCTCTTCGTCAAAGCCTTTTATAATATGGTCAAATTATATCATATCCCATAAAAAATTGTCAACTGATTTTTTAAAGTTTATTGCGCATTATCTTACCGCTGATTGTCTTAGGAAGTTCATCACAGAACACAACAATTCTTGGGTATTTATAAGGTGCGGTATGGGATTTAACATATTCCTGAATTTCTTTCTTTAAGGCTTCTGTTTTCTCTGTTCCTTTAGTTAAAACTATGCTTGCTTTAACTACCTGACCCCTGATTTCATCAGGAGCAGCAGAAACACCACATTCAAGAACATAAGGAAGTTCCATAATAACGCTTTCTATTTCAAAAGGCCCTATGCGGTAACCTGAAGACTTAATAACATCATCAATACGGGAAACGTACCAGAAATAGCCATCTTCATCACGCCAGGCAGTATCCCCTGTGTGATATAAGCCATCATGCCAGGCATCTGTGGTTTTTTCATTATCAAGATAGTATTCTTTAAATAATCCACAAGGTACATTTTTATCTGTATGAATTACGATTTCGCCTGTTTCACCGTTAGGTAACGAATTGCCATCAGGATCAACAATATCAACATCATACTGTGGTGAAGCCTTACCCATTGAGCCAATTTTGGGCGCTGTACCTCTTAAATTGCAGATGGTAAGGGTGGTTTCGGTTTGACCGAAGCCTTCCATAATCTCTAATCCCGTTGCCTTTTTAAATTGTTTATAAACCTCAGGATTAAGTGCTTCTCCTGCAGTAGTCAAATGATGAATTGAAGATAAATCGTATTTTGAAAGGTCTTCTTTAATAAGCATACGAAGCATCGTAGGTGGTGCACAGAAAGTTGTTATTTGATATTTTGCAAACATTGGTAAAATATCTGCAGCATCAAAACGATCAAAATCATAAACAAAAACTGCACCTTCGCAGAGCCATTGACCGTAAAGTTTACCCCAAAGTGATTTACCCCAACCTGTATCAGAAATGGTAAGATGCAAGCCATCTCTTTCACAACAATGCCAATATTTTGCAGTAACAAAATGGCCTAAAGCATAAGTGTGTTTATGGCAAGCCATTTTGGGATTACCTGTTGTACCTGATGTAAAGAACATTAACGCTGCTTCATCACCTGAAGAAGTATCTTCACTTCTTTCAAACTTACCTGAAAAACGAACATATTCGCTGTTAAAATCATGCCAGCCCTCTTTTTGATCGCCAACAATGATTTTTGTTTCAACTTGCGGGCAATTTTTAGCGGCATTTTGGGCAATATTAGAAACATCACCATCAGAAGTACACACGATAGCCTTTACGCCTGCGGCATTATAGCGGTATTCAAAATCGTGTTCCTTTAACTGATTTGTTGCAGGAATTGCTACTGCGCCTAACTTATGAAGGGCAACCATAGAGAACCAGAACTGATAATGGCGTTTTAAAACAAGCATAACCTTATCGCCTTTTTTAATACCCAGTGAGGCAAAATAATTCGCAGTCTGATTTGATGCGCGCTTTATATCCTTAAAGGTAAAGCGTTTTTCGTTGTGATTTTTATCAACATAAAGCATTGCAAGTTTATCAGGATATTTATTTGCGATTTCATCAACAACATCAAAACCAAAATTAAAGGAATCAGTATTTGTAAACTCTATATTCTCTAAAACGCCGTTTTCGTTTTCGTGACATTTAACGAATTTTTCGCAGATAAGAGATTCTGTTTTTTTAGTTGATGCAATACTTTCTCTTACAATCTCTTCCTTGGTGCTTTCACCAGGTAAAACTACTGCGCAGAAAACACATTCCTTGCCATCAACCGCAATCATACCGTGAGGCGTTGAAGAATCGTAATAAATACTATCGCCTTCGTGAAGAATTTCAACATTTTCACCAATTTGTACTTTAAGTGAGCCTGATAAAATCAAGTCGAATTCTTGGCCCGAATGCTTTGTTAAATGGATAGGTTTATCCTGTTGCAAAGGTGAATATTCATAACGAACCATATAAGGTTCGGCAATTTTATCGCGGAACTTTGGCGCAAGATTTTTAATATCAATGCCCTCTTCCTTTGCAGTAACCTGGCCCTGACCTTTTCTTGTTACGGTATAGCCTGAAAGGTGTGCGCCCTTGCCTTCAAGAAGCTCAGAAAGTTCAACATCAAAAACAAGTGCACATTTATGTATAAATGAGAAAGGAATATCTGCCTGACCGCCTTCATACTTGGTGTAAGCTTCAACTGTTACTTCGGTTTTTTGTGCCATTTCTTCAATAGAAAAACCCATAATATCACGCATTTCTTTAATTCGTGATGCTATCTCCAAAAGTCGTGTCAAGGTTGTGTTAGTTTCCATTTTAATCTCTCCTTTTTTAAAAAATAAAACCCGTCTCAAAAATTACTTTGAGACGAGTTTTGAATAACAAATACCCGCGGTACCACTCAATTTGCACAAAGTTTGTGCCACTTAAGGCTCAATTAAGCCCGATGCTTTTACGCAGCAATCACGGAAGACGCCTACTGATAAAAATACTTTCGGATCTCCAGCTCAGAAGTGATAGGAATTATAATCTTTGTTTATCGGCTTTCACCAAATGCCGACTCTCTGAAAAACGTAAATTAAATCCGTCTTCGTCACAGCTTTTATATTAAATTATGTGTAAATATTAGCACACATTTTTTATGTTGTCAACTGTTTTTTGCTATTTTTTGATACCAAGAATTTTAATAGATTCATCGCGCATTTTGTACTTTAAAATCTTACCTGCCGCGTTCATTGGAAATTCCTTTGTAAAGATAAAATATCTTGGAACTTTATGTTTTGCCATATGGCTATTACCATATTCACGCATTTCGTCTTCAGAAGATTCTACCCCATCTTTAAGGATAATCCAAGCGCACGCTTCTTCACCGTAACGTTGATCAGGAACACCAACAACCTGAACATCACGAACTTTATCGTTTGTTAAATAAAATTCTTCAATTTCCCTTGGATAAAGGTTTTCACCACCACGGATTATCATGTCTTTTAAGCGGCCTGTAACCTTAAAGTAACCATCAGGTGTTCTGCAACAAATATCCCCTGAATGAAGCCAACCTTCAGCATCAATAGTCTGTTCCGTTGCTTTGGGCATCTTATAATAGCCTTTCATAATATTATAGCCCCTTGCAACGAATTCACCGTTTTCGCCATCAGGTAATTCTTCACCTGTTTCAGGATCGATTATCTTACATTCTACGCCCGGAAATGCGCTGCCAACAGTTTCAACACGATGATCAATATCTTCGTTAACTTCACCCATAGTACAGCCCGGTGAAGCCTCTGTCTGACCGTAAACTGAAATGATTTCTTTCATATTCATTTCATCGGCCGCTTTACGCATAAGTTCAGGGGGGCAGTTCGCACCTGCCATAATACCTGTACGGATATATGAAAAATCTGTTTTTGCAAAATCTTCGTGATTAAACATCGCGATAAACATTGTGGGAACACCGTTAAAACAGGTGATTTTTTCATTATTGATACAGGCAAGTGATGACTTTGGTGAGAAATATGGCATCGGGCAGATTGTTCCGCCATGTGTCATAAGATTTGTCATAGAAAGCACCATTCCAAAACAATGGAACATTGGCACTTGAATCATCATTCTGTCCGCAGTGGAAATATCCATACGGTCACCTATTATTTTACCGTTATTGATAATGTTATTATGGGTAAGCATAACGCCTTTGGGGAAGCCTGTTGTACCTGATGTGTATTGCATATTACAAACATCATCACTTTTAACAAGCTTTGCACGGCGGCGAACTTCTTCATTGGGCACAAGCTCACTACGCTTAACAAAATCATCCCATTCCAAGCAACCATCCATATTAAAACCAACCGTTACAACATTGCGCAAGAACGGAAGAGTTTTTGAATAAAGAGGTGTGCCCGGCTGAATATCCTTTAATTCAGGGCAAAGTTCTTCAATAATTGCCTTATAATCAGAATCCTTGCAAGAATCTATCATAACAAGGGTATGAGTATCGGACTGCCTTAAAAGGTATTCGGCTTCGTGAATCTTATATGCAGTATTAACAGTTACAAGAACTGCACCGATTTTAACTGTTGCCCAGAAGGTAAGGAACCACTCAGGTACATTTGTTGCCCAAATTGCAACATGATGACCGGGTTTAACGCCTAAGGAAATAAGTGCTGCGGCAACTTTATCAACATCATCCCTGAACTGAGAATAAGTTCTTGTATAATCAAGTGTAGTATATTTAAATGCAAGTTGATCAGGATAACGCTCAACCATTTCATCGAGAACTTCAGAAAATGTTATATCAAGAACATCATATTTTGGCCATGGAAAAGTTCCTGTTTTTGAACGGTTATAATAAATTTCTTTTTGTTTAGTTGTGCCAAATTCGTTATTTGACATAAAGCTTACAAAATGTGTAAGAACAATATCGGGATCAGTTATTTCGTCGTTCCACAGTGCACAAACATATCCGTCATAATTAAGGCTTTTTAAAGCGTTTACAAAATCTTTAACGGGCAAATCGCCTTCACCAATCAATACATTTGTTTTGCCTGATTTATCACCAATTCGGACATATTGAATATATGCGCCAAGAGTTTGAATTGTGTTATCAGCTGATTCGTTGTTATTAAAATATGTTTCGCGAATATTCCAACTTACACCAATACAAGCTGTGCCAAACAAGTTAATTACATCAAGAACCTTTTTAGTATCTGATAAAGGCCCTTCTGTCTCAAGCAAAATTGAAATATCATATTTTTCAGCAGATTGAATTGCTAAAGAAAATACTTCCTTTAATTTTTCATCTGTTGGAATAGTTGAAAATTTTACTGTAACAGCAGAAACACCTGCATTTACTGCCATTTCAACGCATTGTTTAATATCTTCGCCGTTTGTATTTTCATCAATATATTCATTAAACGAGATAACGCTGATATTAATATGACGATTTACAAGTTTGCGTCTTGATGATGATTGATAGGAAGAATGAAAAATACTATCACTGTGTTGCTTTTTTTCTTCTTTTGCATCAACAATTTCGAATCCCGCAAATCCATATTCACTTGTTAAATTGCAAAGTTCAAGAAATGAGCTTGCTTGAACATTATCGTTTGAAAACGCAAGTTTCATAATTAATTTTCCTCATAAACAATTTTGTTAAGAGCATTCACATATGCGCGAATACAAGCGCCTACTATATCTGTTGAAACACCATTACCTGAATAAAGTTTGCCGTTTGCACGAAGGCGAATAAGTGATGAACCGACCGCT
Organism: Clostridiales bacterium; assembly: GCA_015069575.1. Taxonomy (GTDB): domain Bacteria; phylum Bacillota; class Clostridia; order Christensenellales; family QALW01; genus UMGS1322. The sequence goes on from SVIH01000007.1 coordinate 42,710, forward strand.
TCCCTGCCCTTTGTAATTGACTGTACCTGAAAATCATCTAATTCATAATGATGACCTACAATCTGTTCAATAGCGTGGAATGCAGCATCAATAGGACCATCGCCTGTTGAAACACCACTTAATTTTTCACCGTTCTTTTCTAAAGTGATGCTTGCTGTAGCAGTAATAATATTACCGTTGTTTACAACATAATTTACAAGATGGAATGTAGAGGGAACTTGCATTGCACTTGTTGCAATTATTGCTTCAAGTTCAGGGGCACCAATAACGCCTTTTTTTGCAATAACACGCTTGAATTCTTCAAAAACTTTACCGTTATCTTCACTTGTTAATTCATAACCAAGTGTTTTTGTAGCATTTGCAATATCGTTGATTGTAGCGTTTTCATCAAGACCTGAAAGGTTGATATTCTGAACAGTCTGTTCAGTTTCAGCCTGTTTTTTACTTAAAATATCTTGAACAATTTTATGTATTTTTGTACTGTCAAGATTACATTCTGCCTGCATATCAAAAGATTTTACTTTAAACACATCAGAAAGCGCGTCAATCGTAAGATAATTCTTATTTTCGGCACATTTAACACCATCTGCACCTGCTTTTATTGCTTCTAATGCTGAAGCTGCCGCCATATGTAATTTTTCATTTGGCTGAACAAAAACTAAAATATCTGTTTCGTTTTTAATTTCTGAAACTGCATTTTTAAAATCTTCAGGAAAATAAACGCCTGCATCATCGCAAATGGTAATTGACTGCACGCCGATTTCATTTAAAATTTTTGCAATTTCCTTAACAAAGCCATCTTCAGCCCTTGATGCATCGCGTGCAACAAAGTGAATATTATTTGTTTTTTCCTTTGCTTTTAAACAGATTGCCTTGATTTTATCAAGCATTTTTGCACTTTTTAAGTGATACTGATATTCCATCTGCACGGTTGAAACAGGTAAAACAACCTTAATACCCCACTGTTTTGCATCACAAATGGAAGCATATGCGCTATCAATAGCATCAATATTATCAACTGAAACCAAAACACTTGCATTCTGTAATGAATTTGCAATAGTTCTGTAAACAACAGCATTTTCCTTTTCATTTAGTAATACGGGAAGTTCAATATAATCAACACCGCTACCATCTAATAAAGTTGCGATATTTAATTTTTCCCTGAAAGTAAGGGGCTGTTTTTCTTCCTGTAAAACTGAAAGTGAAACGTCAGAAACTGTAATTTTTTTCATAAAATAGACTCCTTTAAAAAAATAAACCCGCAAAGATATTACTATCTATGCGGGATGATCAACATTTTTTTGACCACGGTACCACCCGTTTTGCCCTTAATTTAAGGACCGCTTAATAGGTTCAGACAAACCTTTGTTCTGTTACGGGAACACCCGAAGTTTCTTACTTAAACTTCCGAAACCCTGCTCCAATACGAGACAATTTTAATTATGCCTATCGTTTTGCACCAAACAACGACTCTCTGAAAGCGCAAAAAATTAAAATTTAATATTTTCACCGCATTTAATATTTAAGTTTTTTATATGATATATCAAATTAATTATTCTGTCAAACAGTTTTTTAGTTATCTTCTAATAATAAAAGCGCGTTTTTATAGGCAATTTTCTCTTTTTGGTCATAAGGAATATCTAGGTTTAATAAATACTCTGCTTCCTTAATAGGATCCCACAGGGGAAAATCACTGCCAAAGAGCACTCTATCCGCACCGTAACCGTTTATGTATTTTTTTATTAACCCTTCAGGCATAAACATATGGCTTGAACACATATCAACAAAACAAGAGGTGTTTTTTAAAAGTTCAAGCGCTTCATCAAAGAGCATCCATCCCCCTAAATGCGCGCCTATTACAGTTAATTTAGGAAAATTATCAAGAACACGCTTTAATCTTTTAGGATGTGAAAAATCGTACCTGGGGTCGCCACAATGTATCATCATCGGCAATTTGCCCTGAAGATAATCATACATTGGAAAAAGGCGCTGATCATCAATATTAAACTGTTGGGTATCGGGGTGAATTTTTACGCCTTTTAAACCAGACTCCTGAATAAATTCAACCTCGCCTAAAATATCATCCATACTAGCGTGAACCGTACCAAAGCCGTACAATTCTTTATGATTATTTACTTCATAAAGTGCCGCCTGATTTACATGGCGTACTGTATTAGGTTTTAATGCAACCGGCAGAATTACGAATTTTTCAATATTTGCTTGTTTTCCACATTCAATTAAAACCTTACTTGTACCGCATTTATCCCCTAAACCTTCTTTTAAATCGTAAAAATTTATTACATTTTCAGTTGCTTTTTGGGCTATGCTTTCCGGATAAACATGGGTATGAAAATCTATAAGTTTCATAAATTAAAAATCTACTTCCTTAATGCCTTGTTCAGTTATAATGCATCTTTTTGCAAAGCCGACATCCTTGGCTAATTGTTCTGCCAAAGAGAATCCATAATCAAGGTAATCTTTATTATGGCAATCACTTGTAAAAATAATCTTACCGCCTTTTTCCTTGATATATTTAAGTATATTTTTTGATGGATACGGGCTTGTGCGATATCCCCTTGACATAGCACCTGTATTTATTTCAAAGGGAATGTTATAAGGAATTAATGCATCTACTGCTTCTTTTGCTAAAAAAAGATATTCTTCCGTTTGTAAAACATTGCATCTTTCAAAATTTTTGCTTATTAAATCAAAATGCCCTATAATCTGGCAGTTTGTTTTTTCAACTACCGTTTTAACGTTTTCAAAGTAATCTTTAGCAAAATCAATAAAATTACCGTTATAAACGCTATTAACAAGGTGTTTAAATTCTTCTATACTTCCATCAACATTATATAATTTGTTATCTTTTTCAATATAATGGGTTGAGCCGATAACATAATCAAAATTACTTATATCATCTGTTGAAATTATATCCTGTTCAATACCTAATAAAATAAGAATTTTATCCTTGTATTCTTCCTTTAAAGCATTGATATCCTGTATGTATTTTTCAGTGTTTTCTATATTCATACAGTAAGAGCCATCCCTATCAGTATGCCCGTGCCCTGAAAATCCAAGAATATCAAAGTTTAATTCTACGGCTTTTTCAACCATTTCCTTTGGAGAATTTTTACCATCACAAAAATAAGTGTGGGTGTGAAAATTTTCTTTTATCATTTTGTCATTTTTTCCTGTTTAACCTTATGGTCAATAATATGACGGCTTGCAAGTTCTTTTTGAATATCCTTAACAGAAATACCCATATCAACCATTAATACCATTAAGTGATATGCTAAATCGGCAATTTCATAAACGGTTTCGTTCTTATCATTTGCTTTGCCACCGATAATAACCTCAGTACTTTCTTCGCCAACCTTTTTAAGAATCTTATCTCTGCCTTTTGAAAAAAGATAAGTGGTATAAGAGCCTTCGGGCATATCGTTTTTTCTACCCTGCAATAAATCGTATAAGCCTTCTAAAGAAAACTCTTCCAATTCTTCATTTTGATAAACCTCATTAAAGAAGCAGGAATCGTTTCCTGTATGGCAAGCAGGACCATCCTTTTCAACCACAACTACAAGTGCATCATTATCGCAATCAGCGTGTATAGAAACGATATGCTGATAGTTACCGCTTGTTTCCCCCTTTAACCAGAGTTCCTGACGGCTTCTTGAATAAAAACAAGTTAAGCCTTTTTCCATTGAAATTTTAAGGCTTTCCTTATTCATATAAGCAAGAGTAAGCACTTTTTTTGAATAAGCATCAACAACTATCGCAGGAATTAAACCTTTTTCATCAAATTTTAATGCATTAATATCTATCATTTTATTATAGCCTCACTTCAATATTATTTTGTTTAAGTTCTTTTTTAAGGTCGTTAATTTTAATCTCACCAAAGTGAAAAACAGAAGCCGCAAGACCTGCGCTTATCTTTGGCACTTTATTAAATAAATCAATAAAATGTTGCGTTGACCCTGCACCACCTGACGCAATAACGGGTACTGTTACAAGTTCAGTTATTTTTTCAAGCAATTCAATATCAAAACCGCCCTTAACGCCATCGGTATCAATGGAATTAACAACGATTTCCCCTGCGCCCATATCAACGCCTTGTTTAATCCAAGTTAGTGCTTCTAATCCTGTGTTTTCCCTACCGCCTTTTGCAAAGACCCTGAAAGAGCCATCAACCCTTTTAATATCACAAGAAAGCACTACACATTGGCTACCGTAACGCTTTGCGCCCTGTTCAATGAGTTTTGGGTTTTTAATTGCGCCTGAATTAACACTTACTTTATCCGCACCGCATTTTAAAACACGGTCAAAATCTTCTAAAGTATTGATTCCGCCACCAACGGTTAAGGGAATAAAAATATTTTTTGCACATTCAGTTAAAATATCGGTAAAAAGTTTTCTGCCTTCGCTTGATGCGGTTATATCGTAAAACACAAGTTCATCAGCACCGCAGGAAGAATAAAATTTGCCAAGTTCTACCGGCGAAGAAACATCAGAAAGCGATTTGAAGTTTACGCCTTTTACTACTCTACCGTCTTTAACATCAAGGCAAGGAATAATTCGTTTTGTTAGCATCCTGTCACCTCTATCGCTTCTTTAATGTTAATTACACCAAGATAATATGCTTTGCCGATAATTGCGCCGTAAAGGTTCATTTCCTTTAATGCTTTAATATCTTCAATGGAATTTACACCGCCTGAAGCAACAATATCTATTTTATATTTTTCTGATAGTTCTTTATACATCTGACGGTTTGTGCCTTGCATTGTACCATCCTTTGTTATATCGGTGCAAATAACAGTTTTAACGCCAATATTAACAAGATCCTTAAAGAAATCATCCATTGTTATATCGGAGGTTTCAGTCCAGCCTTTTATAGCAACATTGCCATTTAATATATCTGCGCCAACTGCAACCTTTTCACCATATTTTTTAACTGCACTAACTAAAAATTCTCTATCTTTAACTGCGGCAGTACCTAAAATAACACGCATAACCCCTGCCTGAATGTACTTTTCAACGGTTTCCATATTACGAACACCGCCACCAACCTCTGCTTTTAAGCCCGAAACATCAATAATCTTTCTGATGGTTTCAATATTAGGGGTTGTGCCATCTTTTGCGCCTTCAAGGTCAACAATATGGATATATTCTGCCCCACTGTTTTTAAAATCAAGGGCAATCTCCCAGGGTTTATCACTATAAACAGTCATTTCGTTATAATCGCCTTTATAAAGGCGTACTGCTTTACCTTCAAAAAGGTCTATTGCAGGAAAAATCTTCATACTTTTTGCCTTTCTTATTCTGCTTCACAGAATCCTTTTAAAATCTTTAATCCTGTTTCACCGCTTTTTTCAGGGTGGAACTGACAACCAAAAACGTTTTCATTCTGAACGGCTGCAGTAAATTCCATACCGTAATCAGATGTTGCGATAATATTCTTTTTATTACATTCAGCGTAATAGGAATGAACGAAATACACATAATCCCCATCTTTAAGATACTTAAAAATAGGACTGTTATTATACAGTTTTAACGAGTTCCACCCAATGTGTGGAATACGATATTCTTTATCAATTCTGCCTTCAAAACCAACGATTTTGCCATTTATAAGACTTAATCCCTGATGCACGCCAAATTCGTAACTTTCATCAAACAACAGTTGCATACCAAGGCATATGCCCATAACTGTTTTTCCTTTTTTGCATTCAGAAAGCAAAACATCTTTCATACCGCTTTCTTTTAATTTTTTTGTGGCATCTTCGAAGGCGCCAACGCCGGGAAGAATTATCTTTTTAGCGTCCTTAATTGTTTGAACATTATTTGTTATAATAGCGTCTTCACCTATTGCATTAAAGGATGACTTTAACGAAAACAGGTTGCCTACGCCATAATCAATAATTGCAATCATATTTTCCCCCTTACAAAACGCCTTTTGTGGAAGGAATTTCATCCTTATATTTTTCATTAATCTTAACTGCGTGCGCCATTGTACGAGCAAATGATTTAAAAATTCCTTCAATAATGTGATGGGTGTTTGTGCCATCCATACGCACGATATGTAAAGTTATATTAGCATTGCGTGTAAAAGCGTAGAAAAATTCCTGAACAAGTTCAGTATCAAAATCCCCCACCCTTTTTGCAGGCATTTTTACTTTAAAGGAAAGATATGCTCTGCCTGAAATATCAACAGCAGTTAAAATTAAGGCTTCATCCATAGGAATAACTGTGTGGCCGTAGCGATAGATACCTTTCATATCGCCTAAAGCCTTATTAAAAGCTAAACCTAAACAAATACCAATATCTTCAACTGTGTGGTGATAATCAACAAAAGTATCGCCTATGCATTTTACAGTTAAATCAAATCTGCCGTGCTTTGCAAAAAGTGTAAGCATATGATCTAAAAAACCACAGCCTGTATTTATTTCATTTTTGCCACTGCCATCAAGATTAAGGGTAAGTTCAATATCGGTTTCCTTTGTTTTACGCTTTATATTAACTTCTCTCATATTTCCTCCAAAATTTCTTTTATAGCAAGTATTAAAGAGTGCATTTCTTCTAACGTGCCGATAGTTATCCTGTTAAAATCTTTTATTCGCTCTTGCGTAAAATGCCTTATAAGAATTCCTTTATCCTTTAATTTAAGATAAAGATCTTCACCTTGTATATCAGGGTGCTTTACAAAGATAAAGTTAGCATCACTTGGTAAAACAAAAAAGCCTAATTTTTTAAGTTCTTTAACAGTGCTTTCCCTGTTAATCATTATATCATTACAGTTATTTTCGTAGTATTCATTATCCATTAATGATGCTATTCCTGCAATTTGGGTAAGCCTATTTACGTTATATGGGTTTGTGGAATATTTAATCTTTTCTAAATCAGCAATAATTTCTTTATTACCAAATGCGTAGCCAAGCCTTGCCCCTGCCATTGAACGAGATTTTGAATAAGTTCTTACAATAAGCAAGTTATCGTACTTATTTATTAAGTTTAACGCACTTGTACCACCAAAATCAACATAGGCTTCATCAATGACAACAACATTTTGGGGATTACTTTTTATGATTTCCTCAATTTCATTAAGTTTTAAGGAAATTCCTGTTGGTGCGTTTGGGTTTGCAATTACTATCATTTTATTAAGGTTTATATAATCCTTATAATCAATAGTAAAATCTTCTTTTAATGGAATAATTTTAGTTTGAACATTGTAAAGTTCTGCAAAAACTTTATAAAAACCGTATGTAATATCTGAAAATGCTACACCCTGTTCCCTTGCATAAGCCATAAAAGCAAAATTCAATATTTCATCAGAGCCATTGGATACAAACACATTCTCTTTTAATACATCATAGGCTTTTGCAAGTTCTTCTTTTAAAACCTTGCTTTCAGGATCAGAATAAAGTTTTAAATTTTTAACCGCTTCACTGTTTACACATTCAATAACAACCGGTGATGGCGGAAACGGTGATTCATTAGTATTTAGTTTTATATATTTTTTATCCTGTGGTTGTTCGCCGGGAACATATTCTTTTAATGAATTATATAATGGTGTTATAAATTTACTCATTTTTTCATCCTTATCAATGCACTGTTGGCGTGAGCGTCAAGACCTTCCTTATTGGCAAAATAAGCAACATCTTTTGCAACTTTTTCAAGTGCAGATTGTGTATAATATGAATACTGCATCTTTTTAACGAAATCATCTACTGAAAGAGGGCTTGAAAATCTTGCAGTTCCGCTTGTGGGAAGCGTGTGATTAGGTCCTGCAAAATAATCGCCTAATGCTTCGGGACAAAATCTACCCATAAACACACTACCTGCATTTTTAACGCTATCTAAAATATCAAAGGGATTTTCTACTGCTAGTTCAAGATGTTCGGGTGCAATTTCATTTGCAATATCAATAGCATACTTAATATCGGGGGCAACGATAATTTTACCGTTATTATCAATAGATGCCCTTGCAATATCGTATCTTGAAAGATTTTTTAGTTGTTCTTCAATGGCACTTTGAACCTGTTTGGCAAGTTCCATAGAATCAGTTACAAGAACTGCACTTGCATTTTTATCGTGTTCTGCCTGTGACAGAAGGTCTGCCGCAACAAACTGGGGATTACTGTTTTTATCGGCAACAACTAAAATTTCGCTTGGGCCTGCAATCATATCAATATCAACCATGCCAAACACCTGTCGTTTTGCTTCTGCAACGAAAGCGTTACCGGGCCCAACAATTTTATCAACCTTTGTAACGGTTTTTGTTCCGTAAGCAAGGGCTGCAACTGCCTGCGCGCCGCCAACTTTAAAGATTCTATCAACACCTGCAATCTTTGCAGCGGCTAAAATAACAGGATTTACCTTACCGTTTTTAAGTGGCGGTGTTGTTATGCATATTTCCTTGCAACCTGCAATTTTAGCAGGAATACTATCCATTAAAACTGTTGAAGGATATGCGGCTGTGCCACCGGGAACATAAAGACCTACCTTTTCAATAGGCATAACCTTTTGCCCTACCACAACGCCTTCCTGATTGTTTATAATAAAACTGTTTTTCTTTTGTGCTAAATGGAATTCCCTGATATTTTCTGCTGCATCCTTTAAGATACGGATAAATTCAGGTTCAACAATATTAAAGGCTTCATCAATTTCTTCTTTGGTAACTTCAAGATTATCTAGTGAAGCACCATCAAATTTTAAGGAATATTCCTTTAAGGCATCGTCACCATTTGTAATAACATTTTCAATTATATCTTTAACTATTAAAGAAACGTCACCTGTTGGGTTATTACGGGCAAAAATTTCTTCGTTTGATACCTGACCAAATTCAAATATTTTAATCATTGTTCATTCTCCACAATCTGTTGTAATTTGTTTTTGATTTCGTTAATTTTTTCTGTTTTAAAGCCAAAAGAAGACTTATTTGCAATTAAGCGGGCACTTATTGAAACAATATCTTCAATAGGCTCTAAACCGTTTTCATAAAGAGTTTTGCCTGTTTCAACAATATCAACGATAACATCTGAAAGTTCTAAAATAGGTGCAAGTTCAATGGAACCGTTAAGGTGGATTATATCAATATCCCTTGCCTTCATCTGATAATGCTTTGCGGCAATATTAGAAAACTTTGTTGCAACCTTTAATGTTGTTGCGGTGTTATCCCTGAAATCTTTTTTTGCGGCAACTGCCATACGACAAGCGCCCATTTTTAAATCAAGAAGTTCATAAACATCAGGCTCATATTCAAGCAGAATATCTTTGCCTGCCACGCCGATATCTGCGGCACCGCGTTCAACATAAATAGAAACATCACTTGGTTTTACCCAAAAGTATCTTATACCTTTTTCCTTATTTTCAAAGGTTAAACGGCGGTTGTTTTCTTTAATGGATTCACATTCGTAGCCTGCTTTTTCAAAAAGAGCATAAACCTTTTCACCAAGCCTGCCCTTTGGAAGTGCAATATTAAGCATCAGATAACTCCTTTTTGTTTAATTTTACTGCTTTTTTGTATTTTATTTTTTTGGGGATTTCATAAGAAACAAGTACGGTTTCACCATTTTTTGAAAGTTCTTTTTGTGCTGAAAGTACATTTATTGGATCTTCGTTTTTATTTACTACTAAAACATAATCCACATCATATTCAGGTAAAGAATTATTTAATCTTTCAAACCCATCAAGATAAACTGCAAAACCTATGGCGCTTGAATTCTTTTTTAATTTGCGCATTAACGCATCGTACTGACCGCCTGAAAGCACCCCTGTTGGTATGCCTTTTACATAGCCCTTAAAAACGATACCACTATAATAGCGCATATTGTTTGAAAGGGAAAAGTTAATGGTAATATTTTTTGAAAAACCACATTCGTTTAATGCATTTATAACTGTTTTAAATTCATTAAAAGCGTTTTTACCTTCATCAGATTTTAGCATTAAATCGTTTTCAAGTTTATTAATATCAGTATAATTATTAATTAACAGGCATGCTTTTTCGGCTTGGTCTTCTGTAATTTTAGATTCAAGCACCATCTGATTTATTGCGCCTTCATTTTTTAAAGAGATATATTCGTTTACGGTTTTTATATTTTCTTCGTTTAAACCACTTTCCTTTAAATATGCTAATACGATGCCTGCGTGGGAAAGTTCAAGCATATACTGAGAACTTATGGCTTTAAGGCTTTCACAGGCTAAAGATGTAACTTCACAAATTTCATAAACACCGATATTGCCAACACATTCAAGACCTGTTTGCATAATTTCCTTAAAACGCTTTGATTCACCTGAAACTCGGTAAACATTTTCGTTATAATAAAGTTTCTGAACGCTGTTTTCATTACCAAGGTGATTAATTATTGAAAGTGTAACGTCAGGCTTTAATGCAAGAAGTTTACCGTTAGTATCGGTAAAGGTAATTACCCTATCGGAAATTAAAAAATCCTTATTACGAACATATAGATCGTATTCCTCAAAGGTGCTCATTTTATACTGAGTATATCCGTATTTTGAATAAAGTGAGCGTAATTTAAATACTGCAAGCTCTTCGTTTTTTAAAATTGTTTCCATAATCTTATTTTTCCTTATTTATTCTATCAAGAACAGTTTTGTATCCGCCATTACCATATTTAATACAACGGTTTACCCTGCATACTGTTGCGGTGCTTGCGCCTGTTTCCTTACTGATTTCAGTATATACTTTACCTTCAATAAGCTGTTTGGCAACATCAAGCCTTTGCGCAATAGCTTCAAGCTCCTGAATAGTGCAGATATCGTTAAAGAAATTATCACATTCTTCTTTTGTTTCAAGAAGCAATATTGCTTCAAACAAATTATTAAGGGATTCTTTATCAAACTTTTTCATTTAAAAACCGTCCGTTTCGTTTATTTTTTCGTATTTTAACACGCTAAAGTGATAAAGTCAAATGATTTCGTATACTTTTTTAAAAAAAATTGAAAAAACGCAGTAAAAACTGCGTTTAAATGTTTATTCATCTGCCTTTATTTCATAAGGTGTTACTTGGTAAACGTAGTAGTTAAGCCAGTTTGAATATATTAAATTTGCGTGACTGCGCCATGAAACAACAGGCTCGCGAGTATCATCATCGTTTGGAAAATAATTTTTTGGCACTTTTATTTCCAAACCAAGATTTTTATCCCTGAAATACTCTTTTTTAAGTGTATCGGCATCGTATTCTGAATGGCCTGTAATAAATATTTGCTTGCCTGAATCAGTTGCTAAAGCATATATACCTGCTTCTTGGCTTGTTGCAATAATACGAAGCTCAGGAACTTTTTCAATATCTTCCCTTTTAACTTCTGTATGCCTTGAATGTGGTGCCATAAAAACATCATCAGCGCCCCTGAAAAGCATTGATGAACGCCTTTCAACCTTATGAGGAAAAACACCGAACATTTTTTCTTTTAACGGATATTTGTTTATACCAAAGTGGTAATAAAGCCCTGCCTGAGCACCCCAACAAATATGAAAAGTACTTGTAACGTGGGTTTTAGTCCACTCCATAATCTCGCAAAGTTCATCCCAATATTCAACTTGTTCAAAATCCATTTTTTCTACCGGTGCGCCTGTTATAATCATACCGTCAAAATGTTTATGTTTAACATCATTAAATGTTTTATAAAAGGCTAAAAGATGTTCTTTTGAAACATTTTTTGATTGATGGGTGCTTGTATGGATAAGTTCAAGTTCAACCTGAAGCGGTGTATTACCTAAAAGGCGGGCAAGCTGTGTTTCAGTTTCCACCTTTGTGGGCATCAGGTTCAATAAAAGTATTTTTAATGGCCTGATATCCTGCGAAAGCGCACGGGTTTCGGTCATTACAAATATATTTTCACTAAGCAAAGTTTCCGTTGCAGGAAGCGCATTAGGAATCTTAATGGGCATTTAGTATTCTCCTTATTTTAAAGTATTAAGCGCCTGATCAAGATCACAAATTAAATCATCAACATTTTCAATACCCACTGATAATCTTATAAGATCAGGTGAAACGCCTGCAGCAACAAGTTCATCATCAGACATCTGACGGTGTGTTGCACTTGCAGGGTGTAAACAACATGTTTTTGCATCAGCAACGTGAGTTTCAACAGAAGCAAGTTTTAATTGTTTCATAAATGCTTCAGCGGCTTTTCTTCCGCCCTTAACGCCAAAACTTACTACACCGCACTGACCTTTGGGAAGATATTTCATAGCTAAATCATAGTCCTTATCACCTTTAAGGCCTGAATATTTAACCCAAGAAACAAGAGGGTGATTTGAAAGGAACGTTGCAATTTTTAAAGCATTTTCGCTATGGCGTTCCATACGAACATGAAGGCTTTCCAAGCCTAAATTAAGTAAATATGCGTTTTGTGGTGACTGAATTGAACCAAAATCACGCATAAGTTGCGCAGTTGCTTTTGTAATGAATGCGCCTTCCAAGCCAAAGCGTTCTGTATATGTTACACCGTGATAGCTTTCATCCGGTGTTGTAAGACCTGGGAATTTATCAGCATACTTATTCCAATCAAACTTACCACTATCAACAATACATCCGCCAACGCCTGAACCGTGACCATCCATATACTTTGTTGTTGAATGTGTTACAATATCTGCGCCAAATTCAAAGGGACGGCACAAAAATGGTGTTGCAAAAGTGTTATCAATAATTAACGGAACGCCGTGGTTGTGTGCTGCTTTTGCAAAGCGCTCTATATCTAAAACTATAAGTGCGGGGTTTGCAATAGTTTCGCCAAACACAGCCTTGGTGTTAGGTTTAAACGCTTGTTCAAGTTCTTCATCGGAGCAATATGGTGAAACAAATGTAAATTCAATACCCATTCTTTTCATAGTAACAGAGAAAAGGTTGAATGTGCCACCATAAACAGCAGAAGCGCAAACAATATGATCACCGCAGGATGCAATATTGAAAATTGAATAAAAGTTTGCAGCCTGTCCTGAAGAGGTAAGCATTGCGGCAGTACCACCTTCTAATGCTGCTATTTTTGAAGCTACAAAATCGTTGGTGGGATTTTGTAATCTTGTATAAAAATATCCACTTGCCTCAAGATCAAAAAGCTTGCCCATATCTTCGCTTGTATCGTATTTAAATGTTGTACTTTGAATAATGGGAATCTGCCTTGGCTCACCGTTTCCGGGAACATAGCCTGCCTGAATGCATTTGGTTTCAATATTTAATTCTTTCATAACTTTTCTCCTTAAAACGAAAGTATCCTATTTTGTATAGAATTATAACACTTAATATTTATATTGTCAAAATAATTTAGAAAGTAATATTTACTATAAAAAATCTCCTGTGATATTAATATTACCACAGGAGATTATTATTAATTATAAACATAAAGTACCATATCACAGGTTTGCTTACTGCCAATACTCCACGAACCCCAGGGGGTAGAAGTAAAAGTACCTTGTGAAACAATCTTACCTGTTCTTGGATTATACCACATATAATTATATTCGGTACTCTTCTGAAGGTTACTAAGCATTCCTGTTGCAGTACCTGCACTTCCTGTTGCGTTGGGTGTTTGTGCAATTGAAGTATCTGAGAAGTTAAGGAAATAGGCAACTATCTTGCTATTATCCTCATTTGATGCAATAACTGCCTGTGCTCCTGTTGTACGAGCAAGATAGCTTGTATCATCAAAGCGTGGAATAAGCGTATGCCAATCTTTAACGGTATTTTCAAAGAAATCGCGCATATATCCCATTTGGTCAGCACTCTTAAGATTTAACGCTTTTTTCCAATCGTTAGCTGCTTTACGCTCTTCAAGGGTTAATGTATCAACCCCATCGGTTTGGTCGTCCCGATCATAAGTATAATTACCTTCATACTGCCAGGTACCCTGACCACCCCAGCCGTAACCGAACATACCGCTTAAATAAGCAAGCCAGCCTTGTGCACGGGCACCAAATTCCTTAGTTTGAAGCATATCGTAGTAGCCTTCGTAGTTTACAACTACCTCATCGGTATTTTCCCAATAGTTTTTAGGCGCTATGTGCATTTTTGTAAGACCTTCTGCACTAAATGTAATCTTCCACTGTGATGCATACCAAGTGTGTACTTTCGCACCATCAGGTGTTTTCACATCATTAAACACATCCCAGAAATTACCGTTTCTGGAATTATTGTCAGAATAATCCTGATAGCGCGCAGCACCTTCCTGATGTGCAGTTAAAGCACTCTTATAAGGATCGTGTTTGCCGATGTACTGAGCAACAAGCTTATATGGGTTGTTTGCCTTACCCCACATAGGATGGCTAAATCCGCTGGTAACTCTATCCATATCGTCGCCAAAGAAATAGTCGTTATCAACTTCCTGACCTAAAGTCCACATTACAGGATATGATGAATATCTTGCAACCCAGTACCTTGAAAGGAGTTCAAGTTCTTGTTTAACATCATCTGTAAAATCATAAAGATTTACGGTGAAATCTTTTTCAGCTCTCGAACCATCTTCATCAGTATAAGAATAATACATTGCCTGGGTGCCCATTATTTTATCTTCATCAACACCGTAAAGTACTATGGGCTGTCCCTTTTCATCTACGTCTTGCGTATCTGCATCATCTTTGGGATGAACTAAAACATTTCCGTTTTCATCAGTAAGTGTAACACCCTGATTATTATAAAGCTTACCAAAGTAAGTAATAAAATCATCCATCTGATCCGGGAAGAAGAACTGCGAATTAGCGTGCACCAGACCGTTTTGCGCAATATACTTAAACTTTTCATCAAACCTATTAAACGAAACAAGATCTGTTACATCAACGCTATTATTAAGTTTGTTTGAGAAATTACATTGGGTCTGCATTACTGTAAAGCCCTGTTCTTTACGCTTGTTTACAACACTTTGAACAACATTTAAGGGTTCTTCGGTAAATTTCCAATGTGTATCGCCTAAATAGAAGAACGGTGTTCCGTCTGCATAGGTAAAGTGTTTTTGCCTTGTAGTATCGTTGCCATCAAGATTTGCAGTTACAAAGCCGTGCTTATAAATATCAAGATCACCAAGATATTTCTGGCACTCTATCCTGCCTGTTTGATTATGAAGCCCGATATTTTGGGCATCATCGCACACGGTCGTATAGGTCCAAACACCATCAGTTGGGCAAACAAAGCGGGCGCGCCATATTTTACCGCCATCCCAGAAGCAAGGAATAGTATATGTAACATTACCGTTAGTTAAAATAAGATCCATTTTTACTTCACGATAGGCATCATTATACCACTTATCACTTACAAATATTGCTTCGTTTGAAACCCAAGTTTCAGCATTTTTAACGGGCTGTGCAAGTTCAGAAAAATCAACGTGTGTTAAAGTGAAATCATCAATGAAAAGAGTTTGTACATTTTCGTTGATACTTTGCAAGCAATAATCCCATTTACCTGCTGTACCAATATCAGTATTCCTTACATCTAAGGTTACAGTATAGGTTTCCCACACGCCATTTCCCACGGCTAAAGCACTGTTTAAGCTATAACGATACTGACCGTCACTTTGCTCTTTTATAAATGAGTTTTCTTCTTTTTTGCCTGCGCGGATAACGGTGCTGAAGGGATTGGTACTGCAATCACCGGTTATCTTATATTTAAAGCTGATAGTATACTGACCTTCTTTTTTAATGTACTGTGAAAGGTCAATAGCAAGGCTCTGCCAAGAGCCTACTTTATCAAAATAAATACATTGGCCGCCGTTATCATCAGAAACTAGACCGTACGTTTTAAGCGAGCTTCCGTAATTCTTCCAAGCTGTGTTGCTTAAAGCAGTTGCCTTATCAAAATCAGAGCTGATTGAAGGGATAAGATTTTCTATTGTTGTGCCTGAAGTACCACCGCTTAAAAGATCATCTTCATCTTCAAGATCATAATCATCGCTATAATTACCGTTTAACATATCTTTGTATTTGTTTGCAGAAACACCGTAATTATTAAGTGACTGTACAATTTCGCCAACTGAAGAACTTGAATATTTTGACTGAATATAGGCATTTACATTGTATTTAACAGTAGTAATTACTACACCATCTTTTATAAGTTCCAATGTAAATACTTTATTGAATTCAGTGGCTAAAATACCATCAGTATAGAAAATATATGTACCATCATTTTGCTTAATAAGTTCTTCTTTGTTGATTTCTTGATTATTTAATTTTATTACAACATTTTCATCATTTAAAACAAGGCGGAAATAAATTTTATTTACATTTGCCATGTTAAGACTTGCTGATTTAACATAGTTTTCAGCATCACTATTCCCTTCAATAGTTTTAACACCATTAGGTGAAGTGAATGATGTTTTATAGCTCTTTATCCATGATGAAGCATCAGCAGGGTCATCAAGTTTATACTGCTGCCTTACCTGAGCAGCTTTACCATAAACAAGAGTATCAGCAAGCAACGCCCTTAAAATGTGTACATTGATTTTACTGTTAAGTTCGCTTGAATCCTTTTGCACCATTGAATCACAGTATGCTTTTACACTATATTCTTCTTTTTTATCTAAAACAGTTTCACCATCTAAAAGAAGTTCTGCTTTAATTAAATCAGTCATACACTGTGGGTTAATACCCGTATATGTAAACTTATATAATTGATACGCACTATCATAAACGCCATCAACTGTTTTTACAGCGCCGTTTTCATTGGTAAAACGCATTGTAACACGAGATGGGTCTGCTTCAAAATAAGCATAATAATCAATATTAAGGCTTGAGCCAATATTAAGGGTTGCACCTTCAATACTGCTATGTTTATAAGTTATATTAGTTGCTATGTTTCCGTTATTTTCTCTTATTGTAACATTATTATTAAAGTAAGTTTCAGAACCTATATATTGAATGTTATACACATTATCACATTGATGGAATGTGAAAGGTTTAATTTCAGTAACTTCTTTTGGAATTATAATATTACCTGAAAGAAGGGTATCACCACAAAAAGCATGAGCGCCAATTGAAGTAACAGTTTTAGGCATAACAACTGTTTTAAGGTTTATACATTTTTCAAATGCAAAATCACCAATGGTTTGCAACTTGTTTGGCAAAGTAACCTTAGTTAATTTTGCACGGTATTTAAATGCGCTGTCACCTATTTCAGTTACGGGTAGGTTATTAATTGTGTTTGGAATTGTAATTTCCCCGTGAATATCCATTTTACTGCCTGTAATTTTTACTTTACCATCATTAACTTCATAATCAAGGTAATTTATAACTGAGTTCTGTGGAATAGCAGTAGGTTCGGGTGTTATCACCGGCACCTGTACAAATGGTGTTGGTGTTGGATATGGTTTTGAATAAGTTGAGTTATCAGCACTATATTCAATGGTAAGTTCATCAATGAAATATTCATATGAGCCGTTTGCAAAACCGCCACTTGAACCGTTAAGACGAAGAACAAGATCATAAGCATTTTTATAATAAGCGTGTTTAGTTAGTTCTGTTCCATCTGCGCCTATGCCCGTTCTTAATTCTTTAAGCATATTAAGATAATCTTCAGTAATATTCATAGTAACAGTAAATTTCTGCCACGCATTTGTTAAAGTAATACTTCCAAAAGATCTATAAGAATTAAGTTTGTAGTCTTTACTTAAATATGGCTCTAACGCAGTGCTGTCATAATGAACGTTTTTTACGGTTGTGCCAACAGAGAAAGTTCCTCCATTTCCTGACTTTGCATAGAAACTAACCTTGTAATAACCTGCACCACAGCCTGTAAGATTATAATCAGCATCATTTATAATTGCAGGCGCAATATTAAATGAAACAGATTCGTGTTGGCTAGTGCTTGCTACATTACCTGATGGAATAAATCTAATAGCGTTTTCTGTGCCGTTAGCACCGGGCTGAACGTAACCAATGCTACCGCCATGGAATTTATCCCAGTTAACAGCGCCACTTTCAGCATCGCCGTTATAAACAGTTTTTATTGCATCAGGATCTGCGGTAGGTTTTGTAACATAGTTTTGCTTACGAATTGCATCAAGAGTTTGTTTTAATGCATCTAATCTTTCTGTATTAACAGGATCATTTTTTAATAAATTGCCTTCTTCATCGCAGTTAAGCGTTGGGCAAAGCCATCCGCCTTCATCATGTTCGTTCCATGCGTATGAGAAAACAAGATTAGGCTGTGTTTTTTCAGTGTATTGCTGTGTAAGATTATATACGTTTGCAAAATGCTCCTTGAACGCAGATAAATCCAATTCAGTAGTATATTTGTTACCAAACGGTTTGCCTGCATCAGTTGTTGCATCAGGATCGCCACTAATCCATGAAACCTTCTTTTCAATTCTTGGTCTTGCATCAAAGCCTGTTGAGAAGAACGGTACAACCTGATGATTGCCGTTAGGATCAGCATCAAGCATAACTTTTAATTTATTTTCAAGCCTTAAAGTATAATCGCTATATGGTTCGCCCTGCATATTTGCAGTGAAGGAATATAACGTAACTGCATCCATATCCCTATCATAAATTTTTGCATCAAAATCATCGTAATCGGTGTTCATACCGATAATGTAAAGGGATTCAGAAATGCCTGCGCGATATGCCATTTGGCGAACTTCTTTAACTTGCTGGGCAGTCCAATTTGTTGCATTTACATTATAAAGGAATAAAACAGGTCTTCCGCTTACCCTTAACCAGCAGGGATCTTTCATAGCGGTAAAAAGTTCAAACATTGCCGGTGCCAAACGAATTTTTTCAAGAATACCCGACATCTTAATAAGGTTTTTCTTTTCACTTTGGAGATGAAGTTTACGGGCTGTGCTCATATTAGAATCGGAATCGTACCAAAGATATGAGAAATAATCTAATCCTGCTTCATGGGCATAAAGTGCTTCCTGTTCCCAGGTTTCCATAGTATATTCAGGGAAAGCAATTTTGCCTTCTGCTGTTATATCAGCAAAGAAAGGAGCACGATAGTGATATTTTGCAGGTGAAAGTACACTTGCAACCTGTGAAGAAGACGCATAATTGCCAAGTTCACTATCTGCTACGCTATCAGGAATTACTGCTGATTTTACAAAAGCATCCCAACGAACAGTACCAACCTGAGTATAGTTACCCCTTACGATTTCTGTTTTTTCTGCAACGTTATGATCGGAATAGTATGCCCCAACGTTATCTATATAAATAATGTCATCAGCGCCAAGTGTTGCATTTAAACCATCAAAACAAAGCATCCAAGCACCGTCAGTGTTATCAATATCTTCCTGTGTTATATCAATAACGTACTCAAATCTTTGCCACGTGCCACTTGTTGCATTAACAGCATTTGATTTATCACTTTTGTTGTTTATATAATCGTTACTTGAGAAAAGAGAGCCCCTTGTTCCATCATGCTGTGTGCAAGCTGAAAGAATATTTGCCGTATCGGTGCGCACACAATATGAAGCCTGAATATTTTTTACAGGTGAGTAAAGATCAAAAGATATGTATATTCTGCCCGGCTTTGTAACATAAGGTCTTAAATTAAACGCAGGTGACTGATATGAGTTTTCACCTGTATGTGTATATTTAATTACCTTGCCTTCACCTTTTGGGTTTTCAACGACCTTTATATCCCCTTTTGAAACAACTGTCCAAGAGGTTTCATCGTTCTCAAAGGTAGAAGTTTTTTCGTCAAGTAAATTTTCGTCCAAATCGCTATTCGTTACATTTTGGCTTGCGCTTACAAATGAAATACCTAAGTTAAAGCACCCTAAAACAAATGTAATTGTAAGCACTAAGCATAAAAGTTTTTTCATTAAATCTTTTCCTCTCTAATATGCCAATTCTATAATATATTAATAATACCATATATAAAATGAAAAGTCAAAAAATTTTTTGTCGATTAATTGTTTACATAAATTTAATCAAGCAGTATTGAAATACATTGTGACATATGTTATACTATATAAAAAAATTTATTATAAGGAGGGATACAGATTTGAATCCAAAATTACGGGAAAAAACAATGGAATCACTTTCTGCAGTTCTTCCTATAACTACTATAGTTTTGCTTATCAGTATTTTTCTTGTACCGTTAGAACTTGGAAGTATTACGCTGTTTACTGTTGGTGCAGTTATGCTTATATTTGGAATGGGCTTTTTCCAGTTAGGTGCTGAAATTGCTATGACCCCTATCGGTGAAGGTCTTGGCGTACAGATTTCTAAAACTAAAAAACTTTTTATGGTACTTTTAATTGGCTTTATTATGGGCGCAATTATTACCATATCAGAGCCTGATTTACAGGTTTTGGCTGAACAGGTGCCATCGGTGCCTAATCTTATTCTTATTTTGACTGTTGCCGTAGGCGTAGGCATTTTTCTTGCAGTGGCAATAATAAGAATAAAATATAAAATCAGTTTATCGGTTATTCTTATTATTTTATATACATTGTTGTTGATAGGTTCATTTTTTGTTCCAAAGGATTTTTTAGCAGTTGCTTTTGATTCGGGCGGAGTTACTACAGGTCCTATGACCGTTCCTTTTATTATGGCGTTGGGTGTTGGGCTTGCTTCAATGCGTAACGACAAAGATGCGGCAAGTGATAGTTTCGGTCTTGTTGCACTTTCAAGTATTGGCCCCATTCTTGCAGTGTTGATTCTTGGTTGCTTTTTTAATCCTGCCGATATAGATGGCGTTATTATAAATATTGAAAATGTTGTAACCACAAGAGATGTGGCATACGTTTTTGCAAAAAATATTCCCCATTATTTAGAAGAAGTTTTTATTTCGTTATTCCCCATCGCGTTAGTTTTTATAATCTTTCAAATTTCAACACACCGTTATCATAAAAGACAAGTTTTAAGAATTTCATTTGGTCTTGTTTACACATACATCGGTCTTGTTTTGTTTTTGTGCGGTGTTAATGTTGGTTTTGCACCTGTTGGCTCTTTTATCGGTGAAAAGGTTGCAGGGCTTAATTATAACTGGATTCTTATTCCTATCGGCATGCTTATCGGTTACTTTATTGTTAAAGCCGAGCCTGCTATACAGATTCTTAACCATCAGGTTGAAACAGTTACTGAAGGTGCAGTTTCAGTTAAAATGATGGACCGCTGTATGTCTTTAGGTGTTGCAATAAGCGTTGGACTTGCGATGTTAAGAGTTTTAGTTGGAATTTCAATTATCTGGATAATCGTTCCCGGTTACATTATTGCTTTATTGCTTTCGTTATTTGTACCTAAAATATTCGTTGGTATTGCTTTTGACTCCGGTGGTGTTGCCAGCGGACCGATGACTTCAACCTTTTTATTGCCCTTAAGTATTGGCGTTTGCAAGGCACTTGGCGGCAACTTAATGACTGATGCTTTCGGCGTTGTTGCCTTGGTTGCGCTTACACCGTTAATTGCAATTCAGCTTATGGGTCTTGTATATCAGATTAAGACAAGAAAACAAGAGAAGATATTAATAGAAACTACTGTGCTTCCTGACGACAGTGATATTATTGTTGATCTTGAGGAGGATGTATAAATGGAAAACAAACAAACGAAATCTTTTAGTTTAATGTTTTTAATAACGACACCTAAACTTGAAGAAAAGGCTGAACATATTTTTAAAGAATTTCAGATTCCCCTACTTTATCGCTTTAACGCTGAAGGTACTGCTTCAAGCGAAATTATGGATATGCTTGGGCTTGGCAGCATTGATAAATGTATATTTTTAAGTATGTTTGCAACGGAGCTTACAGGGCCCGTATTTGAAAAGCTTAAAGACGATATGCCCCTTTACACAGTAAATAGCGGTATTGCTTTTACAATCCAATTAAACGGTGCAAACAATCTTACACTTAAAATGCTTACAAAAAATGCTGAAGATAATGAATCAAAAACCGAAAGAAAGGTTGATTATGATATGACTGAACACAAACATGTTTTGATTACCGCAGTGGTTGACAGAGGCTTTAGTGGTGATGTTATGGAAGCCGCAAAAGGCGCAGGTGCAAAAGGCGGAACGGTTATTTTAAGCCGCCGCATTGAAAACGATGAAGCAGTTGGCTTCTGGGGGCTTAGTGTGCAGGAAGAAAAAGAAATCGTTATGATTATCGCAAAAAGCGAAGATAAATTACCGATTATGCAAAGCATTTCTGACAAATGCGGTATGCACAGTGAAGCGAAAGGTTTGGTTATGTCATCACCTATTGATGCGGTTGTTGGTATGTAAAATTTATATAAAAATAAAGAGCCTAAGTTTTAGGCTCTTTTTTTGTTGTTATTTTTGTTTATTAGCCCTTCATTGCAACTTCACAAGCAACTGCAACAAATAAACGTTATTTATTGCGAATATCGTCAACGATTGATTGAATATGCGATTTTTGTTTTTCGGTCAAATTTGAAACGTCAATCGTTGAACGCTTATCAAGACCTAAAAGATAATCGGCACTAACTGAAAAAATAGTTGCTATTTTAACAAGCATATCAATAGACGGCTGAATATTTCCATTTTCCCAATTACTAACACTTTGCTTGGTTACACTAAGTTTTTTTGCAAAATCTACCTGATTTAATCCTGTAGAAATTCTTAATTCCTTTATTCTGCTCGAAAACATTATCACTCACCGCCAATACAAATATTACAATACTATTGTATAAATATAGTTGACGAAATCAAAATACTATAGTATATTATTATTTGACAATAATTTTAAATTATTATCACATTTTTTAAAAAATGAAAGGAGACACAAAAAATGGAAACAAAAAAATGTGATTATTGTGGAAAGGAGTATGATATAAGTCTTTTTGAAACATTAGATAATGGTTCAGAAGCTTGCGCTAACTGTGTGCACGAGGAAGAAAAATGTAGAGAGAAGAAAACTACGGAGAATTAAATTTACGCAAAGTAAGTTTAAATAAATTTCAATTAACGGAGGAAAATAAAGTGAAAAAATTTTTTTGTGTGTTGTTTATCTTCGCCTTGCTTGGCTGTTTTGCCGCGTGCAGTGATTATGACGATGACTATAATTGTGGCAAAAGTGGAAACCAGTCTAGTTGTGGACACGTATCTTGTGCACAAAATGGACCATTCTATTGTATGGGAAAAGATAATACCTGCCCAAATAGGACGTATTGTGCCTACGACATATATTGTGATGAATGTGATAAATATAATTAACTTTTATATTATTGATAAAGCTGACGAGCTAAAACGTAGAAAGGCAAAATATGAAAAACAAAATAATTGCAATCACAAGTATTCTCATTATTATGCTAGTAATACTTTTTGTAAGTTATTCCTCTGCGGAAACTTCAAAAAAGTATGACTCAGCATGTCAATTAGCAAATAGTGGCTCCTATGATGAAGCTATTGCACTTTTCAAAGAATTAAATAATTACAGTGACTCTTCAATATACTTAAATGTTTTAATCTCAAGAAATAACGGAATTAACCAACGTGAAAGTGGCAGTTACGAAGCAGCAATTGAAACATTCAATTCAATTCTGGATTATTATGATGTTGATAAACAGTTACAGCAAACTTATTATGAGTATGCCGTAAAATTAGAAAACAACGGACAATATATAGAAGCTAGCAAAAAATATAAACTGGCAAATGGTTATAAAGATAGTTCACAAAAATCAGCAGAATTGAATGCTTTGTATTCTTGGAAAGCTTCTATAATTTTTTATCACGATGATGACGATACAAGAGATGAATACAACCATAGTGAGCTAAACATTTATGGACCTGTGTGGTACAAAGCAACTATTACAGGAGGAGAGCCTAACGCTTCAGTTAAAATTACACAAAAAATCTCGTTCCCCGATGGAGATGTGGATACAAAAGAAATAGGAACATATAAGAAAGGAAGCGTTATAAATAGAGGCTGGAGTTCTGGCATATACTTTAAACAAATTCTCACAGATGCAATGAATGGCAAAAACTCAAACATTAAAACAGGTCCGCTAACAATAACCTTAATGGACGAAAATGGCAACATCTTAGCCGAAGCTTCTGTACAATTAACAAAGAACGATAATCATTAAAGAAACAAATATTTCAGCAAAGTGTATAACTATTTTTATTGAGTATAAAAAAATCTCTCACTAAAAAGTGAGAGATTTTTATATTGTTGTTTGCAATAATATCTTAGCCCTTCATTGCAACTTCACAAGCAACTGCAACTGCAACGGACATACCAACCATGGGGTTGTTACCTGCGCCGATTAAGCCCATCATCTCAACGTGAGCAGGAACTGAAGATGAACCTGCAAACTGAGCGTCACCGTGCATACGGCCCATAGTATCTGTCATACCATAGGATGCAGGACCTGCTGCAGCGTTATCGGGATGAAGTGTTCTACCTGTACCACCGCCTGAAGCAACGGAGAAATATTTTACGCCGTTTTCAATAGCCCACTTTTTGTATGTTCCTGCAACAGGATGCTGGAAGCGGGTGGGGTTAGTTGAGTTACCGGTAATGGAAACGCCAACTTTTTCTTTTCTCATAATAGCAACGCCTTCAGAAACGTCATTAGCACCATAGCACTTAACCTTTGCTCTATCGCCCTCAGAGAAAGCTTTCTCGTATACTGTTTCAAGCTCGCCTGTATAGTAATCGTACTTGGTTTCAACATAAGTAAAGCCGTTGATACGTGAAATGATATAAGCGGCATCCTTACCTAAACCGTTAAGAATAACGCGAAGGGGGTTCTTACGAACCTTGTTTGCATTAAGAGCAATTTTAATTGCGCCTTCAGCAGCTGCGAAACTTTCGTGACCTGCAAGGAAGCAGAAACATTCAGTTTCTTCTGATAAAAGCATTGATGCAAGATTACCGTGACCTAATCCAACTTTTCTTTGGTCAGCAACTGAACCAGGAATACAGAATGCCTGAAGTGCTACACCGATTTCTTTTGCAGCTTCAGCAGCTGTTTTGCAACCTTTTTTAAGTGCAAGAGCAGCACCTAAGGTGTATGCCCAGCAAGCATTTTCAAAAGCGATAGGCTGAGTTTCTCTAACGATAGTTTCAGCGTCAACGCCCTTTGAAAGTGCAAAATCCTTTGCTTCGTCAAGATCCTTAAATCCATATTCTTTAAGGACAACGTTAATCTGATCAATTCTTCTTGAATAACTTTCAAAATTTGCCATATTCTTCGTCCTCCTTATTTCTTTCTTGGATCTATAACAGTCTTTGCTTCAGCAAAACGACCGTATGTGCCGATATTCTTTTCGTAAGCTTCTTTAGGGTCAACACCCTTTTTGATAGCTTCCATCATCTTGCCAAGGTGAACGAACTTATAACCGATAACTTCGCCATTCTCATCAAGACCCTGTTCTAAAATATAGCCTTCTGCCATTTCAAGATATCTTACGCCCTTTGCAGCGGTTGAATACATTGTACCAACCTGTGAACGAAGACCTTTACCTAAGTCCTCCATACCTGCGCCGATGGGAAGACCGCCTTCTGAGAAAGCCGTCTGTGTTCTGCCGTAAGCAATCTGAAGGAAAAGCTCACGCATTGCAACATTGATAGCATCACATACAAGGTCAGTATTAAGTGCTTCAAGAACGGTTTTACCGGGAAGAACTTCTGCTGCCATAGCTGCAGAGTGAGTCATACCTGAACAGCCAATTGTTTCAACAAGTGCTTCCTGAATGATACCTTCTTTAACGTTAAGAGTTAGCTTGCATGTGCCCTGCTGAGGTGCGCACCAACCGATACCATGTGTAAGACCGGAAATATCCTTAACTTCCTTTGAGGCAACCCAAGCGCCTTCTTCAGGAATAGGAGCGGGATCGTGCTTTGCACCTTTTGCAACACAAATCATTTCTTCAACTTCATGTGAGTATTGCATAAAATATATCCTCCTATATATTATTTTCCCTAATATTATACAACATTTTGAAAAAATGGCAACAGGTTTGTACTATTTTTTGTTCTATTTGCATACAATTTTTTATAAAAAAATTTTTTTAGACATTTTATTAATATTATGGTATACTTTATGTAACTTTGTTGGAGGTGTTTTTATGGAAATTTCATGGTGGAAATCCATTATTTTAGGTATAATTCAGGGGCTTGCAGAATTTTTACCTATTTCATCAAGCGGACATCTTGAACTTTTCGAACATATTCTTGGTGTTGAAGAAGTTCCCCGTTTGTTTGATGTTTGCTTACATATCGGAACGCTTTTAGCAGTTTTTATAATTTTTTGGAAAGATATCTGGTCTATTATTAAGCAACCTAAACAAAAATTAACATACATGATTATTGCGGCAACAATTCCTACTGTAATTATCGCTGTTTTATTGGAGGCACTTTTACCTGATACTTTTTCTTCTGCATTTTTAGGTTACGGTTTTATGATAACAGGTATCCTGCTTTATACAATGGAACTTATATCTAAAAACTATGCAAAGAAAAATCTTGATGATATTTCATGGAAAGACGCTTCCCTTGTTGGTTGTGTTCAAGGTATTGCTACAATTTCAGGCATTTCACGCTCAGGCTCAACTATTGCCGGCGGCGTTTTCTTTGGAATGGACAGAAAGTTTTTAGCAAGGTTCTCTTTTTTGATGAGTATTCCTGCTATACTTGGCGCTTTCTGTTGGGATGTTTTAAAACTTATTTTAAAAGGTAATGATTCACAAGTTTCAATTTCATGGTTTTCAATTTTATTAGGAATGTTTGCAGCATTTGCTGTTGGTTTTTTAGCCATTAAATATATGCTTCATCTTATAAAGAACAAATCCTTTAAACCCTTTGCAATTTATACATTTATTTTAGGATTTTTAGTTTGCCTTGATAAATTTGTTACCCACATAATTTTTTAATTGAAATAAACCCGTTTTTTGCGGGTTTATTTTTTTATATTTTGTAAAAAATAAGTATTATACTATGTATTTTCTGACAAAATCAGTTGCCAAATTATGTTTTTTATTATATAATTCTATTGTGAAATTAAATTGGCGAGGTTTTGACTTTTGCCTTTGTTTAAATATTTTAAGGAGGTCACTAATAATGACAAAAAATGTCAAGCTTTTAAGCTGGGTTGATGAAATGGCAGCCCTTACAAAACCAGAAAACATAATGTGGATTGATGGTAGCCACGAACAACTTGAAGCATTACGCAAAGAAGCTCTTGCAACAGGCGAACTTATTAAACTTAATGAAGAAAAACTTCCCGGATGTTATCTTCACCGTTCTGCACTTAATGACGTTGCTCGTGTTGAACAGCGTACTTTTATATGCACTTCAACTGAAGAAGGCGCAGGACCTACAAATAACTGGATGGCTCCTTCTGAAGCATATGCTAAATTAGGCAGCCTTTTTGATGGTGCTATGAAGGGCCGTACAATGTACGTTATTCCCTATTCAATGGGACCTGTTGGTTCAGAATTTTCAAAGATCGGTATTGAACTTACTGACTCTATTTACGTTGTAGTTTCAATGGCTATTATGACACGTATGGGTAAAGCCGTTCTTGATCAGCTTGGCGATGGTGACTTTGTTAAGGGTCTTCATTCAAAAGCACAACTTTCAGAAGAAGACAGATATATCTGCCATTTTCCTGAAGATAATGCTATCTGGTCAATTAACTCAGGCTACGGCGGAAACGTTCTTTTAGGTAAAAAGTGCTTTGCACTTCGTATTGCTTCCTACCTTGCAAACAAGGAAGGCTGGATGGCAGAACATATGCTTATTCTTGGTATTGAAAATCCCAAAGGTGAAGTTAAGTATATCGCTGCTGCATTCCCCTCTGCTTGCGGAAAAACAAACCTTGCTATGCTTATTCCGCCTGAACTTTATAAGAAAGAAGGCTATAAGGTTTGGTGCGTAGGTGATGATATCGCATGGCTTCGTCAGGGTCCTGATGGAAGACTTTGGGCTATTAACCCTGAAAATGGTTTCTTTGGCGTTGCACCCGGAACAAACGCACATTCAAACTTCAACGCTCTTGCAAGCACAACAAAGAATGCAATCTTTACAAATGTTGCACTTAATACTAATGATAATACAGTTTGGTGGGAAGGTATGACAGACGAAAAGCCTGAACACGCTATTGATTGGAAGGGTAACGAGTGGACTCCTGATATGTTTGATAAGAAGGATAAATCCACATATGCTGCACATCCAAATAGCCGTTTTACTGCTCCTGCTGAAAACTGCCCTTGCATTTCTTCTGAATTTAATTCAGGCGCAGGCGTTCCGATTTCCGCTATTATCTTTGGCGGACGCAGAGCAAAGACTGCCCCATTAGTATATCAATCAAGAGATTGGCAGCACGGTGTATTCGTAGGTTCAACAATGGCTAGTGAAACAACTGCCGCAGCTGCAGGTGCTGTTGGTGTTGTTCGCCGCGATCCTATGGCTATGCTTCCCTTTATCGGCTATAATGCAAACGATTACTTTGCACATTGGCTTAACATGGGCAAGAAGCTTGGCGATAAGGCACCTAAGATCTTTAACGTAAACTGGTTCAGAACTGATGATGAAGGTCATTTCATCTGGCCCGGATTTGGCGATAATATGCGTGTTCTTATGTGGATTCTTGGCCGTTGCGACGGTACTATGGATGCAGAAGAGACTGCTATCGGTTTCGTTCCTAAGGCAGAAGACATTAATATTGAAGGTCTTGACATTACACTTGATACTGTTAAGGATCTTTTAAATGTTGATACTCAGCTTTGGAAAGAAGAAACCGTTGGTATTGACGAATTCTATAATAAGCTTGGCAGAGTTCCTGAAGAACTTCAGGGTGAACTTAAAACTCTTAAAGCAAATCTTAACAAATAAGATTCAGTAAAATTAAAATCCCTTATTCAAAACGAATAAGGGATTTTTTTATTTGATATTTAGTTTAGATACTTTGATGCGAATACGTTGCATAGCATTATTAACGCTTTTTTTGCTGATATTAAGTTTTTGTGCAATTTCATCGTAAGATTTATTCTGTAGAAACTCAGCCAAAATACTTTTTTCTTTTTCAGAAAGTGCATCTACTATGTTTTTACTATCGTTTCGAATCTTTTCTGAAACAATAACTATTTTTTCAGGATCAGAAGAAAAATCTTCTATTGTTTCACCTAACGTTCTGCCTTCTTCATTGACAGGTTTGTTTAAAGAGACTGAAGTATTTAAAGGAATATTTTTTTTACGGTTTGCAGATTTTACTGCCGAAAGAACGCGCCTTTTAATACACATTGATGCAAAGGCGGAAAAACTATCGTTCTTTTCACTGTTAAAATTCATTATTGCCCGATAAAGCCCTATCATACCTTCCTGAATAATATCGTCCTTTGTACTTCCTATCATAAAAAACTTATTACAGATATTTTTAACAAGGAACTTATATTTATTTAAGAGAAGTTCTGATGCACGCTTATCACCCATTTGTGATAAAAGGGCAAGTTGTTCATCAGTTACATTTATCTTCAATTTTTTTCACCTTTTTGCCTTAAGCAATCGTAAATTAAGATACCTGCGGCAACAGAAGCATTTAAAGAATCAATTTTGCCAAGTTGTTGCATTGATATCAAACAATCACAATTACGCTTAACAAGTTGAGATAAACCTTCCCCTTCAGCACCGATTACAAGAGCACAAGGGCCTGTCATATTAACACGCGCATAGTTTTTTCCTTCCATTGAAGCGCCATAGACCCAAATACCCTCTTTTTTAAGTTTTTCAATAACTTGCGAAATATTTGTAACGCGGGAAATTCGCATATATTCTATAGCGCCGGCTGAACATTTTGCAACAACAGGTGTAAGCCCTACTGCGCGGCGTTGCGGAATTATTACACCATGAACACCTGCACATTCGCATGTTCTTATTATAGCACCTAAATTTTGAGGATCGCATATGCCGTCAAGTATAACTATAAACGGATCTTCTTCTTTTTCTTTTGCATAATCAAGAATATCTTCAACTGTAACATATTCTTTAACTGCAACATAGGCAATTATTCCTTGATGTGCACCTGTAATACTGATTCTGTCAAGGCGAGTTCGTTCTACTTCCTGAATTATTGCGCCGTTTGCTTTTGCATCATAAACGATTTCTTTTACAGAACCTTGAATTTCTCCCTGTGCAACAAGTAATTTTTCAATGTGTCTGCCCGCTTTTAATGCTTCACGGATAGGATTTCTACCTTCAAGAATGTTTTCTGCGTTTTCATCTTTTTCTGCATCTTCGCGGTTTTCAAATCGTTTAACAGGTTTTTCATTCTGCGGCTTATTAAAACGCTTTTCCCCTTGCTTTTTAAAATTTGTGTTTTTTGGTTTATTGTATGTTTTTTTATCATCAAATCTTTTCATTATCATTCTCCAATATAACTGCTATAAGTTCGTTTATTCTATGGTGTTTATTTAAAATATAAAGATATCCAAACAAGGCTTCCAATGCTGTTGCTATACGGTAATCATGAATATCTGCATTTTTGGGAACAGTGCCAGGATGTGAATTTCTGCCACGCTTTGCTATATATTTTTCTTCTTCAGTAAGCATATCTTCAATTAAATAATAGGCTTTTCTTTGAGCCGAAGCACAAACGAGTTTTGCACTGTAAATATGAAGCATATGTGGGCTTAAATCATGTGTTGCTACTATATGAGCGCGGATGTTAAGGCTATATGCTGCATCGCCAACAGAAGCCAATATCAATGGATTAAGTTGCCTGACTGCGTTTTCATTCTGCCCGAATTTTTTAAAAAGTTCACTTTCAACAAAGTTTTCTATATTTATCATTCCTTTATTTGTATGATTATCTTTTATATATATCGTTACCTGAAGTATCGATAGCAACAGTTAACGGCATATTTTCAACTTTTAAAAGATGAATGGCTTCGGATAAAAGTTCAGGGAAAGCAATTACTTTACATTCTTTAACTGACTGCGCCATCAATGCACCTGCACCGCCTGCTGCTGCAAGATACACTGCACCATATTTTTTGCAAGCATCAATAACATTCTGATCCCGTTCACCTTTACCTATCATAACAGCTTGTCCTAACTGAATTAAAGTGGGTGCATATGCATCCATTCTGCCACTTGTGGTTGGCCCACATGAGCCTATAGGCATATTTTCTTTTTTAGGACAGGGGCCCGTATAATAAATAGCAATATCTTTTAAATCTATTGGCAAAGGTTTATTTTCATTAATTAAATTTATAAGTTTTTTGTGCGCCGCATCACGCGCCGTATATATAGTGCCTGACAAAAGCACTGTATCCCCTGTTTTAAGTGTTTTTAAAACATCTCTGTCATTAAGCGGAAATTCAATTTTTATCATATTTCCACCTCGCCATGCCTTGCACAGTGGCACTGAATATTTACTGCAACAGGCAACCCTGCAATATGTGTTGGGTAGGTTTCAATAAAAACATTAAGGCAAGTACATCTGCCACCCATTCCCTGAGGACCGATGCCCAGATCATTTATTTTATCTAACAGTTCCTGTTCAAGATTATAAATTTGATCATCTTCTGAACGCTTTGAAACTGCCAAAGAATGCTTAGCCATCAAAGCTGCTTTTTCCATTGTGCCGCCGATACCAACGCCAACAATAACAGGTGGGCATGGGTTTGAGCCTGCCTTTTTAACGGTTTTAATAATAAAATCTTTAACGCCTTCTACACTTTCAGAGGGTTTTAGCATTTTTAAAGCACTCATATTTTCGCTGCCAAATCCTTTTGGTGCAACTGTTAATTTTACTTTATCGCCTTCAACAAGTGAAACATGGATAACAGCAGGGGTGTTATCACCTGTGTTTACCCTATCAAGCGGTGAAAGAACGCTTTTACGAAATGGAATATATGCTTTTCTTACGCCGTTATTTATCGCATCAGTAAAACTGCCACCAGTAAAATGTACATCCTGCCCTATTGAAGCAAAAACAGTAACCATTCCCGTATCCTGACAAATGGGAATCTGCATTTCTTTAGCAATCTTTGCATTATCTAACGCAATTTTTAAATTATTTTTGCCATGTTCAGTAACCTCGTTATTTAATGCATTCTCAAGTAACATTAAAGTGTCCGCCGGCATATTAATGCAAAGATCACTGCAAAGTTCATATATTGCATTTTCAACTAATTTGATATCAATCTGACGCATATAACATTCCTATACATAAAAATATAGAATAATTATATTACATTTATCTAAAAAAAGCAATTACATATTAATAGGCTGCCGAATTTTAGATATATATTTACTTGTTCCATCAAAAACACTGTATGCTATTTTATCCTGATAAGATTCATCTAGTAAATTTTTTTCTTCATCAGGACAAGATAAAAATCCACATTCAATCATTACATTTGTAGAATTACCATTTCGCAACATAAAAAAATCTTCTTCTTTGATTTCTCGGTTATTTTCAGCATCTACATACTGCTTTATACTTGTTTGAATACATTCGGCAAGCATTTTTCCTGTAACAGAATCGGGATAATAAAACATTTGAGCACCGTGCACATTCTTACTTTGCGGAAAACTATTGCAATGTACACTTATTACGATATAAGGTTTGTTTTTTTCAATTATCATTGCGCGGTTTGACATATCTTCCATCTTATTAAATCCATTTTTGCACAATGCATCATCATTTGACCGTGTTAAAATAACTGTTGCACCAACGCTTTGAAACAACCTGCCTATCTTTTTTACAATTGATAAATTAATTTCTTTTTCCCTGACAAGAGTACTTATTCCAATAGCGCCACCATCTTCACCACCGTGACCTGCATCAAGCACTATAACATAATCATTAAGGGGATAATCCAAAGAACATTCCTTATAAAGATTATCATTTTTATAAAAATAAGACAGCAAAATATTTAAAATTAAAACTGCCACTAATATAATCTTAATTTTACGAAAACCCATAAAATTCTCCATTCATAATAATGAATATTATATGCATAATCATTTTTTGCATTTTTTATTTAGAATAAGCAAAAAACACCGTTTTTGTAATACAATTTTAACAAATATGTGAAAAAAAGTAATCCACACCCTAAACACCGCATTTTTGGGCTTTTTGACAGTTACCTGTGAATAACTACCTTTTTTTTCAAAAAGTTATCCACAATTAAAAATGCGATTTTACTGTACATATGAATTTATCCACAAATGAAAAGTGAGTTATCCACACCTGTTGATAACTTTTTGTCGCTGATTTTTTTCTTAGTTATTTTTGCCTTGTCAAGCGTTTTTTAACATTTTATTTGTAAATTTTTTGAATATTTATACAATATTATGGATATTTATTTTCTATATTTTTCCAAAATATCCTTTACCCAATCATTATTTGGACTTTCAATAGTCGATAGCGGAGTTCCTGATGAAAAGGGTGTATCCGTTTTGAACATATATATTTTTATATTACGCTCCTGTTGTTCATTTATTTGAGCAAAAAATAGCGCATAATCATTATAGCCTTCCTTATAGCCTAAAACCGAAAATGTGCCATAACCTTGTTTTATTGGATAGCGTTGATCAAATATTACAGGAATATCACTTATACTGCATTTGCCCAAAGAATCGGTATAACCTATAAGTTCACCTTCAGGAACAACGATTTTTACATTTTCAACAGGTAACCCGCTAAAGCCATCAAGTACCGTAAAATTTACACTTCCTGTTGCAGTGTTTTTATTGTTTTTACTGCACCCTGTAAATATTAAAATCAAACATAAAAGTATTAAAAAAATTTTTTTCATAATATTCTCCTTTACAATAATTTGTACTAAAATTATATTGTAAAAACCTTTTAAAAATTCCATATTACTATTTACAAAGCAAAAAGAGCTATGATATAATTATATTAATATAGTAATATAAGAGGCTTATATGAAATTCACCAGATTAATAAAAAAAGAATCAAAAAACTTTGGCGGACTGCCATTTTGGAGTTGGAACGATAAACTTGAAAAAAAAGAACTGTTAAGGCAGATACACAATATCAAAGATATCGGCTTTAACGGCTTTTTTATGCACGCAAGAGGCGGGCTGAAAACAGAGTATTGTTCAAAAGAATGGTATGATTGTATAAAGGCTTCTGTAAAAGAGGCAAAAAAATTAAAGATGGAAGCCTGGGCATATGATGAAAACGGTTGGCCAAGTGGTTTTGCAGGCGGAAAACTTTTAAAAGACGAAAATAATTTTGTTAAATTTTTAGAACATTCTATTGGCAAATATGATAGCAATGCTTTTGCAGTTTATTCTTTAAAAAACGGTGTTCCCTATCAGATTTTTGAAGATACCAACGAAGACGGGCTTATTAACATTTACAAAAAGGCTGATGCTAGCTATGTTGATATAATGGATAAAAACATCGTAAAAAAATATATAGAGGAAACCCACGAAGAATATAAAAAAGAATTAAAAAACGATTTTGGCAAAAGTATGCCCGGATTCTTTACTGATGAGCCCCAGTACTACAGATACGCTACAGCCTGGTCTGATACGTTTTTAACTGAATTTGAAAAAACATATGGTTACAGCGTTTTTGATGTGTTGCCTGCTCTTTTTATTGATTTTGAAGGTGCAAAAGAAAAGCGTTACGATTATTGGGCATTGTGCCACAAAAAATATATTGATAATTTTGCTAAACAGATATATTCCTGGTGTGATGAAAACGGTGTTCAATTAACAGGGCACACTATTGAAGAAACTTCAATAGCATTTCAGATGTGCTGTTGTGGCGGTGTTATGCCTTTTTATGAATATGAGCATATTCCGGGAATAGATCATCTTAGCCGAAATATTAATAATGATCTTGCGCCTAAGCAGATAGGTTCAGTTGCAGCACAATTAAACAAGAAAAAAGTTTTAACCGAAAGCTTTGCAACTTGCGGTTGGGCAGTTTCCCCTGTTGAATTAAAACGCATACTTAACTGGCAATTTGTTGGGGGCGTTAATCTTTTGTGCGCTCACCTTTACCCATACTCTGAACGCGGTGAAAGAAAATACGATTACCCCGCACATTACAGTGAGCATTTACCCTGGAATTCATATTTATATGTTTTCAATACATATTTTAAAAATCTTGGTGCAACATTAAGCCTTGCCAAAGACGATGCAAAGGTATTGATTTTACATCCGATGCATTCGTTCTATTTATATTTTAAGCGCGAAGAATGGGAAACATGTGCAAGCCATATCGAAAATCCTTTCATTCAGATGCTTGATAAATACGGTGAAAACTGCGTGCAGTACCATTTTGGTGATGAATCAATTATTTCACGCCACGGTAAAATTGAAAACGACAAGTTCGTTATTGGCGCTTGTAAATACGATTACATTGTTGTTCCCTACTGCGAAACTATTGACCGAACTACTGCCTGTTTATTAAAGGAATATATTGCCTGTGGCGGTAAGGTTGTGCTTGAAGGGGATTCGCCTTATAGAATTGACGGAAAACAAGCCGATCTTTCATGGTTAAAGGCTACTGCTACCTTTGATGATATTTTAAATGAACGTGATGCTTACTTTGTTGATACTAAATTAACAAGAACTCGTTTAAATATCCGAAAAACAAAAGAAGGCAGAGTTTTTTATATCGCAAACTTAACAGACGAAGAAAAGAAAAACGCCACTCTGTTTATAAAAGATTGCAAGGGTGTAAATGAAATTGATATGCTTTCTTTAATGGAAAAGGCAGTTGATTTTAAAAAGACTGACGGTGGCATTTTAGTTTCTTTTGATATTCTTGATTCAAGCGGATTTGTGTTTAAAGAAGAAAATAAGCCGTTAGAATTTAAGCCTGTTATATTAAACGAAGAACCCACTGAAATTTCAACTGACGGCTTTAGATTTAATAGCGTTCCTGAAAACTATTATGCACTTGATTTTGCTTCTGTTTCAACCGATGGCATAAATTATGAACCTGTGCGCTTTATTAAGCATATTCATGAACTATTACTTAAAAGACAGGCTGAGGGCAGAATTTATTTAAAATTCAGTTTTAATGCTGAATATATACCTTGCGACCTTAAATTACTTGTTGAGCCATTAGATGATATTAATATTAATGTTAATGGTAAAACGGTTTATTTATCTGAACAGTGGCGTATTGATAGATGTTTTAAACTTGCGCCAATCAGTGAACAAGCAGTTATTGGTAATAATGAGATTGTTATTTCATTTAATTATTATCAATCAAAAGAGGTTTATGACGTATTATTCCAAGACGTTATGGAATCTTTAAGGAATTGCCTTTCTCTTGATACGGAAATTGAACCTGTATTTTTAGTTGGTTCCTTTGGCGTTAAAGCTGAAAAAGAATATACTGACGGTTTAATGGGTACAAAACTTAATGATGGTCCGTTTACCTTGGTTAAACAAGAAGAAAATGTTGATATTAACGATTTTACAAGCGGGCTTTATCCTTTCTTTTCAGGTAGAATTAATGTTAATAAGGATATTGAAACAGAAAAAGGTACGTTCCTTTTAGATGTTGGCGGACAATTCAGTATATGCAATCTTTATGTTAATGATAAACTTGCAAAAACCTTTATGTTTGATCGTTTTGCAGAAATTGAACTTAACAAGGGCAAGAACAATATTCATTTTGAGTTTATCGGCTCATTAAGAAACACGTTTGGTCCCTTGCACCATCAAGAAGACGAACTTACTTTGGTTTGCCCCGATTCTTTTACATTTGAGGGTGATTGGACTGAAAAAGAATTTCCTGAAACATATAAAGAACGCTATTCCTTTATCGGATTTGGCATAAATAAAATTATTTTAACTAAAATCAGCAAGGAGAAATAATAAAATGAAAGACAGTGTAAGAGTACCTATAGCGTTACAGGTAGTAGTTGATGACTTTGGATGGTTTGAAGGTAAAAACGGTTTAGCAGACAGCCGTCCTGCACGCACAGGCATTAATAGAAATCATGTTTTAGAAGATTACGTTGTAATGAACGAAATCGGTAAAAAAGTAGGTATGAAGATAGTTTGCGGTTTTACTATCGGCGAGTGGGACAAGGATAATGTGCTTCGTGGTATGGAGCACGCAACCTGGGATGAAGAAGGTTGGGATCGCGCAAGCAAAATTGATTACGAGCTTGCACAAAAGTGTTTTGAACAGTTAGAAAAAAGCGATTATATTGAACTTGCTTTTCATGGGCTTATGCATGGTTATTGGGTAAACGGCGAAAACTACGGTAATCCAAGAGAGTTTTTTAGTTACGATATTCCCCTTGATACTAAAGAGCGCAAGGTAAACTACCCTGTTAAACCTGTTCCCGCTTCTTATGTTGACGAGCATCTGAATGCTTTCTTTAAGATATATAATTCCTGGGGATTTTCTCAAAAAATTCGTACCTTTATTATGCCTGCAAGTTTATATAAAGACATTGATACTGTTCTTGAATACGCTGCTGTTGCTGAAAAATACGGTATTAAATATTGGAAAAACTTCTGGGCAGAATTAAATGACGCAACAACAATGCTTAACAGTATCGTTTTCTTAAATACAAGAGGCGGTGATATGGTTGAATGGTATGAAATTGATGTTGAGCCTGAACAAATTGCCGATAAAGTTTATAACACAGATAACAATGACGAACCTGCAGGATTTGCTATTTTAGGTTCACATTGGCCAAACTTCTTATCTTCCGATCCATCTAAAAACCTTGAAAATGTTGATAAATGGGCAAATTATCTTAATAGGCAAAAAGAAATTTTTGGTTATATGCTTTCAAAAGATATTGCTTTTGCGGCTTCACAGGTGCTTTATAACAAGTTTCTTAAGCTTGATTTTACAGATGACACCTGCATCATTGATACAAGTGAGGTTGATGCGCAAAACGCACCTGAACTTTCAAGGGATATTTACATCAGTATTAAAAACGATAAAGTTGTAAAAGAATGCATTGGCGCTGAACTGGAAGTTTACGAAAAGCATGACGAATTTACAACTTATAAACTTACCCGTAAGGATAAAAATTTAATTAAACTTGTTTTTTAATAAATAAAAACGGTGATTGATAATCAATCACCGTTTTTTTATTCAATTTTTTCTCCTGTTTTTAAACTGAATTTTTCCATGCCTGAAATATTATTTTCATTATCGTTATACGTTACGGTTACTGTTTTTTTATCAACAACAACCAAACCGCCTGTAAACTTATCAATATTTTCTTCTTTCATAAGTTTCATATGGGGGTTTGAAGCCATAACTATGGGACAAGCCTGCCCCTTTGAATCACGCTTACCGCCTTTATAATAAACTGCAGTTGCGTGATCGTGGCCTGAAAAGAAAATCTGAGGCTTTATCTTTTCCCTTAAAAGTTTTGACCAGTAATACATTAAATCGGTATCCACATCAAAAGGATATGAATATTTTTGAGTAAATGCAACGTGACAAACAACAATGCGTTTTTTTACACCTTTAGCCTTATATTCGTTTTTAGCGTTTTTAATTACATTCTCAATAAATTTAGTTTCTTCTTTTCTAAAAAACGAACCGCACATTGTATTATTATAGCCTTCATAATTATCTTGCCTGTCAGGACCTAAATCGAGCACCATACCCCACATATCACCTAATCGAAAAGTAAAGTATGATTTACCGTTTTCTGTTGGGGTGTATTCGTTAAAGTTTTCGGCACAATCACCCATTAAATCATGATTTCCCCTTGCAAACACAACGGGAATTTCACCTTTGGTTACATTTCCTGCCAACTGGTGCACAGTATCAAATTCTTCAATAGTTTGCGCACTGTTAGGGTTATCCCCTGCCATAATTAAAAGGTCAAATTCATTATAAGATGATGCTTGAACAGGAGTTTTTATTTTTGAATGAGTATCGGTTAAATTGTAGATTCTGATTGTTTCTGTTTCAACGGGTCTGAAATTAAATGTTAGTTCAACCATTTGGCCAACATCAGAATTAAAAGGTCTGCGTGTAAAAACCGGCATATAGCAAATAGTGTATTTTTTTGCCTTATTTAATTCATCCATAGGAACGGAAATAATATGAGTTGTTTTTCTTGATCTGATAACACCATTTGAATGGTCAAAATAATCTTTGCCGTTAATATTAGCCCATGCAATCATTTCGCACTTTGCAACAAAAATAATCTGATAATTTTTACCTACTGCATAAACAACAGGCATAGTTTTTAAATTTTCCATTTTAACTCCTATTTTTCAAATACAATGTTTCCACCAACAATTGTTTTTAAAATATTAAGTTCTTCATCAACAACTATAAAGTCAGCATCAAAACCTTTT
Organism: Clostridiales bacterium; assembly: GCA_015069575.1. Lineage (GTDB taxonomy): Bacteria > Bacillota > Clostridia > Christensenellales > QALW01 > UMGS1322. The sequence continues at coordinate 81,902 of SVIH01000007.1, forward strand.
TTAATTTCACCCTTATTTAAACCCATCAGTGTGGCGGGTGTTTTTGAAGCCATATAAATCGCATCTTCTTTTGGAATACCAAATTCTACTGCTTTTTTAACACCTGTTAAAAGGTCGCTTGTGCTACCTGCTACAACACCATCAAGTGTTTTTGCTACAGAATTTTCAACTTTTACACTTTGACCGCCAAATTTATACAAACCGTCAGCCATACCCGTTGCCTTCATAGCATCGCTTATTAAAACCATTCTTTCCTTTTTAAATGTACGATAGAGCATCTGAATAACGCTTGGGTGAATATGTACGCCATCTGAAATAACCTGAACATAGGCATCGCCCATTATTGCCGCGCCAACAGGACCGGGTTCGCGGTGAAGAAGCGGTGGCATAGCATTGAATGTATGTGTTAAACACTTTGCACCGTTTTTTATTGCTTCAATACAATCTTCATATGTGCCATCTGTATGCCCAATAGAAACAACAGCTTTACAGTTTTTGATGAAATCCTGTCCGCCTTGAGTTTCAGGTGCAACAGTTACCATTAAGATATTATCTAAACTTTCAAATTCCTTAATATGGGGCTTACGGATATAGTTTATATTTTGCGCGCCCCTGCGCGAAGAAGCAATATAAGGGCCTTCAAGATGGTATCCAAGAACTTTTGCGCCTTGAGTTTCAGGAAGCGGTTTATTTACTACATCTTTTATGTTATTAAAATCAACCGTCATTGTTGTTGGTAAAAAAGATGTTACACCCTTTGTTGCAAGGAATTTGGAGATTTCGTTTAACTTATCCCCATCCATTGTATCAAAGCCACAGCAACCGTGAATATGTATATCAATTAAGCCCGGCAAAGCAGTTTGCCCCTGAAGATCAATTCCACTTTGAATCACTTTGCCAATTTTTGAAATTATTCCATTTTCAACTATGATATCTGTTATAGTGCCGTTAATCCGGGCATTTTTATATACTTTATTCATAATTACACCTTACTTAATTTACCATCATATTTTATATTGATTATATCAATATTAAACAAATTTTTATTTATCAGACATTAACTGTCCTACACTCTAAAAACCTTTGATATTACTGGGTTTTTCGTTGATTACAAACTCAACTGTTATGTATTTTCCCTTGTTTTTGCCCTTATGAGCGAAAATAAGGGAAACTTTTTATATCTAACCGCTAACTACCTTATCGAGCAGTC
>SVIH01000008.1 GCA_015069575.1 Clostridiales bacterium
TGGTGTTCTCGCATATCCATTATAACAGATATCTTAAAATCTGCACTATATTTTTGTTGTATTGTTCCTTTTTTTGCCATAAAAATATGCACCTCCAAAAGTGTCTAACTTTTGGGGTGCATATCATTTTTACTAGTGGCTTTTTTGCTTTTATAATTCAGTTTTAAAAATTTCTATCAGTTTTTTATTAAACTCGTCAGCGCATTCTTCGTGAATCATATGTCCGCAATTAGCAAATGTTGCAGAATAAACATCAGAAAGAGCATCTTCGTAAAGTTCAAGCATTTCTAAAGGATGCCATTCATCGTTTTCACCCCAGAATATGTATGCAGGTGCTTGCACAGAAGATAATTCATAAGCAATATTGCTGTCGTCCCAATTAGAATATGCTACAATAGTTGAATCAAGATTTTCTTTATTGGATAAAACCTTAAAATAGTGCTTTACAAGGTCATTTGTAATTAAATCAGGATCATAATATGCTTTTTCAAGGATATTTTTAATCATGGATTTATTGAAGAATGTAAATAAAATATCCGATATAATTGGTGTTGATAAATGTTTAATAAGCCATGGATATGTTTTTGTAACACCGCCTGGAGATAAAAGAATAAGTTTTTCAACATAACCAGGAAATTTAATTGCCGTATCTAGTGCAATAATTGCGCCGGTGCTAAAACCAACTAATGAAGCCTTTTCTATATTCATTGCATCCATAAAATCAATGATTAATTTTGAAAAATCTGAAATCGTATAATCAATTTCAGGTTTATCTGATAATCCGTGGCCTAATAAATCGATTGAAATAACATGGCAATGTTCAGATAAAACTCTTACGTTTTTCCTGAATGTATACATTGCCTGACCTAAACCGTGAATAAATATAACGGTTTCGCCTTGGCCTTCTTCAAAATATCTTATATTATAATCACCGATAGATATGTATTGTCCGCCTGATTTACGAACTTCTGTAATTTCGCTCATTTTAAACCTCCAATAATTAAGCAGTAGGAATTGCGGGTGTAGGTGTAATTAAATTTGTTGTAGGTGCACCTATAGAAGAAGATGGGGTAGTTTGTACAAATTCATCAATAGGAATAAGGAATCGTTTTTGCAAATAGCCTTCCATACTACCTTCAGTTTTCACTTTTACCCATTCATTATGTTCAGAAATAATAGTAACCTTGGTACCGTGGGCAAGTGCAGCCTCAATAACAGAAGAAGTGTTTGGTTGATTTCTTAAACGGAGTGTACTTTTAGGATCAGTTAAATTAATTTTAAATACTTTTCCTGCAGAAAAAACATTTTCAGTAACAGGTGGGGTTGGAATATTAGGGGTTTGCGTTGCTGATGGTTGTAATGTAGGTGTAGGCGTAATTTCTTCAGGATTAATAGTATCTGGCGGAAGCGGTGTTCCTGTTTCACTATCTGTAAATGCTGAATCAATATCACCTACAGGTTCTGGGTAAACCATTTTTGCATGCACTATTATGCGGTATTTGTTAGTTGCATCGCAAGTAGAAAGTGTTAAAATTCTATCATTTGCAGTAAATGTTGTTTCGGTATCCTTAAAAAGACTTTTTGAATATGTTTCATTACACCAATTTAAGAAACTTGAATTACTGCTAAATTCAACTTGCAAGTAAATATCTTCGGGATCAGTCTGATAAACACTGTAAATTTCATATCGGTAAGTTCCATATAAGGTATCAAGAAAAATATATTTGTGTGAATCGTAATAGGCTTTTGTACCACGAAGGAAATTTGTAAGTGTTGCAAACATTGTTCCGTCACGCATATTATGTCCATGAAGAATTAAATTTCGTGATAAAGGATTTATGCTGCATGCAGAAGGCATAAATATTGTACCAGATGTGGATTGTGTGCCGTCATAACTGCGCCTTAAATAATAGTCAATTTTGCCGTTTTCTTGTGCTATTGGATAGTTTATACCCATACCATACATATATATCCACGCAGTAATATCTTTATTTATTGAATTATTTATTGACCATAAAGTTGATTGCTTGTTAGTGTAGCCTAATGCTTGTTCAAATTCAGTAGTTCCCAAAATATTTGAAGGGCGTGAACCATCGGTAAGTTCCAAGGGCGAAAGAGCTAATGGATCAAAACCGTTCTCATCTGTTGATGAAAATAATGATTTCCAATCAATATCAAGGGGTGAATAGTTATCAAGCATCGGATCGTCAATTGTTCCACGGTCAGCAAGAGCATTGTGTTTAACATGTGCAAGAATTTCACTTATACGCTTATTAAAAATTGTAAATCCGCATACTGAAATAATTACTACCAAAACTATTGGTAATACTCTGAAAATTATAGATCTGATAACCATTGAATCAGCACGGTTTTTTCTTTTGATTTTAACAGGTTTGTAATTATTCATAGATAACCTCCGGCAAAAGTAAAACTGTTTGTATTTATTATACACTAAAATATAAAAAAATGCACTATAAATTTTTATATATTAATTATACTATATAAATAAATCTATTGCAAGATGAAGTTTTTTAGGTTAAAATAAGTATAGAAAAAAACGAATGGAATTTAATAATGAATAAAAAGACGCTAGAAATATTAGAATTTGATAAAATTAAAGAAGAATTAAAAAAGAATACTTCATCTTCTTTGGGCGCACAACTAGCACAAGAACTTTGCCCAAGTTATGAATATGATGAGGTAATTACCCTGTTGAAAGAAACAGATGAAGCGGTAAAAATTATTGAAAAATGCGGTAGTTCACCTATAATTAAATATAATGATGTCAGCGCGATTTTAGGGCGTATAAAGTTAGAGGCAATGCTATCTATGGCAGAACTTTTATCTTTTGCATCATTTTTAAAAGCGGTTCGTTTTGCGCGCAATGGTATTTTAGACAGTAACGAAGAAAATGAAGATAGTTTATACGATTTTGCAAGGCAACTTGTTCCTTATAAAGATATTGAGCAGTCTATTTATAATGACATAATAAGTGAAGAAGAAATTGCAGATTCAGCAAGCCCTAAATTAAATTTATTAAGAAAGCAGATTCGCAAACAAAACGAAAGTATTAAGGACAGGCTTAATAGTTTAGTTCGTTCTTTAGATAAAGAAGGCGTATTGCAAGAAGGGATTATTACGTTGCGTAATGACCGATATGTTCTTCCTGTTGTTGCAGCGCATAAAGGCAGAGTACCCGGAATTGTTCATGATCAGTCAGCAAGCGGTGCAACATTATTTATAGAACCAATGGCTGTTGTTGAAATAAATAATACTATACGCCAGTTAAAACTTGATGAGCGTGATGAAATAATCAGGATTTTGCAGGAATATTCTCAAAGTTTATTTTATGAATATAAAAATCTTGAAAGCAATAATAATCTTTTGGCAAAACTTGATTTAATTTTTGCAAAAGCAAAATTAAGCAGGGAAATGGATGCAATTACACCGCAAATAAATAAAAAAGGTTATGTTTATATAAAAGAAGGCAGACACCCTTTAATTGATAAAAAAGCGGTTGTTCCAATAAATGTGTGGCTTGGTAAAGAATTTACTCAATTATTGATAACAGGTCCAAATACAGGCGGTAAAACAGTTTCCCTTAAAACTATTGGCTTGTTTTCATTAATGGTGCAAAGTGGGCTCAATATTCCTGCAGAAATTGGAACACAATTTCCTGTTTTTGATAATATTTTTGCAGATATAGGTGATGAACAAAGTATTCAGCAAAGCCTTTCAACTTTTTCTTCACATATGAAAAATATTGCAGAAATTATGAAAAATATTACAACTGATTCACTTGTGCTTTTTGATGAATTAGGTGCAGGAACTGATCCTACTGAAGGCGCAGCACTTGCCTTATCTATTTTGGAAGAATTGCGTAAACGCAGAATACGAACAGTTGTAACAAGCCATTATGCCGAATTAAAGGCATATTCTTTATCACATGTAGGTGCAGAAAATGCATCAGTTGAATTTGATGTTCAATCGCTTAAACCAACATATAAACTTATGGTGGGTGTTCCTGGAAACAGTAATGCATTTTTGATTTCTCAAAAACTTGGTTTGGATAGATATCTTATAGATAGAGCTCGTAGCTATGTTGATGATGATAAAAGAAAATTAGATAAAGTTCTTTTAAATGCTGAAGAATACAGGGCATCTGCGCAGGCAAAGAAAACTGAAGCACAACAGATAAAAAATGAAATAGATATCCAAAAACGCAAACTTGATAAAGAAAAGCAGGATATTATAAAAGAAAGAGAAAAGATGCTTTTACAAGCATCAAAAGAAGCGCAGATAATAAAAGAAAATGCCTTAAAAGAAGTAACGAAAGTTATTGATGAATTAAAAGATATTCAAAATAGTGCGGATCCATCGGCAATATTTAAGGCAAGAGAATTAAAGAAAAAAATTAATGTAGAAGAAAAAGAAGAAAAGCAAGAATTAAAAAAAGGTGAAGCGATTAAAAATTATGTTTTAGGCATGGATGTTTATATTACATCGCTTGATAAAGAAGGAACATTAGTTTCTATTCCAAATTCTAAAGGAAAAGCGCTTGTTAATGTGGGAATAATTCAAATGGAAATTGACAAAAAATATCTTGCGGTTTCCAAACAAAAAAAAGAAAATCAATTAAATTCCACATTAAGTGTGCATAGAACCAATACAAATGTTCCTATGTCTATAGATGTTCGCGGGCAACTTGCTGATGAGGCAGTTGCAAATGTTGATTTGTATCTTGACCTTGCATACGGAAGAAATCTAGGCTCTGTAACTATAATACACGGCAAAGGCACAGGTGCATTAAAAAATGCCATTTGGCAATATTTGCGCCAAAATAAGAAAGTTAAATCGTTCAGGTTAGGCACTTATGGTGAAGGCGATGCAGGGGTAACAATTGTTGAGTTTAATGGATAAAAAAATTTGTCAAAAAAGCAAAAGTTGTGGTATAATATGTCTATAAATGCAGTTTTATGCTTATTTTAGGAGGATATTTATGTTAAATAAAACAAAAATTCTTGTTGTTGATGATGATAAACACATATCTGAGGTTGTTAAACTTTATCTTGAAAAAGAAGGTTATGAAGTTTATGTAGCCCAAGATGGTTTAGAAGGTGTAAATATGTTTAAGGCAGTTCAGCCTAAACTTGTAGTGCTTGATATTATGCTTCCCGGAATTGACGGAATGCAGGTTTGTAATGAAATCCGCCGAATCGATAATACACCTATTATTATGCTTTCTGCTAAAGGCGAAGCCTTTGATAAAGTTCTTTTACTTGAACTTGGCGCTGATGATTATGTTGTTAAGCCGTTTGAACCTAAAGAACTTATTGCGCGTATAAAGGCAGTTTTAAGGCGCAGCGTTCAAAGGGAAGAGGTTGGTCAGATAGTTGAGTATAAAGATCTTATAATTAACATAACAGATTATACAGTTACTTATAAGGGTAATAAGATAGAAATGCCTCCTAAGGAAATTGAACTTATTTATTATCTTGCTTCACATCCCCAGAAAGTATTTACACGCCAACAATTACTTGAGCATGTTTGGGGCTTTGAATATTATGGTGATTCAAGAACAGTTGATGTTCATATTAAGCGTATCCGTGAAAAAATCGGCAAAAGTGATTTTTGGAATATTAAAACAGTTTGGAGTATTGGTTATAAGTTTGAGGTAACTGAAGAATGATCTTCAAATCGCTTCATGCAAAACTTCTTGCTATCTATGTTGGTATAGTTGTTGGTTTTTTAGCATGCCTTGGTGGTACATTAACCATTTCATACAGAAAAAATCTTACTGTTATGCGTGAAAACAGTGTTGTTGAATGTGCTGAACAAATAGCAAATATGTATGCCGATGGTTCTCTTGCTATAGTTGATTTGGAAAACGGACAAACCATTCCTGTTTTGATGACTATGGCTAAAGATTTTGATGCAACAATACAGATAGTAAATACTACTTCTAAGCGTCTTTTCTTTAATATGAGCGCCGATAAAATGACGGTGTATGAAACAGATTTGCTTGTTGAAGAGGATATCTTTAATACCGTTTATAATAATGAAGATATTTATATTCGTTCCAATTATTATAATTCGGAAATGGATGAAAATGTTTCAACTATTGCATATCCAATTATGTATCCAAACAGTGCAAAAGATGCTAAACCTTGGGCAATTCTTATTATAAATTCGTCACTTGCACCTGTTAATGAAGCTTTTTCGCATATTGTTGCAACGTTATGGGTTCCGGCAATATTAGTTTCTTTGCTTGGCCTTGTTATAGTTTATACGCTTACAAACAAAATTGTCAGGCGTGTAAAAATTCTTAATAACGCCACAGAAAAAATTGCTAAAGGCGGTTTTGATACTCGCGTAAATTTCAAGGAATATGATGAAATCAGGCAACTTGCAGAAGGTTTCAATAAGATGGCGGAAGATCTTAAAATTGCCGATGCTTCAAAAAGGGATTTTGTATCAAATGCCGCTCATGAATTGCGTTCACCAATGACAAGTATAAACGGTTTTGTTGAGGGTATGCTTGATGGAACAATTCCTAAAGAAAAACATCGTATGTATCTTGAGATTGTTTCTTCAGAGGTTAAACGCCTTACAAAACTTGTAAAAACAATGCTAGATTTAAGTAGAATTGAATCGGGCAGAGATAAAATTTCTATGGCAAAAACGGATATAAATGAACTTATCCGTCATGTTGTTATAAGATTAAGCCAAAAAATTGAATTAAAAGGTATAATTCCTGAAATTAATATATCTGATGAACCTTTATTTGTCTATGCTGACAGTGATAAAATCGAACAAGTATTGCAAAACCTTATTGATAATGCGATAAAGTTTACGGATAAAGATCAAGTTATTTCTATTTCTACTTCGTTACAGGGTAATAAAGTTTATGTTTCGGTTAAAGATGAGGGCGCAGGTATAAATGATGATGATATTAAATTTATCTGGGACAGATTTTATACCGTCGATAAAGCGCGCAGCGGAAACAAAACAGGTACAGGATTAGGTTTATCCATCGTTAAAACGATAATTGATCAGCACAACGAAAACATCACAGTCAAAAGTAATTTAAATCAAGGTACTGAGTTTGTTTTTACACTACAATATGCAGGAGAAATATAATGAAAGATATTTTTGTTGGAGACGAAAAACAAAAAAATTTCAGTTTAACTTCAATAATTATTATTGTAATTTTAATTGTTGTTTTAAGTTCATCGTTAACATATTTTTTTATGCCTACAATAACGGTGAACCAAAAACCGCCTATTGCAACAAGTTCGCCTAAGCCAACATTAGATAATGGCAATAATGAACAACTATTTATTGAAGAATCTGTGTTTACATCATTGTATAATAAAAACTGCGAAACAGTAGTTATTCTTGATTCATATATAAATTCTGATGGCAAACTAGTGCCATATAGTCAAAGCTCAGGATTTATTATTTCAGATGATGGATATATTTTAACAAATACACATTGTGTTCAGGATATGTCAAGCGTTAAAGTAACGCTTTATAATGGCAAAAGTTATGATGCTAAAATTATAGGTTACGATGAAAGAACGGAAGTTGCTGTTATTAAAATAGAACCTGATGCACCACTTAGTGTAGCAGTTTTAGGTGATTCAGATAAGGTTAAAATCGGTTCTTATGCAATTGCTATCGGTAACCCTATGGGATATGAATTCTCCATGAGTGTAGGGTATATTTCAGGCGTTAAAAGAACTGTGGATACAAATAATAACAGATATGAAATGTTACAGATGGATATAGCCATTAATTCAGGCAACAGCGGTGGACCATTATTTAATATAAATGGTGAGGTAATAGGCATTAATACTATGAAAACCTCATCTACTGATAGTTCTGCTATTGTTGAAGGAATGGGTTTTGCAATACCTATAAATGTTGCAAAAGATATTTCTGACCAGTTGATTAAAAATGGTAAAGTAAAAAGAGCATCTCTTGATATTTATGTTGGTAACAGTAATAAAGGCGTTGTAATTGCCGAAATTATTTCAGGCGGTGCAGCAGAAAAGGCAGGATTAAAAACCAACGATATAATTATTAAATATAATAATATCAATATAAATACAGTTGCAGATTTAATATCATGTTTAAATAAGGCAACAACAGGCGAAAAAGTAAAAATAACTGTTTTAAGAAAAAATGTTGAATTGACATTTGATGTTACATTAGGAACTACATAAAAAAGGCTATCTCAAATTAATGAGATAGCCTTTTAATTTTTTATTAACTATGCATTATATATAAACCACGCACGGAAAACGGAAGAATTGTTTTGGCTGTTTCCTGTGCATTGTGCAAAGATTTTATAATTTGAACCGATAATTACATTTGATGAAACATCTTTGCGATCAATTATTACAGTATAGTCAACTCCATTAAGGTTTACAACACCTTCAAATGTGTTAGCGCCAATATTTTTTGTTACTTTAACTGAATTTAAAACATAATTTCTGTTTTTATAATTTGCAGGATTTGTTGCTACAGCCGAAGTAAATTTATTAGAAGATGTGGTTATTGTTTTTTCGTCAGGCCAATACATAAACTTGTGTGATTTAGTTGATGTGCCTTTAGAACTTGTTGCTGTGATAAGTGCCTCAATTTCACCATAATCGCAGTTTTCAAGGCTTAATGTTATTTCACAGGTGTTATATAATTCGTTTTTAATTGATTGGATTATAGGAAGGTTTGATGTAATGGTAGCGCCTTCTTCTGTCTGGCATTTAAGTGTAATTGTATTGTCGCTGATAGATTCAGAATTATTTGCAGCAACTGTAAGTGTTACAGGTAATGGATCTCTATTTATAACAAAAACAATCGTTTTTGGAATTCTGTATGGTTGTGTAACAGAAAGAGAATAAGTGTTTTTTGAATCAGGTTCAATATTAACTTCGTATTTAAAATTGCCTGTGCCATCCATAGAAGAAGTTATATTTTTGTTGTTAAGTTCAACTTTTGCGTTTGATGAAGTCCAAAATTCGATCTGGTATTTATCATTATATACTTTAATATTCTGGCTTGATAACTTACTTGTATCAAGATCGGCTTCAGGCACGGTCATTTGAAATGAATTTGCATCATATGAATATTCTTTGCTATCACGAACATAGTACGCATTTAAATTTGCATTAACGGTTGAATCGATAAATTCATATTCTATGTCAAACAAATCCTCAAGGTAAAGGTCAACTTCAAGGGTATCTGTAATAAATGTGTGATATGTGTTATTGCATTTAAGATGAAGTCTGTCACCGGAAGTGCCTTTAAAAACAGCATGTACATATTCGATACCGCTATTATCTTTAAGTTTTGTGATTTCGGGTTTAGGTAAATTAAGTTTGCTAACGGTGTTTTTAGTAGGATCTATATTTATATCATTATTATCCGAAATGTATTGATATATTAATGTACCAACAAGAATAGAGCCAATTATAAACACTAAACATAATATCCATATTGCAACTGTAAAAGCGGAGTTTTTATTTGAATTTGAAGGTTTAATATCTTTTTTAGTTTTATTGTTAATTATATCTTGTTCAAATTCTTCGTCAAAATTTTCATTGTCAAGAAAAATATCAAGTTCTTCATCTTCAATAATATTTTCATCAGAAATTTCATTGGTTTCTTCAATATAAAAATCATCAGATTCTATGTTTTTAGTTTCAACAAAATCTGTTTGCTCATCTGATTCTTCCGTGATTGCATCTTCAACAGTAAATTCTTCAATAACAAGATTGCTTGCATCATTTTTTGCGGGGGTGTTTATTGAAGTTTCGGTTTTTTCAAGAGGATAACCGCAATGAAAACATTTTGTACGAGTATCATTATTTTTTGCACCGCATTTATTACAAATCATAAAATTCACCTTTAAAATTTTTATATGTATAGTATAACATATGTTTCCTTGCTTGGCAATAATTTGAATATTTTTTTTGTTTGTACGAATAATAAAAACAGGTGATTTTATGAAAAAAATAAAAAAATTCAGATTAGTTCTATTTTCTTTAATACTTATATTATGTTTAATATCAGCATTTTTGATTTTTAAAGTACCTGATTTATCAGTTGAAAAAATAACAAATATTAGCCAAACGCTTACAATTTTTGATAAAAATAATGAAGTATGTGCAAAAATCAACAGTGGTGAAAACAGACAAAATGTAAACTTTGAAGAAATTCCAAAACATACAGTGAATGCGTTAATAGCAACAGAAGATATCAGATTTTATCAACATAACGGTATTGATATTAAAAGAATAATCGGCGCAATATTGGCTGATATAAAAGCAGGTGATTTTAAAGAAGGCGCAAGCACAATTACACAACAACTTATAAAGAATTCACATTTGTCAAATGAAAAAACTATAATGCGCAAAATAAATGAGGCAATTTTAGCGCTTCAGCTTGAAAGAAAATATGATAAAAATGAAATTCTGGAAATGTATCTGAATTTTGTGTACTTTGGCAGAGGTGCATATGGCATACAAGCTGCCGCAAAAGCATATTTCGGAATCGATGCAAAAGATCTTAGTTGTCCGCAAAGTGCAGTTTTAATCGGAATTTTAAAAGCACCTAATAAATATGCTCCCCATATTAATATGGAAAAATGCATTTCAAGAAGAAACACGGTGCTTTCGCAAATGCATAAATATGGCTTTATTTCCCAAAGTGAGTTTGAGCAATATAAAAACGAAAAAATCACCGTTGTTGAACAGGAAAAAATCGGTGATTATGGGTATTTTACTGATTATGTGCTTGAAGAAGGCGCATCAGTTTTAGGGATTTCTGTAAGTGATTTTATGGGAAGCGGATATAAAGTGTATACTACGCTTGATTCGTATTTGCAAACAGAATTGCAAAATATTTATGATGATGAAAATAATTTTCCCAATAAAGATGTTCAGTCTGCATCGGTAGTAATAGATAATAATTCAGGCGGCATAAGTGCGATGATAGGTGGCCGTGAACATCAGGGAATGCGCCTATTTAACAGGGCAACTGCAAACAGGCAACCGGGTTCATGTATAAAACCTGTGCTGGTGTATGCACCTGCTTTTGAAAAAGGTACAATAACATCAGCAACAATTCTTGATGATTATAGAAAAGATTTTAACGGATATCGTCCTACAAATTATAAGGATGTATATTACGGTAAGGTAACGGTAAGAGATGCGCTGAAGTTATCATTAAATATACCTGCAGTTGATCTTTTAGATAAAACAGGGGTTGAATATTCAAAACAATTTGCAAAAAATGCAGGAATAGAATTTGATGATAGTGATTTAAATTTAGCGATTTCGTTAGGCGGAATGAAATATGGAACATCTGTTTTAAAATTAGCAGGCGCTTACAGATGCTTCGCTATGAATGGAAAATATGTTGAGCCTTGGTGTATTGAAAAAATCACTGATTATGATGGTAATATTCTTTATCAACATCAAACACAGGAAAAACATGTTTTTAAGGATAGTACTGCATTTATAATAACAGATATATTGTGCGAAGTTTCAAAGCAGACAAATAACCCGTTAAATAAATTAAAATATCCTGTTGCTTGCAAAACAGGAACAGTTGCTTATACACAAGGAAATTCAGATGCACTTTCAACAGCATATACAAAAAACCATACGGTAAGTGTTTGGATGGGATATGATAAAACTGATAGTGAGAATCATCTTGATAGTTCAGTTACGGGAAGTTCATATCCATCGCAAATAGTTTATTATATTTTCAATAAGATAGTAAATAAATATCAATATGAATCATTTATTATGCCTGAATCGGTTGTATATAAAGAAATTGATGCATACTCTTTAAAAAAAGAAAATAAAATATATCTTGCAACTGAATATACGCCCAAAAACAATATTATAAAAGAATATTTTGATATTGATAATTGTCCTAAATATTCAAGTGATTATTGGGAGAGTCCTCAAAAAATAGATAAAATTTATGCACAATTAAATGAATTGCGTCATATGGAAATTTCGTTTAATGCAAAACAAAATTTTGTTGATTATATTATATATAAAAATAATACAAAAGTTGCTGTTCTGTGGGGAAATAAGGGCGAAAAATTAATCTATACAGATAAAGAATATAATCAAGATGATTCTTATTATATTGTGCCTGTTCATAAGATAATTAATGTTAACGGGAGCGGATTACAAGGCGAAAAATCAAAGGAAATTAAACTTAATTAATTTTTTGCTTTTAATTTTTTGAAAAATATGTTAAAATTATTGCGGTGATTATTATGAAAACTGCAATTTATGATAAATCAGGTATAAAAATAGCAGGTGACGATAGCCTGTTTGATAAACTACCTGCACATATTTTAAGCGAGGATCTTCCGTTAATTGAAAACGGGGGATTATATTCACGCTTAAGTGACGGTAGTATCTCTGTTATTTATGCCGATGAAAAGGCGCTTGAGAATTTTGTTGAAAAGAAAAATGAAAACAAAAGACTTACCAAAAACGAATTTATCAAAAACCTTCTTTTTGGAATAAACGGTACAGATATAAAAAATATGTGTACAAGATATTCGTTTATGTTTGATGATGCGCGAAGAGTTTTTGTTGCTGAATTAAATGAAGATATTTCAGGATTTGTTACGCCGTTAGAAGAAATCTTTGATGATGATTCCATAACCGTAATCGGTCTTGATGGGCACCGTATTGCCGTTATTTGCCTTGAAGATGATATCTTGGCTGAAGAAATGGCTGATGCAATCGGTGGAACATTTGCAGAACTTAACACCGATTATAATATTGGCGTAAGTTGTATCTGTGATAATGCATCACAACTTTCTTTTGCTTTTGAACAGGCACTTTCTGCAATAAGGGTTGGTAAAAAACTATCTTATTCAGGCGGTGTGTGGTTTTATTCAAATATTTTGCCTGAACTTATAATTTCAGAACTTCCAAGTGAAGCGGTAAACGGGTTAAAAGAAAAAGCAGAACAAGTTCGTAAAACACTTGATAGTGAAACTATTGAAATTGCGCAGGAGTTTTTTAAGCATAATCTGAATATAAGCGAAACTGCAAAATTTTGCTATCTTCATCGCAATACACTTATTTATAAACTTGATAAAATTCAAAAAGAAACAGGTTTTAATATGCGTAACTTTAACGAAGCAGTTGCGCTCAGAATATATATTGCAGCAAATAAGGTGTTAAAATAATTTATGAGAAAAAAAAGAACATCGTTTGTATCCATACTATTAATAATTATAATAAGTTTTTGCGGTGGATATTTTTTTAACAACTATATTAATAGTGGTTCATTAACATTTGAACAAACAAGGGCTTTAAATCAGGCGGCAAAAATAATTAACGATGCAGCTATCAATGAGCAGGATGGCGATTACACTGTTGATTTTGCATTAAAAGGAATGGCGGCTTCTTTAAATGACCCTTATGCATATTATTTTACTGCTGATGAGTTAAAAGAGTATAATAACTCGGTTTCAGGTGTTGTTGAAGGCGGAATAGGTGTTCAGATTGTAATGGAAGGTAATGAATGCCGAATAGTCGATGTTTATTCAGGATTAACTGCAAAAAGCGCGGGAATTAAAGTTAATGATGTTATAATTAAAGTTGATAATGAGGCTGTAGCCGACCTCTCTTTAGAAGAAATAAGTTCTAAAGTTAAGGGCGAAGAAGGAACAAGTGTTAAAATCACTGTTTTAAGGGATAATAAAGAACTAACTTTTAATGTTCAACGCAGTAACGGTCAACGGCAAATGACCGAATACAGTATGATTGAAAATACAAAAATACTGTATGTGAAAATTATTTCATTCCGTGGCAATGCTGCTGAATATTTTAAAAAAGCAATTGAATTTGGTGAAGAAAATCAATACGAAAGTATATTGGTTGATATAAGGGATAATGGTGGAGGCGAACTTTCAGTGTTTGCTTCTATTGCCGATGTTTTGTTGCCCGAAGCTGAAATATTTTATGCGATGGATAGGCACGGTAATAAAAATAACGTAATTACCTCTGATGCTGAATATATAAATAAACCGATATGTGTGCTTGTTAATGCATCAAGTGCAAGCGCATCAGAAGCCTTTGCAGGCTCTTTAAGAGATGTTGTTAATGCAAAAATAGTTGGCACAAAAACATTTGGCAAAGGAATTATGCAAACAAGTTATAGTTTAACCAACGGTGGCGTATTTAAGTTAACAACAGGTAAATATTATCTGCCAAGCGGTCAATGCATTCATGAAAAAGGCATTGAACCTGATTATAATGTAGAACTTTCTGAAGAATTAAGCCAAAAATATTGGCTAAGAAATATGGAAAATGATTTACAATTTAAAAAGGCTGTTAAATTATTGACAAATTAATTATTATGTTTTATAATAAAGGTGTTCAAAGTGAAGGATGCGTTCTGACATGGAGACGGTTTATATATCACTGAAAGCAAGGTTATTACTAAGCCCAGGTAAAGCAGAAATTTAATAGTATTTTTTAATTCTCTTTACTTGTGTTTTGTAAAGAGAATTTTTTTATGGAGGTAAAATGGAAAACAGAATAGGCGTTGTTGGAATCGTAATAGATGATCCTAAAAAATCTGCTGAATCAGTTAATGAACTTTTAAGTGATTTTTCAGATATAATTATAGGCAGAATGGGTATTCCTTACGAAAAAAGAAGTATATGTATAATTTCTGTTATGGTTGATGGCACTAACGATCGTATCGGTGCGTTGTGCGGCAAACTTGGCAGATTAGAAGGCGTTAATGCCAAAAGTGTATTATCAACAAAAATATATAAAGGAGAATAATTATGAAAAAGATTTTTAGTTTGTTTTTAATTTTGTCACTTGTAATAACAGTTTTTGCAGGCTGCGATAACCAAGAAAACACACAAGCAGATGATGAATATAACGCAGTTGATATTAAAGTTGCAGCGCTAATGGGTCCAACAGGAATGGGAATGTCCAAACTTATGGCAGATAGTGACGCAAAAAAAACTGCTAATAACTATACATTTGAACTCTTTAAAGCGCCAACTGATTTAACAGGTTTGATTATTAACGGTGAATTCCAGATTGCTGCAGTGCCAACAAATCTTGCAGCAACACTTTATAATAAAACAAAAGGTCAGGTAAAGCTTCTTGCGCTTAACACGTTAGGCGTGCTTTATATTCTTGAAAAAGGCGAAACAATTAATTCAATAAATGACCTTGAAGGTAAAAAAATATATTCTTCAGGTCAGGCGGCAACTCCACAATATGCACTTGATTATGTTTTAAAGGCTAATAATATTAATTGTCAGGTTGAATACTTTTCAACCCATGAAGAACTTGCAACTCAGGCTTTAGCAGGTAATGCGGATATAATACTTATTCCTGAACCGCAAGTTTCAACAATTCTTTCAAAAAATGCCGGTTTCAGAATAGCCGTTGATTTTAATAAAGCATGGAATGATGCAACAAACAATAGTTCGTTATTTTCTATGGGCTGCCTTGTTGTAAGAAAAGATTTTGCGGATTCAAATCCCAAAGCGGTTGAGAAATTTTTAGAAGAATATACAGCATCGGTAAAATTTGTTAACGAAAATCATGATGAAGCATCACAAATTATTGCAAATTATAAGATAGTTCCTAATCAGTTAATAGCAAAAAATGCTATTCCAAACTGTAAAATGGTCACAATTTCAGGTGAAGAAATGAAAACAAAAACCAAACCATATCTTCAGATTTTATTTGATAGCGATAAAAAATCAATAGGCGGTGCATTACCGGGTGAAGACTTCTATTATTAAAAAAATATTAACCCCAATAATAATAACTGCCATATGGTTAATCATATGGCAGGGTGTTTATTTGATTGTTAATAATTCATTGTTTGTTTGTGCACCGTTAGATGTTCTAAAAAGAATATTTATTCTTTCACAAACAAAAGTATTTTGGTTTGATGTGTGTTCAAGCGTTGTAAGAATAGTTATAGGTTTCATTCTTGGTGTATTTGCAGGGCTTTTTATGGCATTTATAAGCAGTATAAATTTTGCTGAAAAACTTTTTTCGCCATTAAAATTGATTATTCGTGCAACACCTATTGCTTCTTTTATTATGCTTGCTTGGATTTGGCTTGATAGGGAAAATATTCCTGTATTTGTTTCATTTTTAATGGTCGTTCCTGTTATCTGGGGAAATGTTTCAACAGGAATTAAAAACATTGGTAAAAACTATAAAGAACTTGCAAAAGTATATAATATAAAAAAATCACGTCAAATAAAATATATATACTTTCCGGGTGTTTTGCCATATTTTACATCAGCACTTTGCACATGTGCGGGGCTTGTTTGGAAAGCAGGTGTTGCAGCAGAAGTTCTTTGTCAGCCTAAAAACTCCATTGGAACGAATTTATTTTATGCCAAAAGCATTTTGGAAACATTAGATGTTTTTGCATGGACAACAGTTATCATTATTATAAGCCTTTTGCTTGAATGGATAATAAAATATGTGCTTAAAAAACTTGAGAAAAAGTTTTTATTTGCGGGGTTAACATGATAAAAATAAAAAATTTAACCGTAAAATTTGAGAAAACAATTCTTGAAAATATAAATATCGAATTCAATAGTGGCGTGTATTGTATATATGCACCATCTGGCAGGGGCAAAACAACGCTTTTAAACGCTATAGCAGGATTGATTAAGTATAAAGGGGAAATATCTGTTAACGGTAAAATCAGTTATATTTTTCAGGAAGATAGATTGTTGAATTGGCTTAGTGCAAAACAAAATATTATGCTTGTTGAGCCTGATGAAAAAACTGCCTTAGAGTATATGAATTATTTGGGAATCACCGAATTTCAGGATAAAAAAGCACAAGAACTTTCGGGCGGAATGAAAAGAAGATGCGCGCTTGTCCGCGGATTATCAGTTGATACAGACATATATCTTCTTGATGAACCCTTCAGAGCGTTAGATAAGGTTAATGCCCAAAAAGTAAGGGATATTATAAATGAAATGGCAACAACAAAATTATTTATTATAGTTACTCATAATGAGGAAGATTTTGAACTATTAAATGCAAAAAAAATATTACTTTAAATTGGACATAATGTCTTTTAATGTATCAACATAATTTTCACTGGTTTGCGGGGAACTTTGTCCGCTAAAATTATTTATATTATTTAATAATCCCGTAAAATTAGGTAACATAGACATCATGTTTGTTATATTATTTATTTTTGTTGTAAATCCATCTGCGGCTTCGAAAGCATTTTTTATGCTGTTGAAGCCGTTTTTGTTTGTTAATGCAAGAATAAATATTAGTGGGGTAAGGTCAGTCATAAAAATCACCTCGTTATATTTATATGCACTTTTTTGTTATTTGTGCATAAATTGTATAGAGGTGATTTAAAATTGAAACGAACATTAAGGTCAAATTCTTCAAATAATAATGTAAATGAAAACAACTTAAATAAAGAACAAAAACAACAATTTGATAAATTAAAAGGTATGGCAAAACAGTATGAAGGCAAAAGCGATGCTGAAATATTAAAAGATCTTTCAAAAGCAGTTGAAAAAGGCAAAAAAGACGGTTCTTTAACAAACGAAAAAATAGATAATATTGCTTCAACAATCGCGCCAATGCTTAATAATGAGCAAAAAGCAAAATTGCAAAAACTAATGGGTGTTATAAAAAAATAAGGGGGGAGATTCCCCCTTATTTTTTTACAATTTTTTCAACTGCATCTATTAAATATAAAATGTCTTCCATTGTGTTAAAATAGCCAACGCTTATTCTTACAGCGCCTGTGCTTTCAGTTTTAAGGTATTTATGCAAAAGTGGGGCACAATGAAAACCGCCACGACAACAAATTCCGAATTTTTTATCTAAAATTTCAGCAACTTCATTTGAATGAATATTGTCAATATTAAAAGCAACAACACCACTTTTTGATAAATGCGGTGAATATATTTTAACTGAGCTTATATGCTTTAAATTATCAATAAGATATTGTGTTAATTTTTTTTCATGATTTAATATATTTTCACTGTTTCTTTTACAAAAAATAACGCCTTGTTCTAGTGCTGCAATATTTTGTACTGAAAGAGTTCCACTTTCAAGGTATTCAGGCATATCATTTGGTTGGTCAAGGCTGAAAGTAGCAGTTCCTGTGCCACCAAATCTGAAAGGTCTGGGTAAAAATGAATCGTTTTTTATTCCTAAAATTCCGATTCCTTGTGGGCCATATAACCCTTTATGACCTGCACAGCAAATATAATCATAATCAAAATCAAGATTTTGTACTCCTACAGCCTGCGCACCATCAATAATCAAAAGTAGATTGTGCTTTCTTTTGAATGAAGAAAATATATTCATGTTCTGTTTAATGCCTGTTACATTTGAAACATAGTTAACGATAATGGCTTTTGTATTTTTTTTAATACTTTTTTCTAGGCTTTCCTCTGTAATTATACCATTTTCATCAGGCATAATTACTGTGTAATCTACACCTTTAATGTTTTTTAGATTTTCAAGAGGTCTTAAAACAGAATTGTGTTCATATACTGTTGTTAAAATATGATCATCGGAATTAAACAAGCCATTTATAATCATATTCAGTGAATCAGTGCAACCAAATGTAAAAACAACATTTTCAGGTTTATTAATATTTAAAAAATCGGCAATTGTATAGCGTGCTGTATAAATTATTTCTGCCGCTTTAATGGAAGCAATATGACTGCTTCTTCCTGCGTTTGCAGAATATTTTTTTAAAATTTCATCACTTTTTGTATAAACCTCAGGAGGTTTTAAAAGTGTTGTGGCAGCATTATCAAGATATATCATAAAATACTCCGTTCACTTTTATTTACTGCACATAATATATTATATTAAATGCATCAGTTGGAGGTCACAATATTATGAATGAATTTATCTTAATAGTTCTCCGTTCGCGAACACAGGTGTTTGGGTTTCAAAAATTAATTAAAAGTTCAGGGATAGAAAGTGAAATTGTTAATACTCCTAAAGAAATTTTTGTTGGGTGCGGATTATCTATAAGAATTAATAACAAAGATTTTAACGAAGTAAAAAGATTATATCAGCAATACAGACCTCAAAGTTTTGTTGGGTTTTACAATGTGATATTTGATGGATATAAAAATATAATTTTATCTGTGTTATGATTGACATTTAAAAAATATTATGATAGCATTTAATTATAAAAAATATAAAGGATGTTTTTATGATTTATGCTGATTATGCTTCAACAACTCCTGTAGATAAAGAAGTTGTTGAACAAATGTATGCTTGTTTAAAAAATGATTTTGCAAACGCATCAAGCGTTCATTTGTTTGGTAGGGAAACTTCGTATTTAATAGAAAAAGCAAGAAAAGAAATTGCACAGATTCTTAATGCTGATAAAAATGAAATATATTTTACTTCCGGCGGAACAGAAAGTGATAACTGGGCACTACAGGGTGTAATAGAAGCAACAGGTAAAAAACATATAATTACAACTTCGATAGAACATCACGCAATATTGAATTGTTGCAAATTTCTTGAAAAAAAGGGAATAAGGGTAACATATCTTTCTGTTGATAAATATGGAAAAATTGATATAGACGCTCTTAAAAACGCTATATGTGAAGATACTGCGATTATTTCGATTATTGCCGCTAATAATGAGATAGGAACTATTCAGGATATTGATGAAATTGGCAAAATTGCAAAAGAGAATAATATCATATTCCATACAGATGCTGTTCAAGCCATCGGTAGTTTAAAAATTGATGTAAAAAAATCAAATATCTCACTTATGTCACTTTCTGCACATAAGTTTTATGGTCCTAAAGGCATTGGAATTTTGTATATAAAAAGTGGTACAAAAATTTCTAATATGTTTTATGGTGGTTCTCAAGAAAGAGATAGACGACCGGGAACATCTAATACGCCATTAATTGTAGGTATGTCTGTTGCCTTAAGAAAATTATATGAAAATTTTGATATTAATAATTGCATTTTAACAAAAAGAAGTGATACGGTAAAAGAAATTATAAAAAATAATTTGCCGCAAGCAATATTTAATGGTCATCCTACTCAAAGGATAAACGGTAATATCAGTATCAGTTTTCCAAACATTCAATCAGATGCATTAGTTGTTTTGCTTGATGCAATGGGTGTTGCTGTTTCTAATGGTGCAGCGTGTTCTGCAGGTTCTGTTAAAACATCACATGTAATAAAAGCCATAAATAGTGATGCTGAAATGTTTGGCACAATAAGAATATCTTTAAGCCATTTAACAACTGAAGATGAAGCAATAAATATTGCCAATACAGTTGTTAATGCTGTAAAAAATTTATTAAATAAATAAAAAGTACTGTTGGATTTTTCCAACAGTATTTTTTTGTTTTTGGTGTTAAAAAATCAATTAATCGGCAATAATATTTCTATAATAATTTAAAAGGTGGAAGTATGGAAGCGTTAAGCAGTTATATCGGAATTGATGTGTATTGCCAGGGTAAAATTATAGGCAGAATAACTGATTTTTTAATAAATATTACCCAAAAAGATATCGGAGGCATTACCTGTATCGGCAATTCAGGAATAATAAGAAACAAGTTCTACGTTGATAAATCAGGCATTAAGCATCTTGACAGAAACGGCGCAGTTATCGATAAAGATAAAATCAGATACAAACGATTTTTTTACGAAGAGTATGCGCAAAGTGGATTTGGTATATACAAAGATAAAGATTATTTTGCAGGCAGTGTTGGTGATATATATTTTGACCCTGTAAAATTGAAAATTGATAGTGTTAGTGTTAAAAAAGGGTTTATTGATGATATGATTTATGGCAGGGATATTGTTGATATTAAGAATATTTCTATGACAGAAAAAGGTCTAATTATTATAAACAGAGAATAAAGGGAGGTGTTGTTATGAAATTGGTTAGTACAGGAATTATGGTTGTAACAGGTGTAGCAGCAGGAATGGTTGCAGGTGCATATCTTTCTATGAGTAAACCTTGTGTTAGAAGAATTTACCGTTATGGCAAGCGTGCCGCTAAACAAATGTTTAATATGTAGTTTAGGGGGCTTAGCCCCTACATAAAAGGAGATATTATGAATAAGAAAAAAATACTATATATTATAATTTTATCATTACTTTTATTAATAATATTCTTTTTTGCACGCAAGGCAGTTTTGACGGTGCTGGGTTTGCTTATTGCTTGTACTATTTTATCGTATATTGTATTGCCTTTTATTAAAATATTAGAAAAAAGAGCGCCAAAAACATGGGCAACACTAATTGGTTTTTTACTATTAATTGTAATTTTAATTGCTTTTTTTGTTTTGCTTGTTCCTGTTTTTGTTCAGCAAATAAAAGATTTAATTGTTTTTTTACCGCAGTATGTTGAAATGGCAAAAAAATATATATCTTTTATCTTTTTAAAAGTGCCTTTTTTAAAAGAAATTTTTAATAATATAAAAATTGATGAAAGTATATCGCAAAAAGCGTTAAATTTAATAAATAATTTTTCACCTTCTACATTAATAACTATTGCTTCCACGGCATTATTAGTGCCGGTTGTTATGTTTTATATGATTCGTGATAGAGAACAAATAAAAAAAATAGGTATGTTTTTATTGCCGGGTAAAATGCGTGTTCACTTGATGTTTACTTTTCGCGATATAAACCGTCAGTTAAGAGATTATGTGATGGGCGAATTTATTATAATTCTTATTGTCAGCGGTTTAATGTCAGTAACACTTGTTTTATTTGGGTATGAATATTGGTTGATTCTTGGACTAATTATGGGCATTTTTAATGTTATCCCATATGTTGGCCCAATCTTTGGTAGTATACCTATTTTGTTAACTGCTGCAACACAGGGATGGAATAGGGTGATTCTGGCATTAATTTTAATAATTGTTGTGCAACAAATAGATAATCTTATCATTCAGCCAAGAATAATTTCTGATAGTGTAAAAATTCATCCGGTGACAGTTTTGATATGCGTTCTTGCAGGAAGTGCTATTGGAAATTTTTTAGGAATGGTACTTGCAATACCTGTTTATATTATTTTAAGAATTCTTTTTATAGAATTTTATAAACATTTTAGTGAAAGAAAGCAGAAAATACCTGAATTTTATAAATTATAGTCTTGAAAAATTTTCCAAAATATACTATAATACAAATATAATATAAAAATGGAGGGCTATAATATGACAAATATTAACGATACAATGAAATATACCCGTTGCGAAGATAATACTCAAATTAAAGATATTTTAGTTCAGGTTTATTCTGCTTTGCAAGAAAAAGGATATGATCCTGTAAATCAAATCGTTGGATATATTCTTTCGGGCGATCCAACATATATTACAGGATATAATAATGCAAGAAACCTTATTCGCAGGGTTGAAAGAGACGAACTTCTTGAAGAATTAGTTAAAAACTATATTGAAAATTGCTGATGGTTTATCTGGGGCTTGATATAGGTGACAAACGAATAGGTATTTCAGTAAGCACAAGCGGTATTTTTGCAAGCGGTGTTGAAACATATTATCGAACAAGTCTTAAAAATGATTGCCAGCATATTCTTGAACTTGTGAAAAAATATAATGTTGATATTATTGTTGCAGGATTACCAAAGCATTTAAATGGCGATAATCATCAACAGGCTGAAAAAAACGAAGTTTTATGTAGCGCGTTAAGAGAACAAGGATGTAAGATTGATTATTTCGATGAAAGGCTTACTTCTGCTGCTGCCGAAAAGGCGATGCTTGAAGCAGATTTGTCACGCAAAAAACGTAAAGAAAATATTGATAAACTTGCTGCAGTTATAATATTGCAGGACTATTTGGATACTAAAGGCGGAGGATTTAAATTATGAGTGAGCAAACAGAAAATATTGTGGTTACACTTATGGATGAAAATGATGAGAGCTTTGATGCAGAACTTTTAGACAGTATTATGTACGATGGACATATATATAACTTTTTTATTCCTGTTGAAGAAAAGGATAAAGAAGAACCCCTTGTTATTATTTTGGAGTATAAAGAAGAAGGGGATGATATAATTCTTCTTCCTGTTGAAAATGAAGTTCTTCTTGATGAGATATGGCAGGCATACGAAGAAGAATATATTGATGAAGAATAATATAACATAATAAATTATTTAAAATAAAAAAAGGTTTTTTTAGTCTTTTGCAGAATTATTATATTTGAGCAAAAGACTTTTTTTGTTGAAAGGTGTTTTATGAGAAAAGAAATTGAACTTTTTGAACAAAATAATCTCTCTCCGTTTGCACAAAAAGCGTGTGAAAGCAAAGGTAGGGATATTTATGAAGAAGAGTGTGATTTGCGAACAGCATTTCAAAGGGATAGGGACCGCATTATTTATTGCAAGTCATTCAGGCGCCTGAAACATAAAACACAGGTATTTCTTTCACCCGAAGGCGATCACTATCGCACAAGATTAACGCATACCCTGGAGGTAAGCCAGATAGCAAGAACAATTGCAAGAAGTTTAAGGCTTAATGAAGATCTTACCGAAGCCATAGCGATGGGGCATGACCTTGGTCATACACCTTTTGGTCATGCAGGTGAAAGGGTGTTGAACAGGCTTTCTTCAACAGGATTTGAACATAATGTTCAAAGCAGGCGCGTTGTTGAACAACTTGAAAATGGGGAAGGTCTTAATCTTACATGGGAAGTTCGTGATGGAATTGAAAACCATACTAGCAGGTCAAAACCATCAACCCTTGAAGGCAAAATAGTTTCTTATGCCGATAGAATTGCTTATATAAACCATGATATTGACGATGCCTGCCGTGCAGGAATTATTACTGAGGCTGATTTACCTTTCAGAACAAATATGATTCTTGGTACAGATAATTCCTCAAGAATTGATACTCTTGTAACTGATATTATCGTAAACAGTAAAGATAAAAATGAGATAACAATGTCACCGCAGATATATGAAGTAATGAACGAATTAAGGGATTATATGTTCAGTAACATATATTGTTCAGAAAGCACAGCTAAAACAGAAGAAATAAAGGCCGAGGGCGTTATAGAAAATCTATTTAATGCTTATATGAATGATGATAGTATTTTGCCTGATAGTGTAAAATTTGCTATAAAACAGTATGGCAGAGAACAGGCGGTATGCGATTATATTGCCGGAATGTCCGATGGATATGCATTAAAGGAGTATGAACGATTGTTTGTTCCACGTTCATGGCAAAAGAATTAAAAGGAGAAATGTATGCCAAGAATACCTGAAAATTTTATTGATGCAGTAATCGATAAAGTGGATATTGTTGATGTAATTTCAGAATATGTTTCGCTACAGAAAAAAGGCAACAAATATGTTGGCTTGTGTCCATTTCATAATGAAAAAACAGCTTCATTCACTGTTGATGGTGATAAGCAACTTTTTTATTGCTTTGGCTGTCACGTTGGCGGTAATATTATTGGCTTTTTAGAAAAAAAAGAAAATCTTACATATTTTGAAACAATTGAAGAACTTGCTAAAAGGGCTAATATGCCGATGCCTCAGTTGGAAAATAAAAATTATTCTTCAGGCTATTCCAATGAAACCAAGAAGAAGATATATGAAGCTAATAAAGAGGCGGCAAGATTTTATTTTAATACCTTGTTTGAACCTGAAGGTGCAGAGGGGCTTGAGTATTTTTTAAATCGCGGCTTAACAGAAAACATTATAAGAAGATTTGGTTTAGGATATGCACCTAACAGCCGTGATGCATTAGTTAAACATCTGATTAGTAAAGGATATGATGAAGAAACCATTGTGCTTGCAGGTTTAGCACAAAGGAATGATTATGGCATAAGGGATAACTTCCGTACAAGAGTAATGTTTCCTATAATTGCGCCAGGCGGTGAAATTCTTGGGTTTGGCGGCAGGGTGCTTGATAAATCATTACCTAAATATTTAAATACAGGGGATACGCCTGTTTTTAATAAGCGTAAAAATCTTTATGCACTTAATATTCTTAAAAAGAATAACAGGGGCAGGGCAATAATAGGCGAAGGCTATATGGATGTTATTGCACTTAATATGGCTGGTTTTGATTATGGTGTTGCCTCACTTGGTACGGCTGTTACGCCTGAACAGGTGCGCTTGTTAAAAAGATATACCACTGAAATTTATATTTGTTATGATGGCGATAAAGCGGGTATAAGCGCTACACATAAAGTTATCGATCTTATGAAAGATGCAGAATTAAAGCCAAAAATAATAGCGCTTCCATTAGGTGTTGATCCTGATGAATTTATTAATGAACACGGTGCACAGGCTTTTAGTGATAAAATTAAAACTGCGCGGACAAGCATTGAATATCTGATGGATGAAATTAAAGAACAATGCGATATGAATACTGAGGAAGGCAAAGCTCAATTTGCACAAAAAGCAACAGCTGTTGTTGAAAAATATGCCTTTGACAGTATTGAAACGGAAATGTATCTTCGCAGAATTAATCAGATAAGTGGGTTTTCTATTGATGCTCTTTACAGTTCATTTGATAAAAAAAATGTCAAAAAAAATAATTATCAAAACGATGTAAATTACAGTTTTATAAATAAATTCGATGCAGTTACTGAAAGGGCATTGATTTCTGTTTTAATTGAACATCCTGAACTTGTAAATAATATCAAAGATTCAATGAAGGATGAATACTTTACAAATCCATCGTACAATAAAATATATAAACATATCGTTCAAAACGAGGTTAAAACAGAAATATCTGTTTTAATGCGCGAATTTGAAGGCGATGATGAATGTATAAATGCATTATCGGCTGTTGGAATTGAAAACACTGTCTTTGGTGATGCAAGAGCGTATCTTGAAGATTGTTTCTTAAAAATGGTAGTTGAATATAATAACAGAAAAAGAGAAGAATATTCAAGAAAACTTTCTGAACCATATTCAGCAGAAGAAAAGATTAGTTTTGCTGCTGAAATAGCAAAAATAGATATGGAAATTAAAAAATTACGCAGTAAATTTTAGGAGGATATACGATGAGCGAGAATGTAATTGATTTTAATGATCAACTTTTGGAAAAAATGGTTGAAATTAAAAAGAAAATTAAAGAAGGCACTGTTAAAAACTACCTTACATATACCGAAGTTATCGATATGCTTGACGGTGTTGAATATGATGTTGACCATATTGAAAAGATTTTTGATATGTTTGAGGGCATGGGTGTAAAAATAAAAAGTGATGCTGAATCAACGGATGACATTATGCCCGAAAGTGATTCTCATATGATTATCCTTAATGATAGTATTAGTGTGGATGATCCTGTAAGAATGTATCTTAAGGAAATGGGAAAGGTGCCACTGCTTTCTGCTGATGAAGAAATTGAAATAGCAAGAAGGGTTGAAAATGGCGATGAAAAAGCAAGGGAAAAACTTGCAGAAGCAAACCTTCGTCTTGTTGTAAGCATTGCAAAAAGATATGTTGGCAGAGGAATGCTTTTCCTTGATCTTATTCAGGAAGGTAATTTAGGCCTTATAAAAGCAGTTGAAAAATTTGATTATACTAAAGGATACAAATTTTCAACATATGCAACATGGTGGATTAGACAAGCTATTACCCGTGCTATTGCTGATCAGGCGCGTACCATTCGTATTCCTGTTCATATGGTTGAAACTATTCATAAACTTTCAAGGGTAAAACGTCAACTAGTTCAATCTCTTGGCAGAGACCCGCAGGTTGAAGAAATTGCAGAAGCAATGGAAGTTTCAGTAGAAAGGGTAAGGGAAATTATAAAGATAGCTCAGGACCCTGTTTCGCTTGAAACACCTATTGGTGAAGAAGAAGACAGTCATTTAGGAGATTTTATACCTGATGATGATATCCCGCTTCCATCTGATGCTGCAGCAGCCACGCTTTTGAAAGAACAACTTATGCAGGTGTTAAGTACTTTAACACCAAGGGAAGAAAAGGTTCTTCGTTTAAGATTTGGCATTGATGATGGGCGCCAACGCACATTAGAAGAAGTAGGTAAAGAATTTAATGTTACAAGGGAAAGAATTCGTCAGATTGAAGCAAAAGCGTTAAGAAAACTTCGCCATCCAAGCAGAAGCAAAAAGTTAAAGGATTATCTTGAATAATATGCTTTCATCACGTTTAGATGCAATAGTGTCTTTGCTTGATAAAAATAGTATAGTTGCTGATATCGGATGTGATCATGGAAAATTAAGCGTTTTTCTTTTGAAAAATAAGCTTGCTGAAAAAGTTTTTGCAACAGATATTTCAAGCGCGTCTCTTGATAAAGCAAAAAAACTTGCAAAAGACGAACAAGTTGATAATATTATGTTTTTTTACGGTGATGGTTTTTCATGTTTACCACAGCCGGTCGATGCCGCTGTTATTGCAGGAATGGGTGGACAAGTTATTGCAAATATAATTGAAAATGATTTGGCAAAAACAAAGCTTATTCTTCAGCCAATGAAGGATTCAGATATTTTGTATAAAAAACTTTTTAGTTTGGGCTTTTTTGTTGAAAAAGTTGTGGTTATCCGTGAAAGCGGAAGATTTTATGAAATTATTCTTGCAAAGCCTGGTAGTGATACTGCGTTTGATTATGAACTTCCGCCCATTGATAGACTTTTGATGAATGAAGATGCACATATGTTTTTAGAACATAAAATTTCAGTTTTAAAAAAAGCGCTTAACGGTGCATATAAAGCCAATAGTATACAAGGCAAAAAGAGATTTGATGAAATTAACAGAAAAATTGAGTTGATAAAAGAGGTAATTAAAAATGCCTACGGTGAATGATATAATAATTGAAATAGAAAAGATAGCCGACCCTAAATATGCATATGAATGGGATAATTGTGGTTTATGTGCCGGTGATAAAAAAAGTATTGTTAAAAAAGTTTTAATTACTCTTGATATTACAAAAGATGTTGTTATAGAAGCAATTAATAAAGGTTGTCAGATGATTATATCCCATCATCCACTAATTTTTAAACCTGTATTAACAGTAAATACGGATACATACGCAGGCGAAGTTTTATCACTTTTGTATAAAAATAATATTGCTTTATATTGCGCACATACAAGCCTTGATATTGCAGTTAATGGCGTAAATGAAGCGCTTTGTAAAAAACTTCAATTAAAAAATGTTTCACTATTAGCTCCTTTTATTATTGATGGAACAAAATTATCTTGTGCAAGAACAGGTGAAATTGAAAAAACTTTAAATAAAAATCAACTTATACAATATGTAAAAGAAAAAATCGGTGCAAAAGTTTTAAATTATAACCTTGAGGATAAAATGTATAAAAAAATTGCTCTTTCAACAGGGGCAGGTGAAGATTTTGCATTTGATATTACAGATGAGGATGTTTTTATAACAGGTGAAATTAAATATCATACTGCGCTTGAATTAAAACGCAAAAATGTTTCGTTTATTGTTGCAGGGCATTATTACACAGAAATTCACTATATTGAAGATTTTATGGCTTGTTTACAAAAAGCAGTAAATGTGTTACAATACAATGTAACATTTTTAAAATCGGAAACTAACACTAATCCGTTTGAGAATTAGGAGGTTATAATAAATGATTGAACAGATTAAAACACTTCTTGAGTATCAGGAAGCAGATTTTGCAGTTGATGCTGCAGAAAAACAGGTTAAATCCTGTAAGGAACGCAAAACAGCAAATGCAATGAAGCAACGCTACGAGATTGCTGTTGAAGAACGCAAAAAACTTATTGCTGCCCGTGATAATGCAGAAAAAGAAATGGAAACTTTGTCAAACGAAATTGAAAAGTTAACTTCTTTAGCACAAATTGACAGAACAAAAGATATTCCTTTAGAATCAGAAGCAATTAACAAGCTTATTGCTGAGATTGATAAACTTACATTTTCACTTAAAAAAATTGAAGAAAAAATTAATGGTATTAATGCTTCAGTTGCAGAAAATGAAAAGAAGATCAATGAGTATGGATTAATTGCAAATAAAGCAAAGGATGAGTTTAACATTAACAAGGCAGGTTATGAAAAAATATTACAAGAGGCAAAGCCTGAAATTGATAAGTTAAAGGAAGCAAGGGATAAAATTGGTCAAAAGGTTGATAAAACCTTATTGGATAAATATTTAAGATTAAAGAAAAATAAGATTGTGCCTACTGCACCGCTTAAAAACAGCAGATGTGATGGCTGCCATATGGAAATGCCTTCATTCACAGTTTCAAATGCTGTTAAAAATGGCTACTGTGAATGTGAAAACTGCGGTAGAATAACATATATAGAATAAATTATTTTGAGTAAGCCGGATGACTGCGGTGTAAATACGAGGAAAGTCCGAGCTTCATAGAGCAGGATGCCGGATAACGTCCGGTGAAGGCGACTTCAAGGAAAGTGCAACAGAAATATACCGCCACGCAAGTGGTAAGGGTGGAAAGGCGAGGTAAGAGCTCACCGAATGCTATGGCAACTTAGCATTCCTGTAAACCCCATTCGAAGCAAGATTGATAGTGGAGCATTAACGGCTGCTCGTCGGCTCCCATGTAATCGCTTAAGCTTTTCGGCAACGGAAAGAATAGATAGATAGTCATCTTTAACAGAACTCGGCTTATAGGCTTGCTCAATATTTTATCAAAAAAGAGAGAATGAAAATTCTCTCTTTTATTCATTTTTGGCATACTTGTACATATTATTGTTTTGTAAGAGGTGGGACAACTATGGAAAAACTTATGTCGATTTTGCCGCAATATATTAATAAGGCAATAAAAAAATTAAATAGTTTTCAAATTAGTAATTTAACAGAAATTCGTTTAAGGGTAAATAAACCTGCTTATATGTATATTTCCGGAATTGAATATGGTATCAACGAAAACGGAATTTCTAAATATGATGGGATTATTTTTTCTAAAGAAGATTCTAAAGAAATGTGGCGCAGATTATGCGAAGGTTCGCCGTATAGCACAACTATAAAACAAAGGTCAGGGTATATAACTGTTGCGGGTAATCGAGTAGGTTTTTGTGGTGAGTATGCTCTTTTGGATGATAAAATTAAACATATTGAAAAAATTTCTTCGTTTTGTGTGAGAATTAAACACGAAGTTAAAGGATGTTCAAATAAATTTTTCAGATATCTTTTTGATAATAATGAGTTTGAAAATACATTAATTGTCTCACCACCAGGCTGTGGTAAGACCACAATGATCAGGGATATGGCAAGGCTTTTGTCGTTTGAAGGCTATAATGTGTGTGTTGTTGATGAACGGGATGAAATAGCAGCCTGTATTGATGGGGTACCAACACTGGATGTAGGCAAAAGAACAGATGTTTTTTGCAATGTTAAAAAAACAGTTGCAATTGAAAATATTGTTCGTTCACTAAGACCCGATATAATAATTGTTGATGAACTTGGCGATCAGAATGATATTTTAAGTATTACCCAAGCAAGTAAAAAAGGGGTTAAATTAATTTCTACAATTCACGGCAAAAATATTAATGATGTAATTGAATATCAGCAAATGTTTGATAGGTTTGTTTTTTTAAGCAAAAAAGAGGGCGTTGGGACTGTTGATGGAATTTATAATAAACAATTCAAAAATGTTGTAAAAAATATATGCTGATAAAATTCATTAGTGTTATCATTTTATCCCTGTGCGCTTGGTTTTTTGGTAAGAATTATTCTGATTTGTTAATAGAAAAAATTCATATTGTTGAAGAATATATCCTGTTTTCAAAAGAATTAAAAAGCGCGGTATATTTTTCAGGTAAGAATGTTTATGAATTTTTTAAAAATAACAAATTAAAAGCAACTGAAAATTTTTGTACTTTTTTAATTAATAATAAAACAATAGGAATTGAGAAATCAATAAAAAAATTTAAACCTATAAATAATGATGAGAAAATTTGTGTTGATTTTCTATATGAACCCCTTGTTTTTATTGAAAATTCAAGTGATACAGAAGTTATTGCTGAACTTTTAAACAGTGCATCTGAAAACCTTTTAAGTTATAAATTACAAATTCAGGAGGAATATAAGGGTAGGATAAAAACTGCACCGTCAATTACCTTGATTTGCGGATTATTTATTGCCCTTGTTTTGATATGAGCATAGATATTATTTTTAAAATAGCAGCTATAGGAATACTAGTTACACTTATAAGCCAACTTTTAACCCGTTGGGGAAGGGATGATATTGCAATGATAACGACTGTTGCAGGATTAATTATAGTGTTATTAATGGCACTTGATATGGTTTCTGAGTTTTTTCAAACAATTAAAAGTGTGTTTCAATTATACTGATGGATAAAATATACTTAGTAACTTTGTTTGGCATAGCATCTGTTTTTATTATAATTGCAATTAAAAAATATTCTGCTAATTTTGCTTATGTTGCGTCAATATGTGCCGGTATAATTATTTTATTTTTTGTAATCAGTGAAGTTATACAGGTGCGTGATTATATTTTAAAATGGAGTAACAGTGGTGTAATTAATTCACAATATGCCTCTACATTAATAAAAATATGTGTAATAAGTTTTGTTGGGCAATGGGGGATTCAGTTGTGCCGTGAT
This sequence comes from Clostridiales bacterium, assembly GCA_015069575.1. Classification (GTDB taxonomy): domain Bacteria; phylum Bacillota; class Clostridia; order Christensenellales; family QALW01; genus UMGS1322. The sequence continues at coordinate 31,593 of SVIH01000008.1, forward strand.
GCAGGGGAAACTTCTATTGCAGATAAAATGGAAGTAGCAGTTAAATTTATTGTTATAATTCTTTGCTTTCCATATATAGATATGCTTTTTAAGTTGGTGACTGAAATCTGATGAAAAAATTGGTATTTCTTTTTATTGTATTATTTTTTTTGTTTTGCAGTGTTTCAGCACAAGGGGAAATTAATACCGATAAACTTGAAGAAAGTTTAAAAGATGGGGAATATTATTCGTTTTGTGGTAATACAGAAGAAATTATTAAGGCAATTCTCAATAATGAGTTACATCTTGATGGTGGCGGAATCTTAGAAAATATTTTAGAAATTTTATTTATTTCAATAAAAAATATTTTACCATCATTATGTGGCTTGCTTGGAATAGTTATTATTTTATCTTTTATAGACAAACTGAATATTTTGAACGCTAAAATAGAAAATACCGCTAAAATGGGCGGAAGAATTTTGTTTTGCATTATGCTTATAAATATCACAACAGTATTTATTACCTCTGCAAAAGAAAGCCTCGGTACCGTTTCATCATTTACTCAGGTCTTAAGCCCAATATTAATTACACTTCTTGCTTCGTGCGGCGCGCAAGGAACGGTTAATAATCTTGCACCTTCTGCTGTGCTATTATCATCTGCTTTGGTTGAAATATCTGTTAAAATTGTTTTTCCTTTAGCATTAATGGGATGTACAATTTTATCTATCAATTCAATTTTACCGGGCGAAAAATTAAAAGGTATTGCTGAATTATTTAAGAATATTGCATCATGGATAATTGGAGTTGTTTTTACTGTTTTTTCAGGCGTTATAGCCATACAAGGTATGATTTCCGGCATTGCTGACGGAGTATCCATAAGAAGTATTAAGTATGCAATAAGTTCTTCTGTACCGGTTATAGGCGGTTCTATAAGTGAAAGCATATCGATGGTTCTTTTAACAGGATATTGTTTGAAAAGTGCTACAGGAATTATGGGAATTATAATAATTGCCGGCATTTTAATCATTCCAATTATAAATATTTTTTCGTATGTTGTTATTTTAAATTTCTTTTGTGCTTTTGTACAACCGTTTTCTGATCCGTTTGTTATTAGTTATATAAAAGGTATTTTGGAATTTTTAAAACTTGTTCTGATTGTTTTAATAGGTGTTAGTGTTTTATGGTTTATTTATTTAGGAATAATGGTTTCAGTAGGAAATAATATTCTATGATTTCGTGGATTAAAGAATATATTTTAACTATAGTTGTAATCTCTGTAATAGGTTTGATTTTAGAGTGTCTTTTAAATGAAGGTAATATAAAAAAATATGCAATGTTTGGTGTATCTATAATTTTATGCGTAAATATGATTCAACCTTTTTTAAAAATAAATTTTGAAATAAATAAACCTGATATTAATAATAAATATCACTACACCATTGATTATAATGATGCGGTTTCATCAACAGTAAACAGTGTTAAAGGTTTTGAGAATGCGAAGGTTAATGTTGATAGCCAAAATAACAAAATAATAAAAATCACTATAAATCCAAATGCAGATAAACTTATAGAAAAAACAATTAGTAATACTACAAAAGAATATATAAAAACTCTTTTAAATGCTATTTATGGTGTGGATAAAGAAAATATATTTTTTACGGAGTAATTATGAAAGAATATTTTGAAAAATTAAAAAAAAGTAAAAAAGCAAAATTGGCATTAATTTTATTACTTTGCTCAATAATGATAATTATTTATTTTGTGCCTGAAAAAAGTACTAAAAATGAAAAAACAAACATAAATAATAATACAGCAATTGAAAAAACAAAAGAACAGCAACTTGAAGAAGTTCTTTGTAATATTAAAGGCGTTGGTAAAGTCAGTGTTATGATCACATACCAAAGCGGAAGCGAGGTTGTGTGTGCAAATAATATAGAAACTCAAACCAATACTGTAACAGAAAAATCAGAAAACGGGGGGATAAAAGAATCAGAAACAATTATAGAAAACAAGTCGCCAGTAACAGTTGGCTCAGGTGATGGCGAAAATCCATTGGTCATTATAGAAAAAGAGCCTGAAATTAAAGGTGTGATTGTGGTCGCACAAGGTGCAGAAAACCTTAATGTAAAATTAAATTTACAAAAAGCAGTTGAAACGGTTTTACAGGTGGACCCTTCACAAGTTGATATTTTCGCAATGAATTAAGGAGAGAATAATATGTTTAAAATTAGTAGAAAAGCCATAGTAATTTCAGCAATGGTAGTTTTGTTGCTTGTAACAGGACTTTTAAATTGGAAATATATTGCAAACAGTAATAATGATGGTTCTGCTGTTACAGATAATAAACAAGAACAGGATATTGAAACAGCAAGTTTTTTTTCAACTTACAAAAATGAAAGAATGGCAAACAGGGAAGAAGAAATGACATATCTTGACAGTGTTATTGCAAACGCAAACACAGATACTGAAACCATTAACGAAGCACAACAAATGAAAATGGAGATTGTTGCAAACATGGAACTTGAAAGTACATTAGAAGGTCTTCTTGTTGCAAAAGGCTTTGAAGATGCTATTGTTACATTTGGGTCAACATCAGTAAATGTTGTAATTAAAGATGCTGAATTAACAAGCGCAAAGGTTGCTCAGATTTTAGACGTTGTAACCACCGAAACCCAATATACCGCAAGCGAAGTTAAAGTGATTCAGGCAGAATAAATAAAAGCAGACAGTAAGGTGCTAACCTGACTGTCTGTTTTTTTATTGACAAACATGTATATAAAATATATAATATTATTGCCAAACTAACTAAATAAGTGCAAAACGAGGGGCGTATTTTCTTTTTTTAGAAATACGCTGAATAGTTTTTCCTATAAAACAAAGAATATGTTAAAAATGCAGATTCCACGTTTTGTAGGTAAGGCGCAGTCCTTGTTTTGCATCGGTTAGTTTGGCGACTATCGGAGTCTGCGTTTTATGTGCGTTTACTTCGGTAGGCGCACTTTTTTTATTTTAAGGAGGAAATATAAAAATGAAAGGATTAGTGTTTAAAAGGGTGCTTGCAATAATCATAGTGTTAACACTTGTTGCAGGTATTTCGGTGGGAACAAATATTTTAGTAAATAAAACTGCTCCTGCTTCAAGCACAATAAAAAACGGATTATCCGCTTATGAACTTGCAGTTCAGTATGGATATACCGGCACTGTTCAGGAGTGGTTAGAAAGTCTGAACGGCAAATCTGCTTACGAAATTGCAAAGGAAAACGGATACACAGGAACAGAAGCCGAGTGGACTGCTTCACTTAAAGCCACAGCAGGTAAAGACGGTGTTGGTATTAAGACTGCCGCGTTTTCCGATAAAAACGAATTGCTTATTACTTTGACCGATGATACTGTATTAAATCTTGGCGTTGTAAAAGGTGCTGATGGCATAAACGGCGCAAATGGTACCAACGGTAAAGATGGTGCTAACGGTAAAGATGGTGTAGGTATTACTTCGGCAAACATCAATGCCGAGGGTCAACTTGTGCTGTCATTCTCTGACGGCAAAACTGTCAACCTTGATAAAGTTGTTGGTATGAATGGTACAGACGGCATCGGCATTTCTTCTACCACTATCAATGCAAATGGTGAACTTGTTATTACATATACAAATGGTCAGACCGCAAACCTTGGCGTTGTAGTTGGAGCCAAGGGTGATAAAGGTGACAAGGGCGATACAGGTGCAACAGGTGCTACCGGTGCACAGGGCGCACAAGGTCAGCAAGGTATCCAAGGCGAAAAGGGAGACAAAGGCGACAAGGGTGACAAAGGTGACACAGGAGCCACAGGTCAAGACGGTGTAAGTGTAACCAAGACCGAAATCAATAACAAGGGTGAACTTGTTATTACCCTTTCTGATAACACAATATCTAATCTTGGTTTTGTCGTTGGCGCAAAAGGCGATAAAGGTGATAAAGGTGATACTGGCGCTACTGGTCAACAAGGTGCCCAAGGTGAAAAAGGCGACAAAGGCGATAAGGGTGACCAAGGCGAACAAGGCATTCAGGGTATTCAAGGTGAACAAGGTATTAGTGTAACTGGTGCTGAAATTAATTCTAACGGTAATCTTGTTATTTCTTTCTCCAACGGTCAACGTAGTGAACTTGGTAACGTAATTGGAGCCAAGGGTGACAAAGGTGACAAGGGAGATACAGGTGCAACAGGTGCACAGGGTCAACAAGGTATCCAAGGTGAACAGGGCATCCAGGGTATTCAAGGTGACAAAGGTGACAAAGGTGACACTGGTGCCACAGGTAAAGATGGTGTAAGTGTAACCAAAACCGAAATCAATCAGAGAGGCGAACTCATTATTACCCTTTCTGATAATACTGTATCAAATCTTGGCGTTGTAGTAGGTGCCAAGGGCGACAAAGGCGACAGAGGTGAGCAAGGCATTCAGGGTATCCAAGGTATTCAGGGTGTTCAGGGCGAAACTGGTGCCAAAGGTGACGATGGTGTCGGCATTGAGACTATTGTTATTGATAACGGCAACCTTAAAATAACTCTTACAAATAAAACCACACTTGACCTTGGTAATATCAAGGGTGAAAAAGGTGACACTGGTGCAACGGGTGCCACTGGCGAAAAAGGCGATAAAGGCGAACAGGGCATCCAAGGTATTCAGGGTATTCAGGGTGAAACCGGTAACGGTATCGCTTCCACTACTATCAATGAACTTGGCGAACTTGTTATCGTTTATACCGATGGTTATCAAACCAACCTTGGTAAAGTTGTAGGTGAAAAGGGCGAAACTGGTGCAACAGGTGCTACAGGTGCTACAGGTGCCCAAGGTGAGCAAGGTCTTCAAGGCGAAAAGGGAGACCAAGGTGCCAAGGGCGATAAGGGTGACCAAGGTGTAGGTGTTGAATCTATCAACATTAATGCTGATGGTGAACTTGAAATTAAATTAACAGATAGTGATAACATTATTAACCTTGGCAAAATTATCGGACCCCAAGGTGCACAAGGCATTCAAGGTATCCAGGGTGAACAAGGTGTTCAAGGTGAACAAGGTGTGGGCGTTACGGAAGTTTCAATGGTTAATAATGAACTTGTTATTAAACTTTCAGATGGCAAAACCTTTAACCTTGGCAATATCAAAGGCGAAAAAGGTGACCAGGGTGAACAAGGTATCCAGGGTATTCAAGGTATTCAAGGTGAGCAAGGTATCAGCATCACAGAAGTAAATTTAACTGTTGAAGGCGAACTTTCTATGACCTTCTCTTCTGGACAAACTGTTCCACTTGGCAATATTAAAGGCAAAGATGGTGTTGGTATTGCAGAAGTTTATATTCAGGATGGCAACCTTTTTGTAAGAAAAACTAATGAAGATGTTGCTGTAAACCTTGGCAATATTAAAGGAGAAAAAGGTGACCAAGGTGAGCCTGGCGAAAAAGGTGAACAGGGTAATGATGGTATTACGCCGCAGTTTAGAATAAACCCCGTTACAAATTATTGGGAAGTTTCTTCCGATAATGGCGTAACCTGGGTTCCTACTGATACAAAAGCAACAGGTGCAGAGGGTCGTGGTATTTTAAGAACAGAATTTTCAGGAACAAACTTTATTGTTTATTATACCGATGGCACTTCCGAAACACACGATTTGAGTGATATGATTAGTGATCCTAATGATAAAGAAATTTTAGTATATAGTTTACTTGAAGATGGTACATACGGTGTAATGGCAGGTGGTATGGCAAAATATGAAGCAGTTATTGAAATTCCTGCTATCCATAAAGGTATTGCAGTTACGCAAATTTTACCACATGGATTTAAAGATTTAACAACACTGCAAAAGATAAAAATGCCAAACACAGTTACAATTATTGGTAACAATGCATTTCAAAATTGTATAAGTTTAAATGATGTTGTTTTTCCGTATAAAATTAAGGAAATCAACCAATATGCATTTGAAGGTTGTGTTTTTTTAAATAGTGAAATTGTAATCCCCGAAACAACAAATTTAATCGGAAAGTATGCATTTTATGAAACGAGAGTAACGTCAGTTACGTTAGCAGATACGGAAGGATGGACTACCGATAAAATGTACTATAGAGTTCCACCCGTTGGATGGGATCCATCTAGTATGACTATAAATGCTGGGAATAATAGTGGAAGCACAACTAATTTTAATATATCTGGAAAAAAGGTTGATTTGTCTTCTCCTAAAAATGTGGCTACGTTGTTGACACAAAGAACATATGTGTATAACAAAGGCCAATATGAAACTGTTTATACATATTTTGACGCGTATAAAGTAGATTGGTATAATGAAACCGCAGTTGAAATCCCTGATAATGCAATATATACTCTTGGACTTGAATATACCTTGCTTTCAGATGATACCTATGCAGTTTCTGTTGGTGCCGCGAGTGATAAAGATATTATTATTCCTTACGAATATAATGGAAAAAAAGTAACTCAAATTAGTGAAGATGGATTTAAAGGTGTTGAAAATATTAATACAGTTGTTATTCCATCAAGCGTCACAAAAATTGGTGCAAATGCATTTTATAATTCGGGTGTAACAGAAGTTTATTTAAGCAACATTGAAAAATGGTCAACCAGTATACCATTTATGTACAGCGAGAGTTATGAATATTTAGACGGCGGTTATAATCCTTTTAATGGGCAGCCAACATATACAAGTGGATCTGTGAAATATGGATGCGATATTAATGATCCTAAAAACGTTGCTGAAGCATTAAAAGGAGAAATGACTTTTGAATATAGTGTGCCTACATCAAGAACGTCTTCTATAAAAAAAAGTACAACATTTATTTGGTATGATAAGGAATGGACTAAATCATAAAATAAACACAAACAAAAGGCAGCCAATGGCTGCCCTTTATATATCATAAAAAAACAAAAAAAGCTGTTACAAAAGTAACAGCTTTAATTTGTGCAAATTAAATTATAATGCTCTTGTTACCTTGCCGGAACGAAGGCAACGTGTGCAAACACAAATCTGCTTGGGGGAGCCATCAACAATAGCTCTAACCTTCTGAACATTGGGAGCCCAATATGTTCTTGTACGACGGTTAGAATGGCTAACCTGATTACCTGACATTACGCCCTTTTGACAAATTTCACAATACTTTGCCATAAGTGCCACCTCCTTATACGGATGATAAAAATTTTTTTGAGCGTTGCTCTTTGGTGTGCGTGGAGGGACTCGAACCCCCGACCTACTGGTTCGTAGCCAGTCACTCTATCCAGCTGAGCTACACACACGTATATCTGAGCAACGGTGATAGTATATAATAACCTTTTAAATTTGTCAAACATTTTTTTGTTAAATTTTTGTTTATTTTATTTTGTGTTTGTGATAAAATATTTTTAAAGATAAACATTTTTATCATTTTGCTATCACAATTATAGGGTACAATAATATTAAATAATAAACCTTTTATATGAAAGGACGAAAAATATGGCAAGAGTTTTAATTGTTGATGATGAAGAAAATATCCGCATTGGTTTAAGGGAGTATGCAGAGTTTGAAGGGCATATAGTTACCGAAGCTGTTGACGGTATGGATGCAGTTAATAAGTGCAAAAATACTGATTTTGATGTTATTATTATGGATATAATGATGCCACGCCTTGATGGCTTTTCTGCATGCAAGGAAATTAGAAAAATTAAAGATATTCCTGTTTTGATGCTTTCAGCAAGGGGCGAAGAATACGATAAACTATTTGGCTTTGAGCTTGGCATTGACGATTACGTTGTTAAGCCTTTTTCACCTAAAGAAGTTATGGCAAGAATAAACGTAATTGTTTCAAGAAGGCAGAATGCCCAAAAGGAAAGTGAAAATAAGCATATAATCATTAAGGGGATTGATATTGACGCTTCAGCCCGTAAGGTTTATATTGACGGTAAAAGGGTTGAGCTTACGCCAAAAGAATATGATCTTCTTACATTTATGATTAAAAACAAGAATATTGCGTTATCCCGCAATCAACTTTTATCAGAAGTATGGGGATATGAATTCTTTGGTGATGACAGAACTGTTGATACACATATTAAGATGTTGCGCAACAGTATTGAACCATATCGTGATTTGATTTCTACTGTGCGAGGGGTAGGTTACATATTTGAAACAGAAGAATAAACATGGCGTAAAACTGAAGATTTGGGAATATTTTTGTATATTTGCAATTGTTTTATTGGTTATTATTTGGTTGTTGCAAATTGTTTTTCTTCAGTATTATTATATCGGTGCAATGGCGCGTGAAACAATTAATAATGCAAGGGAAGTTGTTTCATTATATAAAAAAAATCAACTTGATGATAAAATAATATATGAAAAAGCCCACAAAAACAATATGGTTATTGTTATAACCAATAAAGATGGCTATGTATTATCTGCATATGATGATATGGGTATTATTGATAATCAGCGTATCAATTCTATAAATGATTATGGGAAAATATTAGGTAATGTGCACGATAAAATTTTAGATAGTAAAACAAAAGAAATTTATTATCGTGTTGAAAATGAAAAATCACAGGACCGTATAATTTTTTATGGCGCATATGCACAAAATAATAATGAAGAAGCATATATTTTTGTTTTATCTCAATTACAACCAATTGATTCTGTAATTGCGGTTATACAAAAACAATTTGTTCTAATAACTTTAATTGCGCTTTTAATGGCAGCGGTAATAGCATATGTTATTGCAAGAAGGTTTTCTAAACCTGTTGAAAAATTAACTAATTCTGCAAGAGAATTGGCTTTAGGTAATCTTAATGCTGATTTTAATTGCAAAGAGGCATTTTTTGAAATATCCGATCTTTCAAAAGCACTTAATTATGCATCGTCAGAAATAAAAAAAGCGGCTGATTTCAGGCGTGAACTTATGGCAAATGTTTCTCACGATTTGCGTACACCGCTTACAATGATAAAAATGTATGCAGAAATGATTCGTGATATTTCAGGTGATAATAAAGAAAAGCGTGATAAGAATTTAAAGATTATTATTGATGAAACAGACAGACTATCGTTGCTTGTTAATGATATTCTTGAATTATCTAAAATTGAAAATGCTGAACTTGATTTTGATGTTAAAGTTTTTGATATTTGCAAAACCATAACAAGGGTGCTTGAAAAATTTTCTGTTATGGTTAATAAAGGATACTCGTTTAATCTTGAAGCACCTCAAAATGTTTATGTTGTAGGTGATGAAGCGCGTATCGAACAGGTTATTTATAATCTTTTAAGTAATGCGATACACTATACAGGTGAGGATTTAAAGGTAAATATTCATATTACCAAAAAATTTGATTTTGCTAAAATCGAGATTATTGATACCGGTGAAGGAATTCCCCAAGAAGAACTTTCAAATATTTGGGAACGCTATTATAGAACAAAAAATCATATTAGATCTCAAATTGGTACAGGTCTTGGATTATCAATTGTTAAAAATATTTTGATTGCGCATAATGCTGATTTTGGCATAGAAAGCACATTAGGCGTCGGATCGAATTTTTGGTTTGAATTAAAATTGCCTGAAAATTCCAATAATAAAACATTAAGACTTGCAGATAATAATATTGCAAAGGATGAATGACTTAATTAAAGTCGTTTCTTTGCTAAAAAAAGTTGGAGAAATATTATTATGTCAAAAATGTCAGAAGCTCTTAAGCAAGAAATTGCAAAAGAATTAGGCGTGTATGACACAGTTAAAAATTCAGGCTGGGGTGAAGTATCATCTCGTGACTGTGGTCATATGGTAACTAAGGCTATTGAAATTGCTGAAAGAAGCGTAAAATAAACATTAGCGGGATGTAAAATTTACATTCCGCTTTTCATATTTTGTATTTTTTTTCATATCCTTTATTAAGGAGTGATTTAAATGTACAAAACGGGAAATTACATAATATACAAAGAGCATATGAATTTAAGAATCAAACCCAAAGTAAGTTCAGATGTACTGTGCGTTATACCGCAGGGAACTTGTATTGAAGTTGTGGAAGTATGGGATAATTGGGGTAAAATTACATATGATGATTATACGGGCTGGTGCTGTATAAGTGAATGTTTTGCCAAACTAGTTTGTTCTTGTAACAGTGATGATTGTTGTTATTTTAAAAAATATGATGAGTTAAATAATAAATATCAAGAACTTCTTAAAGATTTTGAAAAAATTAAGAAAATAATAAAATAATTGCAATAGATAGATAGATATGATATAATAAATATATATTTTTTGCGTTTAATTTGGAGTGAATGTATGTTTATTATCAAAAATTATCATTTTAGGTATATTAAAACAGTTTTATATGTATTACTTTCTTTATCTCTTGTTGTTATGTTAATTGTACTTGCTGTTGTTAATATTCGTCCTGCTAATAATGTTAATATTAGTTCATCACCAACTCCAACATCAACTAATAAAAGTGAGACAACAAATAAGGTAAAAATACAACTTGCCGGAGATGTTGTTCTTAATAGTAATTTGCTTACAAGCAGTTCAAATTCTTATGGTGAATTTAATTTTGATAATATTTTTAAAAGTATAAAGAATAGTATTAATGGCGATCTGGCAATTTTTAATATGGAAGGTATTATAGATGCATATAAAGATGGTTCACAAATTGCAGGCGCACCTATATTCAATTATCCTAAAGAAATTGCAAATTCATTAAAAAATGCTGGTTTTAATATGTGTATAACAGCTAACGATAGGGCTTCATATTTTTCTGATGCAGGAATTATTAATAATTATCAAAATATTTTAAATTCAGGTATGCTTCCTGTTGGAACTTCATTAGAAGGTAACAAAAATTTTGCTGTATCTGAAATCAACGGTATCAAAATTGCAGTTTTAGCGTATACGGACAAGCTTTCAAATTTCGATAAAATTACTTTAGACAGGATTTCTTCACTTGATTTTGAGGATATAGAAGGAACTATCGATGCAATTTCTGAAGATGTTGCTTATGTAAAAAATCAAGGGGCAGAAATTATCGTTGCTTCTATGCATTGGGGCGATGAGATGGCATCTGAACCAAATGAATCGCAGCGTGAACTTGCCGATAAAATGGCTAAATGCGGCGTAGATATTATTTACGGAACACGCTCGCATGTTTTTCAACCTGTAACCTTTAAAAATATTGTTGATGATAATAATAACAGTAAAAATATTATTGTTGCATATTCAATGGGAAATTTATTGTCCCATCCAACAGTTACAAGCGGAGAAACTACACAGCAAAGCGCAATCTTAAATATTTATATTGAAAGAGATCAAAGCGGTAAGGCGTATATATCCACTGCTGAGTGTGAACCAATCTATATATATGCAAATTCGTTAAAAAATAACAACTATGAATATCATATCGTTTCTTCTTCTGAATATTATAGTGTACAGGAAAGACCGCAAATTTTTGCAAACGATTCTGATTGGAAAAACTGCAAGGATGCTTACGATAACATTAAGAAAATTATTGAACAAAGCGGTAAAAACGGAATGCCGCTTGGCTTAAAATAAAAGCCGCCATAATGGTGGCTTTATCTTTTGGATAGGGGTATAATTATGTCTTATTTTGACCATTTTGAATTTCACAAAAACTACAAAAGAAAATATCTTGCAAAAGGATCTAACTATATCACATTTAGTGAAGAATGGCGTATACTAAAAACAGAATTACCAATTTCTTTTGCCATTGATGATTTTAATGCTTGTTTAAATAAATCATTTGGTGTTACCTTAAACGAAAATGGCGAAAAATATATTGATTTTGAAATTGAAAACGGTCTTGAACATAAGTTTAAAATTATAGTTACTGAAAATTTTGTTAAGTTCGTTGCTTCTGATTATGCTGGGATTGTTCAAGCAATATATTATGCAGAAGATTTAATGAGGCAGTTTGGTGATGCTTCATTACAAATAAAAGAATATTTTATCACTCCTGTTGTTTGGCCAAGATTAGTAACTTCATCATTAGATGGTGGAGTGTATAATAAAGAATATCTTAATGTTATTTTGCATTATGGATATAATGGTGTTATTTTTTACTATCATGATGAAAATGCTTTAAAAAACGCTAAAGATATGGGGTTAATGGTGTATTATGGCGGTGAAGATGATTCTTTTTTAAACTTGTATGATGGGGTTATTATAGAAGATATTCCTCAAAAATTTGAATTAAATGAAAATTTAATATATTCATCATTATATTGGAATATTCCTACAAACGAAAAGATTAAATTAATTAAAAGTATGCCTGAAAATTCAAATTTAATTTTGAGCTTTGATAGTGAACAGGTGATTGAAAAAGACGCAATAGAATATAAAACTGAATCAGGCGCTCTTGTAATGAATCAACCTTCTGAAGATTTTATTAAATGTTTAGAAGTTGCAAAAGAAAATAATATAAACATTATTGCATCAACAAACGGTTGTGGCAGAACAAATGAATTTGGTACGGTTCCGTATATTCCGGCAATGATGCAGTGGTTTATGCGTTCGCAATCCATAAAACAAATGGGCGTAAAAGCAACAATTGAATCTGAACGATATGGTTTTATTCCTAATATTGTAGCGGAGTTTTCAAAACATCAGTCTTTATTACCTTGCGATGAAGGTGGTATCTGTATTCAAAAAATTGCATCAATGCATTTTGGGGCTGAAAATGTTGAAAAGGTGATGATGGCGTTTAAAAAAATTACAGATGGCGTTAATTGGCTTGTATTCAACGATGCGGACAAGCAAGGTCCGTTGCAGTTTGGCCCTGCATATCCATTGATTAACGGTAATTTATATGAATATGATTTTGATAAAAACGATTCAGCATTAGAAACAGATATTAATATGAAGGCTTGTGATGCATTAAATAAGGCTTCATTAATATTAAGCCATATTGAAAATGACGAGGCAAAAGAGTTATCATATATTTTAAGTTTTGCAGTTAATACAATTGTTACTTGTGCAAATGCTAAACGCTGGTATAGGCGTATTTGCGCAATAGAAAAAACCGACGCGGACTATAAAAAGAATTTTTTATACACACAAATGGTGAAAATAGGTGAACAGGAACTTAAAAACGCTTATGAAACTATTGAGTTACTTATAAATGCACCATATTTAGCCCAAAATAATTTTGAACCTCTTTGCACTGCTCAAGCAATAGAAACAAAAACAAAATTAACGCAAAAAGCACTAAATGAAATTAAGAAAAAAATAAATTATTAGTAGTGTTTTTTTACAAAATGTGATACAATATTTTCAAATAACATTGGAGGCATCGCTATGCTGGAATTACAACACATTTCATACACAGTAAAAGATGAAAATAATAATGATAAACACATATTAAAAGATATTTCTGTAAAAATAAATGATAGATTTGTTGCAGTTACAGGACCAAATGGTGGCGGAAAAAGTACACTTGCAAAAATTATCTCAGGTATATATACGCCAACAAGCGGAAGAATCATTCTTGACGGTGAAGATATTACAGATTTATCCATAACCGAAAGGGCTAAAAAAGGCATCAGTTTTGCGTTTCAACAGCCTGTAAGATTTAAAGGTATAACCGTAAAAGACCTTATTTGCTTATCTGCAGGAAAAAATCTTAAAATTAACGAGGCTTGTGAATATCTTTCAGAAGTAGGGCTTTGTGCAAGAGATTATATTAAACGTGAAGTAAATGCTTCGCTATCAGGCGGTGAACTTAAGCGAATTGAAATTGCAATGATTATTGCTCGTGGTACAAAATTTTCAGTTTTTGATGAACCTGAAGCAGGTATTGATCTTTGGTCATTTAATAATCTTATTCAAGTTTTTGAAAATATGCATAAAAAGATCAACGGTACAATTTTGATAATTTCACATCAGGAAAGAATTCTTGATATTGCTGATAAAATCTTAGTTGTTGCCGATGGCAGAGTTGCCGATTTTGGTCATAAAAAGGATATTTTGCCAGGGTTATTAGGTGGAAAACAGATTGCCTGTAAAACACTTATTGATAAACTTTAAAAGGGGGGCTTTGATAATGAATCAAATACAAAAAGATTTACTTGAACAAATTGCAGGCATTCACGAAGTTCCTCAAGGTGCATATAACTTCAGAATGAATGGCGAAGGCGCAGGAAGAAATACTACTGAAAATATTGATATTGTAACAAAAACGGATAAACCGGGTATTGATATTATTATTAAACCAAATACTAAAAATGAAAGTGTTCATATACCTGTTATCTTAAGTCAGACAGGTTTAACAGACCTTGTTTATAACGATTTTTATATTGGCGATAATGCTGATGTTACTATCGTTGCAGGATGCGGTATTCATAATGGCGGTGATGAAAAAAGTCAGCATGATGGTATTCACTCATTCCATATTGGTAAAAATGCCAGAATAAGATATATTGAAAAACACTATGGTGAAGGTGATGGCAACGGTGAAAATGTTATGAATCCTACCACCATAATTGAAATTGATCAAAAAGGCTATATGGAAATGGAAACCGTGCAAATCAAAGGTATTTCATCAACAAAACGCGATACAATTGCCAAACTTGGCGAAGGCGCAACATTAATTGTTAAAGAAAAACTTATGACACATGGAAATCAATATGCTGAAACCAATTTCAATGTTGATCTAAATGGTGCGGATTCTTCAACACATGTTATTTCGCGTGCAGTTGCTAAGGATGATTCTAAACAACTTTTTGTTTCGAAGATTAATGGTAATAATCGCTGTAATGGCCATACTGAGTGCGATGCAATTATTATGGATAATGCTGTTGTACAAGCAATTCCTGAAATTACCGCTGCAAATGTTGATGCAAGCCTTATTCACGAGGCAGCTATCGGTAAAATTGCAGGTGAACAAATTATAAAACTTATGACACTTGGCTTAAGCGAAAAGGAAGCTGAAGAACAAATTGTAAGTGGATTCTTAAAATAAAAAACTAAATTGGCTTTTTGTTAAAAATAAGCCAATTTTTTTTATATTTATTCAAAAGTATTTGACTAACTATTTTCAGAGTATTATAATAATTTTATTAATTTTATTTATAAGAAGGTACAAAAAATGATTGCTGTAATTAAGCAAGGAACAGAACAAAAACAACTTGATAATCTTATTCAGTGGTTAAATACTCAGGGTGTTTCCACACATATTTCTAACGGCGAATATTCAACAGTTTTAGGGCTTATCGGCGATACTTCAAAAATCGATATTGAATTACTTGAAAACCTTGAGATTATTGAAACCGTTAAGCGCATAAGTGAGCCTTTTAAAAGTGCAAACAGAAAGTTTCACCCTGATGATACAATAATAGATGTTAATGGATTTAAAATTGGTGGCGGAAATTTTGCTTATATTGCAGGTCCTTGTTCAGTTGAATCTGAAGAACAGATTTTAGAAGTAGCATTAAGGGTAAAAAAAGCAGGTGCAACTTTTTTAAGGGGCGGTGCATTTAAACCAAGAACATCACCTTATGATTTCCAAGGCTTGCAGGCAACAGGTCTTGAATTACTTAAATATGCAAAAAAAGTTACAGGTATGCCTATTGTTACGGAAATTATGAGCACAAAACATCTTCCGTTATTTGAAGATGTTGACATTATTCAGGTTGGCGCAAGAAATATGCAGAACTTTGAACTTTTAAAAGAGCTTGGCAAAACAAATAAGCCTATTCTTTTAAAAAGAGGCCTTGCAAATAACCTTAAAGAACTTTTGATGAGCGCCGAATATATTATGGCAGGTGGTAACGAAAAGATTATTCTTTGCGAAAGGGGTATCCGTACCTTTGAAACCTATACCCGTAATACTCTGGATGTTTCTGCCGTTCCAATGCTTCATGAACTTACACACCTTCCTGTTGTGGTTGACCCAAGCCACGCAAGCGGTTTAGCACGCCTTGTTAAACCAATGGCTATGTCTGCCGCTGCTGCAGGTTGCGATGGACTTATGATTGAAGTTCATAATAATCCACAAAAAGCACTTTGTGATGGCGCACAATCACTTACTCCTGATCAGTTTGATGATGTTACAAATGCAGTTAATAAGGTTCGTGAGGCAATAAAATGATCATAGGCATTGTTGGTTTAGGTCTTATTGGCGGATCGTTTTTAAAAGCAATTAAAAACTTTACGCATAATACAGTATTTGCATTTGATATAAAAAATGAAACTGTTGAATTTGCAAAATGTATGAATCTTGTTGATGAAACACTTGATAATAAAAATGTTTCATTGTGCGATTATATTTTAATTTCAACTTATCCTAAAAGCGCAGTTGAATGGCTTAATGAAAATAAGAACCGCATAAAAAAAGAAGCAGTTGTAATTGATTGCTGCGGTATTAAACGATCCGTTTGTGAAAAGTGTTTTGATATTGCTTCTAAAAACGGCTTTACCTTTATTGGCGGTCATCCAATGGCTGGATATCAGAAATCAGGTTTTAAATATTCTAAAGAAACATTGTTTAAAGGTGCAACAATGATTCTTGTGCCTAAGGATACAAAAAATATTGAATTACTTGCAAATGTTACTGCATTTTTTAAGAATTTAGGTTTTTCTTCTGTTACAGTAACAGATGCTTTAACTCACGATAAAAACATTGCTTTTACATCACAACTTGCCCACGTTGTTTCAAACGCGTACGTTAAAAGCCCAAGGGCGATGGTTCATAAAGGTTTTTCTGCAGGCAGTTACAAGGATTTAACAAGGGTAGCATATCTTAATGAAGATATGTGGACAGAACTTTTTTTAGATAACAAGGACTTTTTAAAAGAAGAAATTGACTGTATTATCGATGAACTAAAAAAATACAGCGATGCCCTTAATAATAACGATGAAACTATGCTTAAAGCATTGTTAAAAGAGGGCAAGGATAGGAAGGAACTTATTGATAAATGAAAACGGTTACCGTAAATGCAACAACAGAATATGATGTTCTTATTGATAGTGGAATACTAGATGATGTAGGTAAGATTGTAAAAGAAAAGTTTGGCTTAAACAAAATATGCATTATTACTGATGATGTTGTTGATGGTTTATATGGTGAGAGAGCAGTAAATAGTTTTAAAAAACAAGATTTTAATGTTGAAAAAATTTTAATTCAGCACGGTGAACAAAGCAAAAATACAGAAAATCTTATTGATATTGTTAGAAAACTGGCTAAAATGCACTTTACAAGAAACGATATGTTAGTAGCATTAGGCGGCGGAGTTGTAGGAGATCTTTGCGGATTTTGCGCAGCAACATATATGCGTGGTATTCGATTTATTCAAATGCCAACAACGCTTTTAGCAGCAGTTGATTCATCTGTAGGTGGAAAGTGTGCTGTTGACCTTCCTGAAGGGAAAAACCTTTTTGGTGTATTCTGGCAACCATCGCTTGTAATATGTGATACAGATACACTTAATACACTAACAAAAGAAATTTATGCAGATGGTTGTGCCGAAATTATTAAATACGGTATGATTTACGATAAAAACTTATTTGAAATGGTTAAATCGGGAGCCTTTGATCATAGTGAGGTTATTGCCCGTTGTGTTCAGATTAAACGCGATATTGTAAATCAGGATGAATTTGATACAGGGCTTCGTCAGATTTTAAATTTTGGTCATACCTTTGGTCATGGCATTGAAATTTTAAGTGATTTTAAAGTTTCTCATGGTATGGGTGTTGCTATTGGAATGTCAATTATTACAAATGCACTAAAAAATGCAGGGTTAATTGATGAATCAGTTTATAATGAACTTGTAGATACGTTAAAAAACAATAATTTACCCACAAATTATTCCTGCTCACCAAGTGAACTTTTTGAAAAAGTGATTGTTGATAAAAAACGAGTAGGCGAATGTATAAATGTTATTCTTGTTAAAGCAATCGGACAATCAGAAATATGTAAAATGGAACTTGATAAAGTAAATGAACTTATCAAAATTGGTATGAACTAATGCAAACTATAGTATCTTGTGGTAAAAGATGGGGCACAGTTAAGGCTATTGCATCAAAATCACATATTCATCGCCTTTTAATATGTGCGGCATTATCTGATAAAAAAACCGTTATAAAAGATGTAACTTTTTCAGCCGATATTATGGCAACGGTAAGTTGTTTGAACGGTTATATTGCAGATGTTTTTGTTGATTACGATACAATAACTGTTCAGCCATATAAAAAAGCGGCAGCAGATTGTGTGCTTAATTTAAATGAAAGCGGTTCAACTTATAGATTTTTAGTGCCTGTTGCCTGTGCGTTAGGTGAGCAAGTAAGTTTTACAGGCAGTGAACGATTAAGCCACCGCCCGCTTTCTCCGTTATATGATTTGTTAAAAAAACATGGATGTACTTTATCCGAAGAGGGCGTTTTCCCGTTAATTTGTTCAAGAAAACTTGAACCGGGTGAATTTGTTGTTCCAGGTGATGTTAGTTCACAGTTTATAAGTGGACTTCTGTTTGCTTTACCACTTTTAGATGGCGACAGCGTTATTCATATAACAGGAAAAATGGAATCATATCCATATATAAAAATGACAATAGATGTGCTTAAAACCTTTAATATAACTGTTGAACAGGACGAACAATCTTTTTATATCTCAGGTAATCAGCAGTATATCAGCCCCAAAGAAGTTGTTGCAGAAGGTGATTGGTCAAATGCCGCATTCTTTATTGGTTTAGGCGCTATGAGTGAAAAAGGTATACAAGTAGAAAATGTAAACCCAAATTCGCTTCAAGGTGATAAACAGATAGTTGATATTGTTAAGTGGATGGGGGCAAACATTGAACAAACCGAAACAAGTATTTTTGTTTCAGGTGAAAAACTTACAGGTGCAAGAATAGATGCATCGCACATTCCTGATCTTGTTCCTATTCTTGCAGTTCTTGGTTGTGCAGCAAAAGGTGAAACGGTTATTTATAATGCGTCGCGTTTAAGATTAAAGGAAAGCGATAGAATAGAAAGTATTTTTAATATGCTAAAAAATCTTGGTGCAGATATTAAAAAAACTGACGATGGCTTTATTATCAACGGAACAGGCAATCTTAAAAGCGGAACAGTAGATGGCGCAAACGACCATCGTATAGTTATGGCAAGTGCATGCGCAAGTTCAATAACCGATGGAAATGTAACTATTAACGGCTCTCATGCGGTACACAAATCGTACCCGACATTCTTTGAGGACCTTTCTAAACTTAATTCGGAGAAATAATATGAAAATAGAAGATTTAAGAAATAAAATTGACGCAATTGATGATGAACTTGTTTCTTTGTTAAAAGAAAGACTTTCCGTTGCTTCTGAAATTGCAAAATACAAAATGGAAAACGGACTTAACGTGCTTGATAAAACAAGAGAACGCGAACTTATCAACAAGGTTACTGAAAAAGCAGGCACAGAATATGAAAGTGAAACAAGGGCGTTTTTTAACGACCTTATGGGTATTTCACGGGGCTATCAGAGTAAACTTTTAAAAGAAAAAAGCTCTTACGGTGATAAAATTGATGAAGCGTTAAACCAAACGGAAAGAACTTTCCCTGAAAGTGCTATGGTAGCTTGTCAGGGCGTTGAAGGTTCATATTCTCAAAAAGCATGTGAAAAGTTATTCCCTAATCCTACAATCGTTTATCTTAACACTTGGGAAGGCGTATTTCACGCAGTTAACAGTGGGTTCTGCCGTTATGGCATTCTTCCACTTGAAAATTCAAATGCAGGATCTGTAAATCGTATTTATGATCTTCTTGCACAGTTTAATTTTAGTATTGTACGCAGTACAAGAATACATATTAATCACAGCATTTTAGCAAAAAAAGGCGTTAAAATTGAAGATATTAAAGATATATATTCACACGAACAGGCAATAAATCAGTGCAGTGATTTCCTTGCAACGCTTAAAGATGTTAATGTTCATGTTTGTGATAATACAGCTATGGCGGCACAAATGGTTGCAGAATCTGATAGAAATGACGTTGCGGCAATATCGTCTTCATCCTGTGCTGAACTTTATAATCTTGAAGTTATAGGTAATAGCGCACAGAATGACGGCAATAACTATACCCGTTTTATCTGTATCAGTAAAAAACTTGAAATTTATCCCGGCGCAAATAAAACAAGTTTAATGATAGTTGCACCACATAAGCCGGGCGCGCTTTATAGCATCTTATCAAAGTTCAATAGTCTTAATATTAATGTTATTAAGCTTGAAAGCCGACCGATTCCGGGAAGCGATTTTGAGTTTATGTTTTATTTTGACATTGACATTTCAGTTTATTCAGATAAATTCCAGGTTGTACTTGCGCAACTTGAAGCTGAAGCTGAGAAATTCCAATATTTAGGTAGTTATATTGAGGTAATTTAATGGCTGAATATCGCTATGGTTTAATAGGTAAAACATTAAAGCATTCACTTTCGCCTGAGATACATAAACATTTTTATGATAATGAGTATTCTTTAATTGAATTAAACGAAGAAGAACTGAAAGATTTTTTAATTAAAAAAGATTTTATCGCTGTAAATGTTACTATTCCGTATAAACAGGCAGTAATTCCTTATTTAACAAAAATTGATGATTTTGCAAAAAAAATAGGCAGTGTAAACACCATTAAAAAGAAAAAAGATGGCACTTTAACAGGATATAACACCGATTACTTTGGTTTTCTTTACCTAATAAAAAGTAATGGAATCAAAGTTAAAAACAAAAAAGCTATTGTTCTTGGCAGTGGCGGATCTTCTAAAACAGTTTGTACAGTTTTAAGTGATTTAGGTGCTAAGTCTGTTACTGTTATTTCAAGGTCAGGTGAAAACAATTATCAGAACATTTCAAAACATTTTGATGCTGAAATAATCGTTAATACTACACCTGTTGGAATGTATCCTGATAATCTTAATTCGCCCATTGATTTAACTGATTTTAATGATGTTCAGGCAGTTGTTGATATCATTTACAATCCATTACAAACAAAACTTTTGCTTGATGCCAAAAAGAAAAATGTTAAATATGCTAACGGCTTATTAATGCTTGTTGCACAGGCAAAAATGGCGGCAGAGATATTTTTAGATAAAAAAATACCCGATTCTGAAATTGATCGGATATATAATATTATTAAAAAGCAAACTGAAAATATTGTTTTTGTTGGTATGCCGGGTGCTGGAAAATCAACTATTGCAAGGGAACTTGGCATAAAATTAAATAGGGAAGTTTTTGATACTGATAAGGTAGTTGAAGAAAAAACAAAAAAAACAATTCCTATGATTTTTGAAGAATACGGTGAAGAATATTTCAGAAAATTAGAAACTGATGCTGCAAAAGAAATAGGTAAAAAAACATCTTCTGTTATTGCAACAGGTGGGGGAATTATAAAAAAACAGGAAAACTTTGATGCGTTAAAGCAAAACGGTTTTGTTGTGTTTTTGAATAGAGATATTAACGAACTTTCTTTAAAAGGTAGGCCACTTTCAACTGATAGGGAACGCTTAAAAGAAATGTATCTTGAACGATATCCGAAATACAAAGAAATTGCTGATACAGAGATTGTAGTTCAAAACAAAATATCTGATACGGTTAATAAAATTTTAAATATGTTTTATGGAGACTTATATGAAAAAAACTAAAAAACTTGTTCTTGCAGCATTGTTAGCAGCACTTATATGTGTTTCTACACTTATTATTACGGTAACCCTGCCAGGTGGCGGATATTTTAATCTTGGCGATTGTTTTGTTATAACTTCAGGTGTTGTTTTAGGTCCACTGTTTAGTTTTTTAGCAGCAGCAATTGGTTCGGCGCTTGCAGATATTATTTCAGGCTACGCGCTTTATGCTCCTGCAACATTTGTTATTAAAGGGCTTATGGCGTTGGTTGTTGGTTTTATTTGTTTAAAAAATAAAAAAATGTTAAATGTTTTTATAAGCGGATTTTTAGCAGAAATAATAATGCTTATAGGATATTTCTTGTATGAACTTATGCTTAATGGTTTTTCACTTGCAATATTAGGCGTTGCAGGTAACGCACTTCAAGGTGTTGTAGGCGTTGTTTCTTCTTTTGCGTTAATATTGTTATTAACAAAAAACAAGGCAATAAATAAATTTATTACACAGTAAAATTTTATTTTTCAAAATATTTGACAGAAAAAAACTGTTATAATATAATAATATTACTTATTTTATTGAAAGAAGGCGTATTTATGAGTTTTAAAAATCCTTATCTTGCACAGCTTATGGAAACAGTTATTAAGCGTAATGCTAACGAACCAGAATTCCATCAGGCAGTGCGCGAGGTTCTTGAATCACTTGAACCTGTTGTAGAAAAGAGCCCCGAATATATTACAAGCGGTGTTCTTGAAAGAATGGTTGAACCTGAAAGAATTATTAAATTCAGAGTTCCTTGGGTTGATGATAACGGTAAGGTACAGGTAAACCGCGGTTTCAGAATTCAGTTTAACAGTGCTATCGGTCCATATAAGGGCGGTTTGAGATTTCATCCAACTGTTAACGAAAGTATTATTAAATTCCTTGGCTTTGAACAAACCTTTAAAAACTCCTTAACCACACTTCCTATGGGTGGCGGTAAAGGTGGTTCTGACTTTGATCCTAACGGTAAATCAAATGGCGAAGTTATGCGCTTCTGCCAGAGCTTTATGACAGAATTACAGAAATATATCGGTGCTGATACTGACGTTCCTGCAGGTGACATCGGCGTTGGCGCAAGAGAAATCGGTTATCTCTATGGTCAGTACAAGAGATTACGCGATGAATTTACAGGCGTTTTAACAGGTAAAGGCCGTTCTTACGGTGGCTCACTTATCCGTCCTGAAGCAACAGGCTTTGGTGCAGTTTATTACACTGCAGAAATGCTTAAATGGCTTGGTGAAGATATTAAGGGCAAAACCTTTGCAATTTCCGGATTTGGTAATGTAGCATGGGGTACTGTTCAGAAAGTTAATGAACTTGGCGGTAAAGTTGTAACAATTTCAGGTCCTGACGGATATGTTTACGATAAAGATGGTATTGCAACACAAGAAAAGATTGACTTTATGCTTGAAATGCGTGCATCATGCCGTAACAGAGTTGAAGACTATGCGGATAAGTTTGGTGTTCCTTTCTTTAAAGGTCAGAAGCCTTGGGGTGAAAAAGTTGATGTTGTTATGCCTTGCGCTACACAGAACGAAGTTAACCTTGAAGATGCAAAGAAGATGGTTGCAAATGGCTTGAAGTATTATGTAGAAGTTTCAAATATGCCTACAACTGCTGATGCTGTTGCATATCTTAAAGAAAACAATGTTGTTATTGCTCCTTCTAAAGCAGTTAACGCAGGTGGCGTTGCAGTTTCAGGTTTAGAAATGAGCCAGAACTCAATGCGTTACAGCTGGAGTGCAGAAGAAGTTGATGCTAAACTTCACGATATTATGAAGAATATCTTTGAATCTTCTGTTGCTGCTGCTAAAGAATATGGATTAGAAGGCGATCTTATTGCAGGTGCAAATATTGCAGGTTTCAAGAAGGTTGCTGATGCTATGATGGCACAGGGAGTTGTTTAATAATAAAAAAATAAGGGATGAGTTTTTGCTCATCCCATTTTTTATATTTTTGGAATTTCTACCGTCACTTCTTTTCCTAATTCACTTGATTCTACAATTGCATTTATAATTGCTTGGTTAATAATTATTTGTGAAGTTGGAACAGGGCTTTGTGAGTTGTTTTTAATTGCATCTAAAAAAGTTCTTATTTTATAATAAAAATTACCTTTTTCATTTTCTCGTAACGGAATTTGTTTTTCAGTTTTTTCGCCATTAATTGTTTGGTAAAGAACCATTGGTCCACCAATTGAACCATTCCAACATTCAGTAGATGGTAATCTGAGACCGCCATCAGTACCCAGAATAATAGTGTCACCTGTTGTATCCATATTCATTGCCCATGAAATTCTGAAATCTAAAATAATATCGTTTTCAAGACGAATAAATGCTGCTGCAAAATCATCAACTTCGAATTTTTCTGCATATTCTTTGCATGGCATATATTTAGGATTTGTACCAAAAAATGCGCTTTTATATCCTGTTACAGTTAATGGTTTTGGATATCCTATTGCATTAAGAACCATATCGAGTGAATAACAGCCAATATCTGCAAGAGCACCTATGCCTGCAGTTTTCTTTTCAATATAAGATGTGCCAAATGGGGTAGGAATACCATCTCGTCTACCACCGCCTGTTTGAATATAATATATTTTACCTAAAACACCTGAATCAATAATTTCTTTAAGTAATTTCATATTATTATCAAAGCGTGGTTGAAAACCGTGCGAAAGAATTTTGCCACTTAACTTTTCTGCTCTTGAAATTTCGATGGCCTCATCCATTGTAACGCACATTGGCTTTTCGAGTAATACATTTAATCCATGATTAAGTGCATATATAGCAGGTGAAGCGTGCTGAGTATTATATGTACATATACTAACAGCATCCAGATCCTTTTCATTATTAATTAGTTCTTTATCACTGCTGTAATATCGTATGTTTTCTAAACCAAATCTATTTTTCAATAGTTTTTCAGCTTTTTCTGGAATTAAATCTGCTGCTGCAACAATTTCGCAATCAGGCATTTGTAAATAGTTATCAATATGGGCAATAGCAATTTTACCACAACCAATAATACCTATTTTTAATTTTTTATTTAAGGGCGCCATAATGTAAAACCTTTTCTAAATTAAATTTTATACTTGTAGTATAAGACAAAAAGTGATATAATACAAGACGAATATTGTAAATTTTAAGACATTTTTTGCATTTTGGTAGGTGTTTGTATGAGTATTAAATACGAAACTATAAAAAATTCACACAGGATTATAAAATCTAATAAACTTCAATATGTAGCGCATCTTCACCGTGATGTAGAATTAATTTATGTTTTAAGCGGTCAGACCAAGGCGTATCTTGATTCTAAAGAGTATGTTTTAAACCAAGGTGATTTATTTATTGCATTTCCAAATAAAGTGCATTATTATAGTTCTTTTACTGAGGAAGAATCATATCTGATTATTTTTTCAGCAGATTATTTTGAAGATTTTAAATCAATCTTTTTTAAAAAAGATCCTATCAACCCTGTAATTAAAAAAGAAGAATTACCTGAAGGTATTGAAGATATTATTTCAAAAATGCATTCTTGTTACGGTGAAAATTGCCCGTTCAAAAATGAAAAAATAAAGGGTTTTTTTTATATACTGCTTTCAGAAATAATCCCTTGTTTTCAATTTATGGAAAAGAAAGATGATAATTTAGATATGGTTTCATCTGTGTTATCATATTGTGCTGAAAATTATAAATATAATATTTCTCTTGACGAGATGGCAAAAAAGTTGCATGTAAGTAAGTATTATATTTCCAGATTATTCAGTGATAAAATTAAGATAAGCCTTAGCAATTACATAAATATGTTAAGGGTTAATGATGCAAAAGAACGGTTGATAAAAACAGCAGATTCTGTAACTGAAATCGGAAGTAAAGTAGGTTATAATACAATAAGATCTTTTAACAGGGCGTTTTTAGCGCATACAGGTGTGCAACCCCGTGAATTCAGAAATAAATATGGTAATAAATTAAAAAAATAATATGTTTGTATACAATTCATTAAATAGCTATTTGAAAAAACGGTTTGTTAAAAAAATTTATAAACTTTCTGTTGATTGCGGATTTACTTGTCCGAATAGAGATGGTTCAAAAGGTGTGGGCGGATGTGTTTTTTGTTCACAGGGTGGCTCAGGAGAATTTGCATCAAAAGGCAATGATATTTTAAATCAATTAGAAGATGCCAAACAAAGAATAAAAAATAAGGTTAAAGGCAATGCAGGATATATATGCTATTTTCAATCATTCACAAACACATATGCACCTGTTGAAAAACTTAGAAAACTATATTATTCTGTATTAAATATAAAAGATATTGTTGCAATTTCTATAGCAACACGACCCGATTGCCTGCCTGATGATGTTTTGAATTTATTAGGTGAATTAAATAAAAAAATACCTGTTTTTGTTGAACTTGGCTTGCAAACATCAAATGAAATAACAGCCAATATTATTAATCGCTGTTATGAAAATTCTTGTTTTTCACAAGCAGTTGAAAAACTTAATAAGTTAAATATTGAAGTTATTGCACATGTTATAATTGGTTTACCGGGTGAAAATATACAAGACTATGTAAACAGTGTTAAATATGCTTCAGAATGCGGCATAAAAGGTATTAAACTTCAACTTTTACATGTTTTAAAAAATACTGCACTAGAAAAAATGAATTATACACCTTTAACGATGGATGAATATTTTTATGCGCTTAAATGCTGTATTGAAAATATTCCGCCTGAAATTGTTATCCACAGATTAACAGGCGATGGTGATAAAAAAATATTAATTAAACCGCTTTGGAGCGGTAATAAACATAATGTTTTAAATAAACTTAAAAATTATATGGAAGAAAATAATGTTATACAAGGAAGTGCTTTAAATGGACAGAACTAATGAATTTAATAAAAGAGACATTGAAGAAAATAAAGGCATATCATGTTTTGCTTATTTTGGTTTTATGTTTATAATGCCATTATGGGCTGCATCAGATTCTCCTTATGCACAATTTCACGCAAAGCAAGGCAAAATTCTTGCTATTAATGAACTTTTAATGTGTGTTTTAATTTTTCTTGCGCATATTTTAGTGCCTTTAATGCCATCTCTTTTTAGAATGTTAAGAACACTTCTGTGTTTGATGTTGTTTTTATCAATGTTATTTTATGTTATTTATGGTGTTACAAACACAATGCGTGGCAAAGCAAAAGAACTTCCGTTAATTGGTACAATAAAATCTATTCGTTGAGGTTTGTATGATTTTGATTATAGCCGAAAAACCAAGCCTTGCGCGTAATATTGCTTCTGCTATTGGTAAATTAACACGAAAAGATGGATATCTTGAAGGTAATGGGTATATTATTACATGGGCATTTGGTCATTTGTTTTCCTTGTGTGATATAGAAGATTATTCTCCAAATGCTTCAGGCAAATGGACAATGGAAAATTTACCATGTTTTCCTTCTGAGTTTAAATTCCAATTAAAAAAGGATGCAAGCAAATCCGTAGATGCTGGTGTTGAAAAACAATTTAATATTATAAAATCTCTGTGTTTAAGAGAAGATGTTGATGTAATCGTTAATGCAGGCGATGCTGACAGAGAAGGTGAAATTATTGTTCGTCTTTGTATCGAAAATGCCCATACAAATAAAAAACTTATGCGTTTGTGGTTGCCTGACCAAACAGAAGAAACCGTTCAAAAAGCCTTAAATGAAATGAAGGACGAAAGTGAATACGATAATCTTGCAAATGAAGGTTATGCGCGAACATATATTGATTGGCTTTATGGCGTTAATCTTACTCGATTTGCAACATTAAAAACAGGCGTTTTGCTTCGTGTTGGCAGAGTAATTATTCCTGTTGTAAAAGCAATTTATGATAGAGATATGTCTATAAGAAATTTTGTGCCTGATATTTATTACGCAATAAAAAGTTGTGAATTAACTAACGGTTACGAAATTGAATTAAATAGCAAGGTTAAATTTGATAAAAATAAAAAAGTTGCTGCTCAAAATTTATGTAATGAATATAATGCTTGTAATGCAACTGTAACCGAAGTTAAAAGCAAAAAAGATGTTATAAATGCCGGCAAACTATATTCTTTATCAAAACTGCAGAATTTTTTAGGCAAAAAATATAAAATGCCAATGGAACAAAGCCTTAATATAGTTCAGAAATTATATGAAAACGGTTATTTAACTTATCCAAGAACAAATACTGAATATCTTGCCACGGCAGAAAAAGATAAAATAAAGAAGATAATATCTAACATTAAAAGTTTAGGGTATGATATTGAGTTCAAAGATAAAAAGACAATTTTTGATGACTCAAAAATAGAATCACATTCGGCAATTACACCTACATATAAAATACCTAAAAAGGAAAGTCTTACTGAAGATGAATATAAAGTTTATTCTGCAGTTATGCGCAGATTTGTAGCGGTATTTTGTAAAGAAGAATGTTTAGCACAAAAAACTGAAATTACTGTTTCCGTTGGTGATAAAGAAGATTTTATTTTAAAAGGAATGGTTATAATCCAAAAAGGATGGATAAAGTATGATGATTATAATCAAAAAGACAAGATTCTTCCGCCATTAAATAAGGGAGATATTGTTGCTATTAATTTTAAGCCTTATGAAAAAGAAACAACACCTCCAAAACATTATACAATTGAAACATTAAATAATTATCTTAAAAATCCCTTCCGAGATGAAAAAAACAATGCGGAAGAAAATGATGATGAAGATTATAAAGCGTTGTTTGAAGGTCTTGAGCTAGGCACAGAAGCAACAAGAACAGGGATTATTGATAATGCAAGAAAAAGTGAATACATAGAACTTAAAAAAGATGTTTATAAAATTTTGCCTAAAGGCGAATATTTAATTGAATCTCTCACATATATGGGAATTTCAATGGATAAATATAAAACATCCCAGATGGGAAAAATTCTTAAACAAATTTATCACGGCAAGCTTACGGTTGAATATGGCGTAAATGAAGCCAAAAAAGAAATACAAAATGTTTTTTTTCAAAAGGAACTTCCCATTGAAACAGATACTGATAGCGGATTTTATATGGATAAAGTAGGTGTTTGCCCAATATGCAAAAGTGATGTAGTTAAAAGCAGATTTGGGTATTCATGCAGTGGATATAAAAATGGCTGTAAATTTAATATCAGTGGTGTTATATGTAAGCGCGTTATTTCAAAAAGAAATGCACAATTATTACTTGAAACGGGAAAAACATCAGAAATACAGGGGTTTGTTTCAAAAACAGGTAAAAATTTCAATGCAAAATTGAAGCTTGATAACGGTAAGGTTGTGTTTGATTTTTAACTGTCAAATTTCGATAAAAACAGCATATAATTAATAAAACATTTTTAATGGGGGTTAATTATATGTGTTCTTTACTATCGTTTTTATTGGAACTTCGGTTTTTTATAGGACATATTGGTGATAAAAACTATTTTCCAAAACCGCTAACAAAAAACGAAGAGAAAATACTTGTTGAAAAATTTCGTAATGGTGATCAAAGTGCTTTTGATAAACTTGTTGAACATAATATGCGTCTTGTTGCACATATAGCAAAAAAATATACTTCGGATAGATATGAATTTGATGATCTGATTTCAATTGGTTCTATTGGGTTGATTAAAGCAGTTAAATCGTTTAATTCTGATAAAAGCACACACCTTGTTACATATGCATCAAAATGTATTGATAATGAAATTCTTATGTATTTAAGAGCAACTAAAAAACAAAAAAATGAAGTTTCTTTATCTGAACCTGTTGGTGTGGATAAAGAAGGTAACGAAGTTACGCTTATTGATATACTTAAAAGCGGAGATATTGATGTTCTTGAAAATGTAGATAATCGTTTTCAAGTTAGAAAAATGCTTTGTAAAATGAACGATGTTCTTGATGAAAGAGAAAAACGTGTTATGATATTGCGTAATGGGTTAGGGGGCAGAACCCCTCTTACACAAAGGGAGACGGCAAAAATACTAAAAATTTCCCGGTCATATGTAAGCAGGATTGAAAAATCTGCTTTTAATAAAATTAAAAATGGAATGTGTACAGATTTTCACTTTTGAATCTTAATATTATCAAATAAATAGTGTACAATAAAGTAAAGATACTTGAAGGAGTTTTATTATGCGAGATAAATTTATAAAATTTATGTATGGCAGATACGGTGTTGATGAGTTAAATAAATCAGCAGCAGTTTTTGCTATTATCCTTTCTATATTAGGGATGTTTTTTAATGGATGGATATCATTTATTTTATCTTCCTTAAGTTTTTTTACTGTTTTGATGGTTGTATTTAGAACTTTTTCACGCAATATAAATAAAAGAGTTATGGAAAATCACAAATTTCTTGCTAAAACAAATAAAATCAGGTCATGGTTGCTTTTTACTAAAACAAGATTTAATGATAGAAAATTATACAGGTATATAAAATGCCCAAATTGCAAAAATTATTCACGCGTACCAAAGGGAAAAGGTAAAATTAAAATTACCTGCAGAGTTTGTAAAAAACAGTTTGATAAAAAAGTATAAAAGAGGTTAATTATGTTTTTTGATTGGACATATCTTGTACTTGTTATGCCTGCGGTTATTTTTGCTTTATGGGCAAGTGCAAAAGTAAATAGCACATATAATGAATATCAGAATCAATTGAATTCTAAAAATATTACTGCTTATCAGGCAGCAAGAATGGTTCTTGATTATAACGGTTTAAATGAAGTTAAAATTGAACGGGTAAATGGTAATCTTACTGACCATTATGATCCAAAGGCAAATGTTGTTAGATTATCAGATTCAGTATATTCAAGCACATCGACTGCCGCAATTGGTATTGCCTGCCATGAAGTAGGTCATGCTATACAATTTGCAGAGGATTATGCGCCGGCAAAATTTCGGATGGCGATTGTACCTATTACAAATATTGGCTCTAGATTAGCGCTTCCGTTAATTTTATTAGGTGTTGTTTTCAGTGCGCTTTCACCGTTTTTTTCTAATCTTATTTACATTGGTATAGGATGTTTTGGTTTAAGCACCGTATTTCAACTTGTAACATTGCCAACGGAATTTGATGCAAGCAATAGGGCAATTTATTCAATTGAATCCAATTCTATTTTAGTTGGCGAAGAAGTTTATGGTGCTAAAAAAGTTTTAAATGCTGCTGCCCTAACTTATGTGGCAGCGTTGGCTGTTTCTCTGATGCAATTTTTAAGGCTTCTTTTAATATTTGGCGGAAGGCGCAGATCATAAAAAAATTAATGACCGTATTTTTTGTTTATACGGTCATTTTTTTGTTTATACTTATATATAGTATGTTATTTGATTGACATATTTTGGTTTTTGATATACAATTTTATGTTGATAAAAATTGATTTTAGAGAGGTTACTTGTGAGTATACTGAACGAAGTAAATCGTAGACGAACTTTTGCTATTATATCTCACCCTGACGCAGGTAAAACAACATTAACAGAAAAACTTTTACTTTACGGTGGGGCTATTCATGAAGCAGGATCAGTTAAAGCTAGAAAGACTGATCGCCATGCAGTTAGTGATTGGATGGAAATTGAAAAACAACGCGGTATTTCTGTTACAAGCAGTGTTATGTTGTTTGACTATAACGGATACCGTATAAATATTCTTGATACTCCCGGGCATCAGGATTTCTCTGAAGATACTTACCGTACATTAGTTGCTGCCGATAGTGCAGTAATGCTTATAGATGCAGCAAAAGGTGTTGAACAACAAACAATTAAACTTTTTCAAGTTTGCCGTAAAAGAAATATTCCTATATTTACTTTTGTAAATAAACTTGACCGTGCAGGAAAAAATCCATTTGATTTGATGGATGAACTTGAAACTGTTCTTGGCATTAGAGCGTGCCCGATGAACTGGCCTATTGGTACAGATGGTGATTTTAAAGGTGTTTATCATCGCCAAAGCGGTCAAATTGAACTGTTTTCCGGCGGAAATCACGGAATGAGTAAAGTTGAATCGGTAACAGGTGATGCTAATGACCCAGAATTTACAAATATTCTTGGTGAATATCATCATAAAAAACTTATTGATGAAATTGAACTTCTTGATGTTGCAGGGGACGAATTTGATTTAGAAAGGGTTCTTTCAGGAAATCTTACGCCAATGTTTTTTGGCAGTGCTATGAATAACTTCGGCGTTCAACCTTTCCTTGAAAAGTTTTTGTCCATTACAACACCGCCTACGGCAAGGGAATCAGATACAGGAATTATTGATCCTGAAAGTGAAGATTTTACAGGCTTTATCTTTAAAATACAAGCAAATATGAATCCTGCACACAGGGATAGGGTTGCATTTATGCGCATTTGCTCGGGTAAATTCCAAAAAGGAATGACAGTTAAACTTGCAAGATGCGATAAAGAACTTAAACTTGCACAGCCACAACAGTTTATGGCACAGGAAAGGGAAACTGTTGAAGAAGCATTTGCAGGCGATATTATTGGCTTGTTTGATCCTGGCGTTTTTGCATTAGGTGATACGGTTTATACAGGTAAAAAAGTTCAGTTTGCAGGTATTCCTGTATTTGCTCCTGAACATTTTGCAAGAATTAAACCTGTTGATACTATGAAAAGAAAGCAATTTCTTAAAGGTATCACTCAACTTGCTCAAGAAGGTGCTATTCAGGTGTTTAAGGATAACACCTACACTGCAGAAGAAATTATTGTGGGTGTTGTTGGTGTTTTGCAATTTGAAGTACTTGAACACCGATTAAAGACCGAATATAATGTTGAAATTACATCAAATCAGCTTGCATTCAGATTTATCCGCTGGTTGCCTGAGGATTGTGATATTGAAAAGTTAAGACTTTCAAGTTCAACAAGAATAGGCAAAGATTTAAAGAACAGACCTGTTGTTTTGTTTGAAAATGATTGGTCAATGCGATGGGCTGAGGAAAATAATAAAGGACTTACACTTTTTGACGTAACAGACCGTTAAAGTTAATTGACAATTATAGCCAATTATTGTATTATATTTACGGTAAAAAATGTGAATTTTCACATAAAATTATATATTTTTTAGTGGAGGGTAAATTTATGAACAAAAAGACTGTTAAAGACATTGATGTTAATGGTAAAAAAGTACTTGTCAGGGTTGACTTTAATGTTCCTCTTGACGAAAACAAAAACATTACTGATGAAACAAGAATCAATGCTGCACTTCCTACAATCAAGTATCTTCTTGAAAATGGTGCTGCTGTAATTCTTTGCTCACACCTTGGCAGACCTAAGGGAGAATTCAATATGAAATATTCACTTGCTCCTGTTGCTGCAAGGCTTGAAGAAATTTTCCCAGGAATCGTAACTTTTGCAAGTGATGTTATTGGCGAAAGCGCTGATAAGGCTGTTGCTGATATTAAGGCAGGACAGATTGTTCTTCTTGAAAACCTTCGTTTCCACGCTGAAGAAGAAAAGAACAATGCTGATTTTGCAAAAAAACTTGCATCATATGCTGAAATTTATGTAAACGATGCATTTGGTACTGCACACCGTGCACATGCTTCAACTGCAGGCGTTGCTGATTACCTTCCCGCTGTTGCAGGTTTCCTTATTGGTAAGGAACTTGATATTATGGGTAAGGCACTTGAAAATCCTGAAAGACCTTTTGTTGCTATTCTTGGCGGTAAAAAGGTTTCCGATAAAATTGGTGTTATCAACAATCTTTTAGAAAAGGTTGATACTTTAATTATCGGTGGTGCTATGGCTTATACTTTCTTTAAGGCTATGGGTCTTGAAATCGGTAAGAGTCTTCTTGAAGAAGAAAAGATTGAACTTGCAAAAAGTTTAATTGAAAAAGCACAGGCTAAAGGTGTAAATCTTCTTCTTCCTATTGATACACTTGTTGCTGATAAGTTTGGTGAAGACGCTAATGTTAAGAGTGTTGACCGCGATCAGATTCCTGCTGATTGGGAAGGTCTTGATATTGGAGAAAAAACACGTGTACTTTTTGCAGATGCAGTAAAGAATGCAAAAACAGTTATCTGGAACGGACCTATGGGCGTTTTTGAAATTGAAAAATTTGCAGGTGGTACAAAGGCAGTTGCCGCTGCTCTTGCAGAGTGTGAAGGCACAACAATTATTGGTGGTGGCGATTCTGCTGCTGCAGTTGAACAGCTTGGTTATGCTGATAAGATGAGCCATATCTCAACAGGTGGCGGTGCTTCACTTGAATTCCTTGAAGGTCTTGAACTTCCTGGTGTAGCCGCACTTAACGATAAATAAGGGGGACAATATAATGCGTAAACCTATTATTGCAGGTAACTGGAAAATGAACAATACTCCAACACAAGCAGTTGAACTTATTGAGGCTATTAAGCCCTTAGTAAAGGATGCTAAATGTGATGTTGTAGTTTGCCCAACATTCGTTTGCCTTGATGCTGCTTCAAAAGCTCTTGATGGTGCAAACATTGGTCTTGGTGCACAAAATATTCACTTTGAAGAAAAAGGTGCTTTCACAGGTGAAATTTCAGCAGCAATGCTTAACGAACTTAATGTTAAATATGCTGTAATCGGCCACAGTGAACGCCGTCAGTATTTTGGTGAAACTGATGAAGTAGTTGCAAAACGTTCACTTGCAGCTATTAATGCAGGCATTACACCTATCATTTGCGTTGGCGAACTTCTTGAAGAACGCCAGAGCGGTACAACTTTTGATGTTGTTAAAACTCAGACTGTTAAGGCTCTTGAACTTATGAGCGCTGATCAGGTTAAGAAAAGCGTAATTGCTTATGAACCTGTTTGGGCAATCGGTACAGGCCTTACTGCAACAAGCGAACAGGCTGAAGAAGTTATTGCATTTATCCGTGCAACCGTTAAAGATATGTTTGATGTTGCAACTGCTGAAGAAGTTCGTATTCAGTACGGTGGTTCAATGAACGCTAAGAATGCTGCAGAACTTATGGCAATGCCCAACATTGATGGCGGTCTTATCGGTGGTGCATCACTTAAAGCACCTGATTTTGCTGCTATTGTTGAAGCTGCTTCAAAAGAAGCTTAATTTTAATGGCTGTCCTACTTATAAAGTTGTGACAGCCATATTTTTGTGAGGTAATTTATGAAAAAACCTGTTGTTTTATGTATAATGGATGGATTTGGAATTTCTGAAATAAATGAAGGTAACGCCATTTATTCAGCAAAAACACCAAATTTAACAAAAATCTTTAAAGAAAATCCTTTTACAACCATTGGCGCGTCAGGTCTTGATGTAGGTCTTCCTGATGGTCAGATGGGTAATAGTGAAGTAGGACACACCAATATCGGTGCAGGTCGCGTTGTTTATCAGATGCTTGTTAAAATTTCAAAAGATATTAAGGAAGGAACTTTCTTTAATATTGATGTATTAAAAGACGCTATGGATAACTGCAAACAGAATGATACAGCACTCCACTTAATTGGCTTATTATCTGATGGTGGTGTTCATAGTCATATTGAACATCTTTATGGCTTATTGGAAATGGCTAAAAAGATGGCACTTAAGAAAGTCTATGTTCACTGCTTAATGGATGGCAGAGATGTTTCAACAACAAGCGGTGTTGGTTTTATTAAAGACCTTCAGGCTAAAATGGATGAACTTGGCGTTGGCGAAATTGCAACTATTATGGGTAGATACTATGCTATGGATCGTGACTTTGCATGGGATAGAGTTGAAAAGGCTTACGCAGCTATGGTTTATGGCGAAGGTAATATAAATTTTGATGCAGTTGACGTAATGAAAAATTCTTACGCTAATGGTGTAACTGATGAATTTATAATTCCTACAGTTGTTAATAAAGATGGAATGATTAAAGCAGGGGATAGTATTGTTTCCTTTAACTTCCGTCCTGACCGTGCAAGACAATTTACACGTACATTTGTTGATGAAGCATTTGATGGATTTAACCGCAAAAATGGATTTTTACCTGTTAAGTATGTTTGTATGACTCAGTATGATGAAACGATGCCTAATGTCACTGTTGCTTATCCCCCTGAAGAACTTAAAATGACTTTAGGTGAATTCCTTGCATCAAAAAATATGACTCAGCTTCGTATTGCTGAAACACAAAAATATGCCCATGTTACATTCTTCTTTAATGGCGGTGAAGAAAAAACTTTTGATGGGGAAGATAGAGTTCTGATTAAATCTCCTGATGTTCCTACCTTTGATCTTCAACCTGAAATGAGCGCTTATCCCGTTTGCGATGAAGTTTGCCAAAAGATTTTATCAGGTAAGTATGATGTTATAATTCTTAACTTTGCAAACTGTGATATGGTTGGTCATACAGGGGTTTTTGATGCCGCTGTTAAGGCTGTTGAAGCAGTTGATGAATGTGTTGGCAAAATTATTGATGTAACTAATAAAATGAATGGTGTAGTAATTATTACTGCTGACCATGGAAATGCTGATTGTATGATTGGTGAAGATGGAAAACCTTTTACACCTCATACTACAAATAAAGTTCCTTTCTGCGTTGTTGGCTATGAGTGTTCAGTTAAAGATGGTGGCAGGCTTGCAGATATTGCGCCTTCTATTATTAAAATTCTTGGATTAGAACAACCCAAAGAAATGACGGGTGAAAGTATTATATTATAAAAATAATGCACCTGTGTGAAATTTTGCACAGGTGTAATTTTTTTCTTGACAAAATTGCATAAACGATGTAATATAGTATTGAAAACTATGTTATGTGTTTGTACAAAACTGTAGATGCATGTCAAAAAAAGGAGAAAATAATTATGATACGATTAATATGTGATGTTTGTGCTGATATTCCTGTTGAAATTGCAAAAGTGCGTAATATTATAATGATGCCAATGACATTAAGTGTAAATAATAGCGAACAAAAATATTCTGCTGAAAATTTTGACGCTAAAGAATTTTATGATGGAATGCGCAATGGTAATATTTGTAGTACAAGTCAGATAAACGCTGATAGTTACATTAATTTTTTTACCCCATATTTACAAAATGGTGATGATATTATATATGTTTGTTTATCATCAGGGTTAAGTGGTAGTTATAATAATTCATTAATTGCTATAGATGAATTAAAAAAAGAATTTACAAATTGTAAGATTCATTCTATTGATTCTCTTGGTGCATCGCTTGGTGAAGGTTTATTAGTTTTAAAAATTGCTCAAAAGATTAAAGAAAACTGTTCTTTTGATGATATTGTTAAGTATGCTGAAGAAATTAAACATAATGTAATGCTTTGGTTTACAGTTGATGATTTAAAATATTTATTACAAGGTGGTCGTGTTTCTAAAACAAGCGCTATTGTTGGAACTTTACTTAATATTAAGCCTGTTTTACAATGTAATGCAGAAGGAAAGCTTGTTCCTTATCAAAAGGTTCGTGGCAGAAAAAAAGCAATAAAAGCTCTTGTTGAATGTATGAATGAATATGGTTTGGATATTGATAATCAAGAAATATGTATAAGCCATTGTGATGCATTGGAAGATGCAATTATACTTCAAAATGAAATTTCAAGTATTTATCCCAACTGTACATTTGTTATTGGTCAGATAGGGGCTGTAATAGGCTCTCATTCCGGTCCTGGAACATTAGCATTGTTTTTCATAGGTGAGAAACGATTTGTTTAAATGTAATATATTGACAAAACATATTACTTGAATTATACTATAAATAACGCTTCTGCTTTTTAGCGGGAGCTTTTTTTGTAAAGGAACTTGATTATGGATTACAAGTATTTGTTTAATACTATTGATGAACTTGATCAGGAATTTATTCAAAGATGGGTTGATATTTCTAACATTGAAAGCCCTACTGTTTGTAAGGAAGGCAATGATAAAATTGGTGAGTATTTTGTAAACATTGCAAAAGAATATGGTTGGAAAATCGATGTGCTCGAAAACGAATTTTCAGGCAATGTTGTATGCATTACAATGAATCCGGATGTTGATGCACAACCTATTTCGTTATCAGGCCATATTGATACTGTACATGCTATTGGTAGCTTTGGTAATCCGCCTGTTAGAATCGAAGACGGAAAAATCTACGGTCCTGGCGTTATGGATTGTAAAGGTGGAACTGTTGCTGCACTTCAAGCGATGGTTGCCCTTCATAAAATAGGGTTTAATAAACGCCCTGTAAAACTCCTGCTTCAAACAGACGAAGAGGTTAATAGTATGCAAAGTAAAAAAGCAACTATTAATTATATTATTGAACAAGCAAAGGGTTCGATAGGTTTTTTAAATCTTGAGAGTTGTATGCCAGGTTATGCAGTATTATGGCGTAAGGGCATTGCGCGGTATAAGGTTGATATTAAGGGCAAATCAATACACGCTTCCCGTTGTGTAAGTGATTGTGCAAACGCTATTTTAGAAGCAGCACACAAGATAATTGAATTTGAAAAATTTAAAGATGTTGAAGGAATTACATGTAACTGTGGAATAATAAATGGGGGAACAAGTGCAAATACTGTGCCGGATTATTGCTCATTTATTGCAGAGTACAGATTCTATAACGATAAAGAACTGGAGCAACTTGATAAAGTCACATATGATATTGTTAACAAATCATTTGTTGAAGGCACTACTGCAACGGTTGAAAGAATCGGGTTAAGGGTTGCAATGGAAAAATGTGACCGTAATTTTGATCTTCTTGATAAAATGAATGAAATTTATAAAAAAGTGGGTTTACCTATTTTAACAGCAAGATTAAGTCTTGGTGGATCTGATGCGGCAGACATTACACATGCAGGTATTCCTTGTATTGATTCTATTGGCGTTACAGGTGATTTTATTCATACGCCTAAAGAATTTGCATATATTGGTTCTTTAAATGAAGCAGCAAAAAGAATAGCTTCAGTTGTGTATTTTTTATAAAACAAAGGAGAGTTAATATTTATGAATTTTAATTTTGACTTTAAATCGTTGATTAATCTTGATACAACATATGGTAAAAAACTGGTAACAATTGTTTATTATTTAATGACTGTTGTAATTGTTGTAAATACTGTTGTTTCATTCATCGCAGGTATTGCTAGTATTGCAAATGGTTTTATAATAAACGGTCTTGGTAATATTCTTTTTTGTGTTCCGCTTGCTATTGTTTATTTTCTTATCCTTCGCGTTGTTTGTGAACTTGTTAACGCAATTTTTGAACATTGCGGAAAATAATCAAAAAGTGCTTGACACAAAGTAAAATATAAAGTATCATAATAAAGCTTGTTATAAAGCAACATTATTT
Source organism: Clostridiales bacterium (assembly GCA_015069575.1). Classification (GTDB taxonomy): domain Bacteria; phylum Bacillota; class Clostridia; order Christensenellales; family QALW01; genus UMGS1322. The sequence goes on from SVIH01000008.1 coordinate 70,425, forward strand.
TTGGAGGTATTGCTATGAAATCATTTGTCGCAAAACCCGCTGATATCGAACGTAAATGGTATGTTATCGATGCTAACGGGCAGACACTTGGCAGACTTGCTACACAGGTAGCTATGATTCTGCGCGGCAAACACAAGCCTATTTATACGCCCCATGTTGATTGCGGTGATCACGTTATCGTTATCAATGCAGGCAAGGTTGTGCTTACCGGAAAGAAGCTGGAACAGAAAAAATATTATCGTTACAGCGGATATGTAGGTGGTCTTAAAGAGACTTCCGCAAAAGATATGCTTGAAAAGAAACCTGAATTAATGGTTTACGAAGCTATCAAGGGCATGATGCCCAAAAACTCCTTAGGTAGAGAAATGCTTACTAAACTTCGTGTATATAAGGATGCTGAGCACGCACATGCAGCTCAGAAGCCTGAAGTATATACACTGTAATAGGGAGGAGTTTGTATTATGGCATCAAAAGTTCAGTTCTGGGGCACCGGCAGACGTAAAAAAGCTGTTGCAAGGGTTAGACTTGTTGCAGGTAAAGGTGCAATCATCGTTAATAAGCGTGAGCTTGACACTTACTTTGGTCTTGATACACTTAAGAACATTGTTCGTCAGCCTCTTGAATTAACAGAAACACTTGGAAAGTTTGACGTTCTTGTAAACGTACAGGGCGGTGGCTTTACAGGTCAGGCAGGCGCAATCCGTCACGGTATCGCACGTGCTCTTACTAAGGCAGACGAGAGCCTTAAACCTGCACTTAAAAAAGCAGGATTCCTTACTCGTGACCCAAGAATGAAGGAAAGAAAGAAGTACGGCTTAAAGGCTGCACGTCGCGCTCCTCAGTTCTCAAAGAGATAATCTTATATTTTTCAAAGATTACAAAAACCCCGAAACCATCACGGTTTTCGGGGTTTTGCTTTTTCTAAAAATTGAATTTGGTGCTAATTTGGTGCAGGTTTTATTTTATCATCATTTCATATTGTTACAATTAAGCAATATTAAACACTATGTTTTTATTTTAAAATCTGATTGACAAAACTGCGCTAAGAACATATAATCATTATGTGCTAACGTGCAGGTATGGCGGAATTGGCAGACGCGCACGGTTCAGGTCCGTGTGAAAGTAATTTCATGCAGGTTCAACCCCTGTTACCTGCACCAATATTAAATGCTTTGATAAGAAATAGTAGATATTTTTGTTTTTTAGAGAGAAGGCGTTTGGTGCAAGCCTTTAAACTAAAAATATCCAACCCGTCTTTGAGCAGTAAGGCTGAATTTTTAGGCTTTATCGGGTTCTCCCGTTACAGAGATAATTAAGTGCGGTTTTTACTGAATTTAGGTGGTACCGCGGACTAATAAAAAGTTCGCCCTAAGTTGTTTATTCAACTTGGGGTTTTATTTTTTCTTGGAGGTTTTTTTATGAAATTAGATAAACTTGTTGGTGATCGTTTTAAAGACAGACCATCTGAATGTAGCGTTGATAGCCACGCTTTAATGGTGCGTGGTGGTTATTGCAAATACGTTGCAAATGGTATATTTTCTTCTTATATGCCACTTAAACGCGTTACCCGTAAAATTGAACAGATTATGCGCGAAGAAATGGATGCTATAGATGGGCAGGAAGTTCAGTTTCCTGTTGTAATGCCTGCGTCTCTTTGGCAGGAATCAGGCAGATACGAGAGTATCGGCAAAGAACTTATGCGTTTTTCTGATAGAAACGATAGCCCTTTGGTTCTTGGTATGACCCATGAAGAAGCGGCAGTTCATCTTGTAAAGGATTACGCACAATCATATGCAAAATATCCTTTTATGATTTATCAGATTCAAACAAAATTCCGTGATGAAGCACGCCCACGCGCAGGTCTTATCCGTGTTCGTGAATTTACAATGAAGGATGCTTATTCATTTCACACAAGTCAGGAAGATTTAGAGAAGTATTATGATAGATGCTACGAAGCATATGAAAAGATTTATGCCCGTTGCGGTGTGCCTGAGGTTATTGCAGTTAAATCAGATTCAGGTATGATGGGCGGTAGCATTTCCCACGAATTTATGCTTTTAACACCTATTGGCGAAGATTCTATTGCAATTTGTACTGAATGCGATTATAGGGCAAATGTGGAAGCTGCGGATAATATCAGTGATATTGAACGCGATGCAGTTTCAAATGAACTTACAATGGTTCATACACCTGGTAAGGAAAGCATTGAAGAGGTTTGCGAATTTTTAAATACTCAGGCAGTTAATTCCTGTAAAGCAGTTATTTATCAGAGAAACGCAGATGATAAATATATTGTTTTATTTATTCGCGGTGATCTTGAAGCAAATGAAACAAAGATTACAAATTTCTTGGGTTGTGATATTCACCCCGGCGTTGTAACTGAAGAATCAGGTCTTTGCGCAGGCTTCTGCGGTCCTGTTGATATTATAAAAGATGCAATAGTTTTATTTGATAGCTCATTAAAGGGTAGAAACAATCTTGTTTGCGGTGCAAATAAAACAGAATATCATTACACAGGTCTTGATATGGATAGGGATGTTCAGGGCGCTGATTACCACGATTTTGCTAAAATACAGGAGGGTGGCATTTGCCCAAAATGTAAAAAGAAAGCAATTAAAGTTTCACGCGGTATTGAAGTAGGTAATATATTCCAGCTTGGCACCAAATATACAACAAGTATGGATATGACTTATCTTGATAGTGATGGAAAAACTAAACATCCTATTATGGGTTGTTACGGTATTGGTGTTGGCAGACTTGCTGCTGCTATCTGTGAAGCACATCACGATGATTACGGCCCAATCTGGCCTATGGCGGTTGCACCGTGGCAGGTTCAGCTTTGTGCTATGCGTGCTGACGATCCTGAGGTTAAAGCTTTTGCAGATAATCTTTATTCTGAACTTTTAAATAAGGGAATAGAAGTTATCTATGATGATCGTCAGGTTTCTGCTGGTGTGATGTTCTCTGATGCTGATCTTATTGGTGCGCCTGTTCGCGCTATTGTAAGCCCAAGAAATTTAAAAGAAAACGTGGTTGAACTTACAACCCGTGATAAATCTTTAAAAACAAAGGTTTCAACAGAAAATATTGTTGAAGAAATTGTAAAATTAGTTAAAGAAATGCTGTAATAAAAAATCCGAACAATTTTGTTCGGATTTTTTGAAAGGATTTTCTATGAAGTATCGTTTGGATAAATATGGGAACAAACTATCTGTTTTAGGTTTTGGTTGTATGCGTTTTAAAAACAATTTAGGAAAAATTGATTTTAATGCAACTGAAAAACAAGTGTTATATGCAATTGAAAACGGTGTAAATTATTTTGATACAGCGTATATCTATCCTAACAGTGAGGCAACGTTAGGTGAGATTTTACATAAAAACGGTATAAGAGATAAAGTTTATATTGCAACAAAGCTTCCACATTATCTTGTTAAAAGCTATAATGATCTTGATAGGATTTTTTATGAAGAATTAAAGCGTCTTAAAACAGATCATATTGATTATTATTTAATGCATATGCTTACAGATACTGATACATGGGCGCGTTTATGTTCTCTTAATATTGAACAGTGGATCAACGAAAAAAAGAGTTCAGGCGCTATTAAACAAATAGGATTTTCATATCACGGTAATTCATTGGAGTTTTGTAACCTTATTGATGTATACGCCTGGGATTTTTGTATGATTCAGTATAATTATATGGATGAAAGTTCTCAGGCAGGTGTTAAAGGATTAAAATATGCAGCATCTAAAGGCTTGCCTGTTATGGTAATGGAGCCTTTAAGGGGAGGAAAACTTGTAAACAACCTTCCTGATGAAGCAAAAAAGATTTTTGCTGATAATGCTAAAAGTTATACGCCTGCCCAATGGGCATTTAAATGGCTATTCAACCAAAAGGAAGTTTCTGTTGTGCTTTCAGGTATGAATACGGAAGAAATGGTTACGGATAACATTAAAACTGCGTGTGAAACTGAGGTAGGCGAACTGACTAACGATGACCAGAAAATGCTTAAAAATATTGTTAAAGTCATTAATTCTAAAATGAAAGTTGGTTGTACAGGTTGCGGATATTGTGTACCTTGCCCTAAAGGAGTGGATATACCCGGTTCATTTGCAGCGTATAACAGAAAATATTCTGAAGGTAAATTCTGGGCACTTGTGGATTATTTTATGTGCACGGCTTTGCGTAAAAAATCAACAGCAGCATCTAATTGTATTAAATGCGGTAAATGTGAAAAGCATTGTCCGCAAGGTATAAAAATAAGCGAAGAGCTTAAAAATGTAACAAAGGAATTTGAAGGTCCTGTATATAAAATAGCCAAAAGAGTTGCAAAATTATTTAAGTTTTAAAAAAATAACCGCTTTAATAAAGCGGTTATTTGGTGTGCCTGACAGGAGTTGAACCTGCGACACCCAGAGTCGGAGTCTGGTGCTCTATCCACTGAGCTACAGACACATAACAAATATTATTTTACACAAAAAACTATTTTTTTGCAACTTGTTTATTATAAGGTTGCAAAAAATCAAAAAAAAGGTTACAATAATATTATAAAATGTAATTTTGTGAGGAATACTTAATGAAAAAAGGACTGCTTATTTCATTTGAAGGCACAGATGGTTGCGGTAAAAGTACGCAGATTCGTCTTTTGTCTGAATATCTTAAAAAAAGCAATAGAGAAGTTGTAATTTCCCGTGAACCCGGTGGTTGTAAGGTTGGTGAAAAAATTCGCAATATTTTACTAAATGCTGAAAATGTTGAGATTTCACCTATGTGTGAGCTTTTTCTTTATGAAGCTGCAAGGGCTCAGCATATGGCACAAGTTATTGAGCCTGCTCTTAATGAAGGTAAAATTGTTATTTTAGATAGATTTATTGATTCAACCTTTGCATATCAGGGTTATGGTAGACAATTAGGCGAAGAATGTGTTGATATTTTTAATAAATATGCTATTAATCATAGATATCCTGACATCACTTTAATGCTTACTTTAAAAGCTGATGATGCATTTAAGCGTAAGGGCGGAAACGATACAAAGGACCGTATGGAAATGGCTGGAGATGATTTCTTTAAGCGCGTTGATGAGGGGTTAAAACGCGCAAGCGAGAAATATGCTGATCGAATCATTAAAGTTAATGTTGAAGGCACTTGTGAAGAAACACATAAAAAAATATGTACTTTAATTGATAATTTGTTGGAGAAATAATATGCAGGATAAAAAAATTTTTATTCTTGATGAAAATGAAGAAAACGAACAATCAATAGAAGAACTTGAAGAACTAGAAAGGGCACAACGGTTAGAAAAGCTTAAAAAAACTAAATTGCCTGCAAAAATGCCATATATGCTTGTTGCATCCCGTGTTACAAATATAATTGGTTTATTAGGCATTATGATAAGTATGTTAACTGTTAACGGCACAGTGCTTGTTATCAGTTTGCTGATTTTATTGGTTAGTACAATAGTTAATTATTTTTTCTTCAAATAAAAAAGTCCTCCTTATTAGGAGGATTTTTTTATAAATTGAATTTTGATTTTAATTGTTCTTTGTCCATATATCCAAGACTGCTTTTTAATAATTTTCCGTTCTCAAAAAGTAATAGCGCAGGAATGCTATTAATATTGTATTTCATTGCTAATTGTGGTTCGTCATCAACATTAATTTTTGCAATAATTAAATCAGGTAATTCGTTTGCAAGATCTTCAAGAACGGTTCCAAGCATTTGGCAAGGCATACACCATGGTGCCCAAAAGTCAACTAATACTCGTTTTTGATTAACTACTTTTTCAAAATTTTCAGCGTTTAAGTGAATTAAACTCATTATTCATCAACCTCGTTATTATCTTCTGTGGTTTCACTGTCTTCCTCAAAATACATATCAAACTCAGTTTCGGGAAGTTCATCAACAGAAACCTTTATACCTGTTTTTTCAGAAAGTTCGTTTACGATTTCATCCATTCTTGATTCACATTTTTCTTGTGACCATTCTTCGTCAGTTTCGTCTTGTTCTTTCATTAACTGTTTAATGGCAAGATAGAATAACAGGTATGTATCTTTTAAATCGCCTGGTGCGGCTTTTATCCACTGCATACGATATGTTTCAACAAGTGGATGGTCTGCACGAAATTCAAAATCTTCTTTTGATAAAAGACCGCTAAAGTTACCAAAATTTTCTCTTTCATCAACATCTTTTACAGTTTTATCTGATTTAATTATAGAAAGAATAATTAAGGATAAAAGTAAAGCAATAATTGCGCCTAAAATAATAACAATATATAATTCTATATATATTCCAAATATAATCATTATAAATACCTCCGTTTTTTATATTATAACAAAGTTTTTCTTTGTATGCAAATATATTCTTGAAATTAGCAGTAAAAAATGGTATAATTTAATAAATAAATATTTAGTGAATTGATATGTTTATATTAATCTGTGCAAAAATACAGTAATAATAAAAAATATTTATGAATATAATTTCTTGGTGATAATATGCTTATTAATAGTGAAAAAATATATGTTAATAATAGTTTTGATGAAACAGTATATGGCGAATTTTATCTAGCAGATTCTTTAGAAATAATGCCTCGCCTTATTGACGAATACTCAAATAAAGTTAAACTTGTTTACTTTGATCCGCCTTTTATGACGGGGCGTGAATTTGATGCAAGTATGCCCGTTGGTGAAAAAGGATATGCAGGCAACAGGGAATATTATACAAGAATTCCTTCCTATTCAGATACTTGGGAAAGTAAAGAAGCATATCTTTGTTTTCTGAAAAAGATTTTAATCGGTGCAAAAGAATTATTATCTGATGATGGTGTTATTTGTGTTCATGTTGATAGGCACGCATCACACCATGTTCGTTTGCTGCTTGATGAAGTGTTTGGTGAAAATTCATTTATTAATGAAATTATATGGCATTATCGTTCAGGTGGAAGCAGTAAAAGTTCATTCCCTGCAAAGCACGATAATATTTTTATTTACGGTAAAACATCAAAAGTTAAGATAAATCCTGCAGCGGCAGGTAAGGCTAGAACGGATAAACGCCATAATCATATGAAAAGATCTGTTGATATTGATGGCAGAGTATATTTTTCAATTAAAAGCAACGGAAAAGAATATAAATATTATGAAGATGATATAGTTTCTTTTGATGATGTTTGGGAAATTTCACATCTTCAACAAAAACATCCTGAACGCACAGGCTTTGGCACTCAAAAACCACTAGAACTTTTAGATAGAATAATTCGTTCATGCTCACAAAAAGACGATATTGTTTGTGATTTGTTTGCAGGTAGCGGTACGACACTTATAAGCGCCATTAATAATGGCAGAAGATACCTTGGCGTTGATAAATCTTCATTAAGTCTTTTGACTTTCAGAAGAAGGCTTACTGCCAGAAACAATGTTGATATTACAATATATCACACCTCTGTTGCTGATGATAAGGCAGGTATTACTTTAAATAAACAGCAGGATCAGAATAATATTACAGTTACCTTTGATTCATATCGTACTTTAAATGTTGATATTGACTTGCCAAAGTATACCGACGGGCTTCAGTATTTAACTTACATTTCTGTTGGGCGCATTGAAGATGGAGTATATATAACTGAAGATTATTCAGTTCGAACACCATCAATGCCAACATTAAAGCATAGTTTTACTGTTAGTAATAAAGGTGAAAAAGCAATATATTTCTGTGATTGTCTTGGAAATCATAGATTTGTTAAAATTTAAGGATTTATATGGAATTAAATGTACTAAAGGGATTAGGTCCTAAACGAATTGAATCATTAAATAAGCTTGATATTTTTTGTGTTGAGGATCTTGTGTCTTATCTTCCTATAACATATAGGGATTTGACTGTTATTTCAAAAATTAACGCGGCGGCTGTAGATACACCGTCGCTTTTTAAGGTTAGAGTCTTACAGCGTCCTATTGTAAAATATCCAAGAAAAAATTTCAGTATTACTACTTGCGAAATTGAAGATGTTTCCGGAAAAGCACAGGCAATTTGGTTTAATCAACCGTATATTGCAAAAAATATTAAAGAAAATACTGATGTTTTTTTATATGGCAGTATTGAAATTAAACAAGGTAAACGAAGGCTTATGAATCCAAGTATTGAGCATGAAGATGAACTGCAGATTGTTCCTGTTTATCGTTTACCTTTATCAAGCAGTTTAAATCAAAAATCAATGCGCAGTATTATGAAACAGGCAATACAATATTGTGCAAATAATGAGCCTGAAGTTTTTGATGATGATTTTAGAATAAAACATAAACTTGCTTTAAGAAAGTATGCTATTAAAAATATTCATTTTCCTGAAAATAATAGTGCATTGCTTGCTTCGAAAAGACGGTTATCTTTTGAAGAACTTATAAATATTCAACTTTATATAAAATTAAGAAAAAAACAAAACGAAAAAGAAGCAGGAAAAGTTTTTGATATTAACGAACAAATTGTTATTGATTTTGTAAAAAAGTTACCTTATAAGTTAACAAGCAAACAAATAAAAGCAATTAAGGAAATATATTCTGATGTAACAAGCGGAAAAGCAATGAATCGTCTTGTACAAGGCGATGTTGGTTGTGGTAAAACAATAGTTGCCTTTATTTCTATGTTGTTTGCATCAATCAACGGTGGACAGAGTGCTTTAATGGCACCTACTGAAATTTTAGCAAGGCAACATTATTTGCAACTTATTGAATTCTTTGGCGAAGATAATGTGTGCTTTTTATCCGGCTCACTTTCTGTTGCCGAAAAAAGAGAAGTTTTGGATAAGATTAAAAGCGGACAGGCAAAGTTTATTGTTGGCACCAATGCTTTGATTCAAAAAAGTGTTATATATAATAATCTTTTGCTTGTTATTTGTGATGAACAACACCGATTTGGCGTTAAACAAAGGGCAAAACTATTTAATAAAGGCAATTCGCCGCATACACTTGTTATGTCTGCTACGCCGATTCCAAGAACGCTTTCATTAATAGTGTTTGGCGATCTTGATATTTCAATTATTGATGAAATGCCTGCAGGCAGAAAAAAAGTATCCACTTCTGTTATAACAAAAAGTAGGGAAGCGGATATGCTTAAATATATAAGAAATGAACTTTTACAAGGCAGACAAGCCTACTTTGTATGCCCGTTAATTGAAGAAGACGAAGAAAGTACTTTAATTTCTGCAGAAGGTTTGTTTGAAGAATTAAATAGTGGTTATTTATCTGATATTCCTATTGCTTTAATGCACGGTAAAATGAGTGCGGAAGAAAAAAACAAGGTGATGGATGCCTTTAATAAAGGCGAAATTAAGGCTTTAATTTCAACAACCGTTATAGAGGTAGGGGTAAATGTTAAAAACGCCACAATAATGGTTATTTACGGTTGTGATAGATTTGGTTTATCACAGTTACATCAGCTTCGCGGCCGTGTTGGTAGGGGTGAATTACAATCCTATTGTTTCTTATTAACTGAATCCCAAAATGAGAATACTTTTGAGCGCTTAACTATTATGGCGAAGAATTCTAACGGATTTGATATTGCCCAATTTGATTATGAAATGCGTGGACCCGGTGACTATTTAGGTAAAAGGCAAAGTGGTATTGCAGAAGCAAGATTTTCTTATGCTTTATCCAACACTTTGCTTTTAAAAGAAACACAAACTGTACTTAATAATGAAATCTTACCTCAAATTGAAAAATATGATTTTCTTATTAAATGTATAAATGAAAAATTTGATCGGGAATTAGAAGATATAGCCTACAACTAAAATTTACCAACAAATTATTTTGCATAACTTTCCTTGTTCTGTTAAAAATAAAAACAGAATCTCAAAGGGAGGTGAAAAAACTATGGCAAAGTCAGGTAAGGCAGCACTTGAAAATATGAAGTACGAAGTTGCTAACAGCCTTGGCGTTAATATGAAAAAGGGTTACAACGGTGACCTTTCTTCAAAGGATAACGGCCGTGTTGGTGGCGAAATGGTTCGCAGAATGGTTGAACAGTACGAACAGAATAACAAGTAATTATTTTTAAAAAATAAAGCAGAACAGTTTTTATAAATTGTTCTGCTTTGTTATTACATACTTTATCGCAGAAAAGCTTTTTAACGATGCTGACGGTTTAGAACGCTTGTTAAAATCATTAGAGCATAAAACAATGCGTGATTTCGTGCAGACCAAACTTGATGTTATCCGCAAGCTTATTAACAAGATAAAAGGCGTTGACAATTCCTTTGAAGAAGATTTACGCAGTTTAGAAAAGAAATTCTCTAAAATGCTTAAAGAAACCGCCAAAAATGAAAAAAGCACCGGGGAAGGTGTTAAGTATGATATAAATATAAAAGATATATTAACTATGGATATTGATTGGGATGATGACAACCATAGTTCAATAAAAACCCAATTAAAGCAACATTCTGGCGAATTAGAGAAAATGGAAGAGGTTGCTAATGTAACATACGATAAAGCAAAAGGAAAGCCTTATTACGAACAATTAAATGAAGTTTTAAAAAATCGGTTTGGTTATAAAATTCAAAGAAGAGATTTTGGCACAATTTCTTTTGACGATAAAGCAATTCAAGGTGTGAGAAAGTATATAAACAGCGATGCTGAAGCAGCTGCTTTGATTGCTGCACCAGATGTTTTAAAAAAAGGAAAAGCAATAAGCGGTCATAAAAATCACAAAAACAAGGGGTTTCCTTCCGTTGTTTTTGCTGCCCCTGCATTGTTGAATGGAAAACGTGGCAATGTAGCGGTATCAGTTCTTTATGGTCAAGGAAAGAGGGTGCATTCTATACGCGTGCTAACGCCTGAAGGGAATGTTTTTTTATTAGATAAAATAAAAAACACAGAACCTACAACGTTGGTAGCATCGCAAGAAAGCAATGTTGAGCCAACCATCAGCACTGTGTCTAACTATAAAATACCACAAACCAAACAAAATGTCAATATAAAATCATCAATCCCTTTAAAAAATAATACTGATGCGGATATTAGGCATTCAATAACCGATGATACCATTTCAACCCGTTCAGCCCTTGCAGATGCATTAAGCACTTTAACGCAAGATGAATCCGAAATGCGCATTATTGAAGATTATAAAAACGCGGTAGCGGATATTGATAAGGCTCAGGCAAGGTTGGACCAGGTAAACGCTGATATTAAACAGATTTTGTTTACGCCAGGACAAATGGACGAAAAAAACCCGCATTTTGATATGCACCCCAAAAGTTAGACACTTTTGGAGGTGCATATTTTTATGGCAAAAAAAGGAACAATACAACAAAAATATAGTGCAGATTTTAAGATATCTGTTATAATGGATATGCGAGAACAC
>SVIH01000009.1 GCA_015069575.1 Clostridiales bacterium
AGATGATTCATTTGAATTTAATTTGTACGGTAAAAAAGGTGATGGAACTCATTTGATAACACTTGGTGCAACAAACCTTTTAAAATTAACTGATGCTGAAAAGGTTCAGGCAACGGAAAAAGGATGGGTACTTCAATGAATTATTTTCTGTTGATAGTTGAAATAATAAGTGGATTAACGGTTATAACAGGCGTTTTAAGCGCGTTCTTTATATGGATAAAAAGGCTTGTTGAAGGGCAAAAATGTCAGTTAAGGTCCGATATGTTGCGCACATATTACAAACACAAAAATGAAAAACAAATCCGTCAATATGAATTTGAAAATTTTATTTTTATGTATAAAGCATATAAGGCATTAAAAGGCAATTCTTTTATTGATGAAATTTATAGCGTAGTTACCCAGTGGCAAATAATTACATAAGGAGAAAAATATGAGAACAAAAGTAAATGAACAGGCTAAAATTTGGCTTGGCAAAAAAGAATCTGATGGAACACATAAGGAAATAATTGATATTTATAATTCTTACAAACCTCTTGCAAGGGGATATAAGGTAAAATATACTGATTCCTGGTGCGCTGCATTTGTTTCAGCAGTAGCAATTAAATGCGGTGTAACGGATATTATTCCCCTTGAATGTTCTTGCGGTAAAATGATTGAAAAAGCACAAAAAATGGGTATATGGGTGGAAGATGACGCATATACACCAAAAGTAGCTGATATTATTTTATACCACTGGAAAGATTCAGGAATTGGTGATAACAAAAGTTGGCCAAATCATGTTGGCATTGTTGAAAGTGTAACAAATAATACCATAAAGGTTATTGAAGGCAATCTGAATAACGCAGTAGGGTATAGGAATATAAAAGTAAACGGAAAAACTATTCGTGGATATATCTGCCCAAAGTATAAAGAAGAACAAAAGGCGGAACAGAAATCATATTACCCACAGTATAATGGCAAAACCAATAGTATAGTTGATGCCCTTAAAAGCCTTAAAATTGATTCGTCATTCAATCACAGAAAAGAAATTGCAAAAGCAAATGGCATCAGCCTATATTTAGGTTTGGCAAGTCAGAATATAAAGTTGTTAACATTGTTAAAACAAGGAATTTTAATTAAGGAGAAATAAAAAATGAAATTATCCAATAAAACTTACGATGCTTTAAAGTGGATAGCCTTGTATTTTCTTCCTGCCCTTGCAACACTCTATTTTGCTTTAGCAGGTATCTGGAATTTACCATATGGTGAACAGGTGCTTGGCACAATTTCAGCACTTGATACATTTTTAGGCGTGCTTCTTGGGTTAAGTAGCGCAAAGTATAAAAATAATTAACAGTAAACACCTGATTTTTATCAGGTGTTTTGCTTTAGAAAATATTTAATATATGCAAAGAATTCATTGTTTGAATATGCTTAATCATATTTACAACTACTTGTTTGGATTCTAAGAATTCATCGTAATCAGCGTTTTTTTCAGCCTTCATTGCCCAAAGATGCTGGCTTACTTCTTCAAGTTCGTTATGGTTAATTAAAATACCTGCTTTATCTGAAATTTTCTCCCATTTTTCTGCTAAATTATCAATTTGTTCAATGCTTTGTGCAGATTCAATATCGTCAAGTATTTCAACAAATTCGTTGTTAAGGTAGTGCTCCCAAAAAACAGAACCTGCAATAAAAATAGCCAGAAACAGCAAAATAATTAAAAGGTTTCTCATTCAGGTATCTCCTTAACTTTTTTATTTCTGTAATGAACATATAATTGGCTTCCGTCATATAAGGCTAATAAAATGTCTTTAAAATCACTTTGACCGGTTTTGGATTTAAGCCAGAACATATCTTTTTTAATATATTCAAGGTTTTTCTTTTGCGCCCTGCCATCTAAAATAACAGCAACATTGATTTCTTCTTGTTTGGGGCTGAATTTTAAATCATGTGGCTGAACTGAACGAACATCACTTTTTAATATTACACTTATTTCACCATTAGTTTCCAAAATAGCATAATGTACCTGAGAAATGTCAAAAATGTCATTTGAACGCAGTTGCTCCATTAAATCGTTTAAAGTGTAGCGTACTTGCTTAAGAGCATCTTCTAAAATAACACCTTTTTCAATTAAAACACGGGGTGTTCCGCAAATCAATTTGCGCAAGAATGTTGATTTAAGTGAAAGTTCCGAAAAAACAAGACCCAAAACAAGCAAAACATAAATAGGAATAATTCCCCACAGTAAAGGCGTTGCAAGGTCGGACATAGGTACTGTGACAAGATTTGATGAAATTAACATAACTGCAAATTCGTAAGGTTGCAGTTGACCGATTTGCCTTTTGCCCATAAGCCGAAGCATAAATAAAAGGGTTATAAATAAAACGACTGTTCTTAAAATAATATTTGCCAAAGTAAACGCACCTCTCTTATTAGATTATCTCCAAAATTTTCAAAAAAATAAATAAATTTTAAACAATGCAAGTTCGCTATGTACAATAGTTAAAAAGTGTGGTATAATCATAGTGAAAATTTATATTAAAAGAGGGGGGATTCGCTTGGATAAATTCAAACTTGCATTAAAGTATATTTTTACACGCTTGTTAATTGTTTTAATCTTAGTTGGTCTTGTTACTGGTGCGTTTTTTTCAAGCATGAAAACCTCCAATATATATTTTCTTTTAAACGATGCGTTAAAGGCAAGGCTGGATATAATTCTTTTAGGAACTGCAGTTGAAGATAAGTCAGGCTTCTTTTCATATGATTATCTTAATAATGCAGAATATTCAAATATGCGTTCTAAATACAGTTTGTACAAAATAACAAACTATGGTCATAAGTACGAATACAGTAACCTTTTTGTTTGGCCATGGCAAAGAAAAAAGACTGTTACTGTTAAAGAAGCGGTGTATGCTATAAACGGTGAATTTGATACATCGCAGATGACTAAGGCTGAAGCAATGGCTTTAGATGTTTACAATATTCCCCAGTGGCAAGCATCGGTTTATAAAGTTAAACTTGTTTACGAAAACGGAACATGGTTAATTGATGGCGTTATTCGAAAGGGTGATTATGATTATGAAGCCCCTAAAACTCCTGATTTAACGCAAGAAGAAATTGAAGCATTGCGTACACCCACGCCTGCGCCAACGCCAACACTTGCGCCTGAACAAAACAAAGGTGACAGGCCTGCAACGATTTCAAGCGCTATTCGTGGCGATAAAATAAACTTAAGGGAAGGACCTGCTACTGAGTATGATATTCTTGAGGTGCTTGATAACGGCGCAAAAATAACTGTTAAGGAAGAAAGTGACGGTTGGTATCTTGTTGTCAGCCAAAGCGGTAACACAGGATATGTAAGCGGATATTACGTTCAATTTGATTAATAGGAAGTATTAATAATGGAAGGAAAAGAACTTATAAATAACGACAAAGGTTTTTATCATATTGTAACTGTTATAGTATGTCTTGGCATTGTTCTTTTGGCAAGCCTTGCGTTGCTTATAAGTTACATTGTTCAACTTAATACAGATAAAACCAAAACAAAAGAATATAAAGCAATTCATCAATATAACAACACTTATTTTTCAGATAAAATTTTTAACGGCATTACTGTTTCAGGTTGTGATGTTGGTGGAATGACCGTTCAACAGGCAAAAGAATTTTTGTCCGGAACAGTGGATTACAACATAAAAACCCGTGAACTTATTATTAAATTTGAAGATAAACAATGGCGTTTTGATAGGGAAGTATTAAAACTTACCGTTGATGTTGAAAAGGCTGCTCAACTTGCCTATGAAACAGGCAGGACAGGGGGCAAAGAACAACAGCAAAAAATAAAAGATACTCTTGATAAAAACGAAAATATAGATATTTCTGCAATTATAATAGAAGATTCTGATTCTTTGTATAATGCTTTGATGTCTATTAAAAAGGAAATTGATATTAAGCGCGTAAATGCAACGGTTTCATTTAAATATGAAAACGGAACGCCCAAATACACTTATACCGATGAATCAAAGGGCAGAAGCCTTGATCTTATGAAGGCTTACCATGATATAACCCAACTTGTAAAAAATGAAAGCGAAATTATTGAATATACTATTGTGCCTGATGTAGTTGAACCGGAAGTAAAAAGGGCAGATATAGAAAAGCAATATCAACTTTGTTCAACATTTACCACTGAACTTTCGGCATATTCTTCTGAAGGAAGAATACAAAACATAACCCGTGCTTTACAGGCGCTTGATAACAGGGTATGGATGCCTGGTGAAATATTTTCATTTAATCAGTGGGTTGGCGCAAGAACTGTAGAAAACGGCTTTGGTTTAGGCGTTTTTATAAACGAAGATCAGCAGTATGATGAAACTGTTGGTGGCGGAATTTGTCAGGTATCAACAACCATTTATTATTCTGCATTATTGGCAGGGGCAAACTCAGTTGGCAGAAATGCACCTATTGAAATTATTGAAAGGCGTCCGCACACATGGCCTTCAGTGTATATTTCAAGGGGGCTTGATGCAACTGTTTCCTGGCCACATACAGATCTTAAAATGTATAATAACAATAAAACTCCTTATTTTATGAATACTGATATTGTTCGTAAAGGCAGTAAACTTTATGTTACAGTTGAGTTTTACGGCATACCGCTTCCTAATGGTGCAAAGGTTGTAATCGAAACTGAAACAATACAGGAAATCGATCCGGGCGAAGCTGAATATATTGCAGATACAAGCAATAAATACAACCTTGCTTTAGGGCAGGAAAAAGTGGTTTCTGAAGCCCGTACAGGATACACTGTAAATGTATATCAGATTTGGAACGAAGCAGGAAAAGAGCCTGTTAAATCACTATTAACTGTTTCAAAGTATGAGCCAATAAAAGCAAAGATATATGTTTCTAATGAAACTTGGGCACAAAGGCAACAGGCACAGCAAACGCCTGAAGCAACAGCATAAAATCGATTATAAATAGATAAAATTGGTCTTTACAAATTATAGTTGATATTATATAATTTATATATACAAATTTTAAAGGAGAATAATTATGAGCTCACGATATGAATCCGCAAAGGCAATTTATGCAAAATACGGCGTAGATACCGATGCAGCAATTTCAAAACTTAAAAACATTCCCGTTGCAATTCACTGCTGGCAGGGCGATGATGTTACCGGCTTTGACCATGACGGTCCTCTTACAGGCGGTATTCAGACAACAGGTAACTATCCCGGTAAAGCAAGAACACCCCAGGAACTTATGGCAGATATGGATAAGGCTATGTCCCTTTGCCCAGGCGCTAAAAAGATCAATGTTCATGCTTGCTATGCTATCTTTGAAGATGGTCAGTTTGCTGACCGCGATAAACTTGAACCCAAGCACTTTAAAAAATGGGTAGAATTTGCTAAGGAAAGAAATATGGGTATTGATTTTAACCCCACATTCTTCTCACACGAAAAAGTTAAAGATGGCCTTACACTTTCAAGCCCTGATAAAGCAACAAGAGATTTCTGGATCGAACACGGTAAAGCATGTATCCGTATTTCACAGTACTTTGCTGAAGAAACAGGCGTTCCTTGCGTTATGAATATCTGGACAGGTGATGGCTATAAAGATATTCCTGCTGACCGCCTTGGCCCAAGGGAAAGATATAAGGATTCTATTGAAAAAATTCTTGCTGAACCATTTGATAAAAACCTTGTTAAACCATGCGTTGAATCAAAAGTTTTCGGTATCGGTGTTGAATCATATACTGCAGGTTCTGCTGAATTTACACTTACATTTGCAGCAACCCATGATGGATGTCTTCCTTTAATGGATAACGGCCACTATCATCCAACAGAAGTTGTTTCTGATAAGATATCTGCACTTCTTTGCTTCTTCCCTGAAATAGCACTTCACATCACCCGCGGTGTTCGTTGGGATTCTGATCATGTTCTTCTTTTTGATGATGAAACAAAGGAAATTGCAAAAGAAATCGTTCGTAACAATGCTGTTGACCGCGTATATATGGCTCTTGACTACTTTGATGCATCAATTAACCGTATCTCTGCATGGGCAGTAGGTATCCGTTCATGGCAGAAGGCACTTTTAAATGCTCTTGTTACACCAAATGAAAAACTTAAACAGCTTCAGGATAACAACCAACTTACTGAACTTATGATGCTTATGGAAGAAACAAAAACACTTCCCTTTGGCGATATCTGGGCTGAATACTGTGAACAGTGCGGTGTTAAGGCTGATGCTTCTTGGTTTGAAGAGGTTAAGAAGTACGAAGCAGAAGTTCTTTCAAAGCGTGCATAATGAAATAAGCGGCGCATTTCTTTGTTGCGGCAACCGTGAACACTCAGTTACTTACTGATAATGTAAGCGCCTTCGCGTTCAGAACACCGCGCCTTGAATTACTTATTTCTTTCATTTTGCGAAGCGTAATGAAAACCGATGTAAATTAAATACATATACAAAAAGAGTTAAGGCATAAACTTAACTCTTTTTTATAAAGAGAGGTAAAAAATATGAAGAAAAATGGTGCACTTGATATTATTTTTAAGATTTTTTCAATATTGCTTTGTATAATTCTTGTACCAACATTAATTATAACTGTAATTGTTGGTACAGTTTCAAATGTAGTTAAGCCCGAAACGCTTGTAAAAGTTGTAAAAACTGTTGATGTTCAGCAGATAATTACAGAAACACCTGATATTTCACAGGCACTTGAAGAAGCAAAAATTGCGCCTGAAGTTATTGAGCAGGTTCTTGAAAGTAATGTTGTTGAACAGGTTGTTTCTTCTTATGCTGAAGATTTAAGCAACTATCTTTTAACAGGTGAAAGTAGTTTTAGCGCTGAACAGATAAAAAATATTCTTAATGAAAACAAGGATGAAGTTAAATCGGTGCTTTCAGCAGTTGCCCCGGAAGATGTAACTGTTGAAGAAATTGAAGCAGAACTTGATACCTTTATTAATGAACAAATCGGACCAATGATTAACGAGGTTTTACCAAAACCACAGGAAGTAATACAGGATATTCCTGAAGATGTAAAAGAAGTTATTAAAGTGTTTAACAGCGGTATAGTAACAAAAATTTGTATTGGCGCTTGTTTAGTTCTTTTTGCGTTAATTCTGTTGCTTCGTTTAAGGGAATATTCCTTCTTAATTTGGTATTCTGTTGTTTCAATTATTACAGGCGTTTTCATTGCAAGCATTTATTCAGGTTTTGCAATGGTGCCTTCTATGTTACCAAGCGAATTGCCTGTGCCATTAGAAACAGTACAGTCCATAATCAGTGTTTTAACACAAAATATGCTTATTTCTTTCATTGTGCTTTTTGTTTTAGCAGCCATTTGTATGGCAGGATTCTTCTTAATCAGTAAGTATAAAAATAAAAAAGAACAAACTAAAGAAGAAGTTTCTGAAGCATAATAAATAAAGGCTCGAAAACAAAGTTTTTGAGCCTTTTTATATTGTCAAAAAAAATAAAAGGTGTTACAATGTTTAAGGTGAAAGTTAGGGGGGATAAAATTGGCAAGGCAAGAATTTGATGTTACTGAAGGGCCTTTGTTAAAAAAGACCTTACTTTATACCATTCCTATTATTTTAACAAGTATTTTACAACTTTTGTTTAATGCGGCTGACTTAATAGTAGTTGGAAGTGCTTCAGAACTTTATGTGGCTGCTGTTGGTGCAACAAACTCAATTACGAATCTTTGCGTAAATCTTTTTATTGGATTAAGTAGCGGTGTTGCAGTTGTAACATCTACCCAAATAGGTGCCCGTAATTATAAAGGTGTCCAAAATGCAGTTCATACAACTATTCCTTTAGCATTAATAAGTGGTGCGTTTTTATCTGTTGTAGGCATTCTTATTGCAACACCTGTACTTACTTTAATGGGTACGCCAACTGAAATTCTAGGTTATGCAAGCACCTATATGAAGATATTCTTCTTAGGAATGATACCTAATCTTATATATAACTTTGGCTCAGCAATATTAAGGGCGGCGGGGGATACAAAAGGTCCTTTTTATTATCTTACTATTGCTGGCGTAATAAATGTAATTTTAAACCTGTTCTTTGTTAAAGTTTTACATATGAATGTTGATGGCGTTGCCATTGCTACAGTAATTTCGCAATTAATATCTGCTATCTTTGTTATTAATGCGCTTATTAAACGAACCGATATGTGCAGGCTTGATTTAAAAAGTATACGCTTTGAAAAGCAGGCATTTAAAGATATCACTAACATTGGATTACCAACAGGATTCCAAGGTGTGCTGTTTTCGATAGCAAATGTAATGGTGCAGTCATCAGTTAATACCTTTGGTCCTATGGCTTTGGCGGGCAATGCTGCAAGCGCCAATGTGGAAGGCTTTGGATATGTAACCATACATTCATTCTACCATTCCACTATAACCTTTATCGGTCAGAATATGGGCGCAAAAAAATATGACAGAATCAAAAAAGTGTTTGCCGTTAATGTTGCCTGTGTTTTAGGATTTGGCGCTGTTGTTGGCTTGTTCTACGGCCTTTTAGGCAGACCGTTACTTGCGCTTTATAATGTTACTGATCAGGAAGGCATAAACTTTGGCTTAACAAGGCTTGCTTTTATTGCAGTGCCGTATTTTGTGTACGGTCTTTCAGATATAACAGCAGGCGCAATAAGAGCCATGGGCTCGCCAATTTTGCCAACAATAAACAGTATTGGCGGTGTTTGCGGATTAAGACTTTTAATGATATTCACCGTATTTAAATTCTTTGGTACACCGGAATCCCTGTTTATTACATATCCAATATCATGGGGCGTAACATTTATAACAGGAGTTATAATATTTATGTTTGTTTATAAAAAAATTAAAAAGCAAGCAACGCAAGAACAGTGAAAAAAGCACCCGAAAGGGTGCTTTTTTATAGTTAGAGTGGTCTGAACCCTGTGCAATTATAAGCAGAATCTAAATTTTTTATTCTACAATGATTTTGGTTTGCACATGCATGGCATCTTTTAACTCTGCTTGAAGCTGCAAGATTATTTTTACGGCGTTCTTCGTCCAGCATAGCTTTAGCTTCACGTTGACGATTATATTCTTGAGTTTGGCGGAATTTTTCTTCTGCATCAAAACGACGCTTTTCTTCTCTTTGACGTTGGCGTTCCTGTTGTTCGCGGAAGCTTTTTTCTTCTTGATAACGGCGCTCTTCATCCTGTCGGCGTATTTCTTCTTCGTATTGCCTTTGTTCTTCTTGCTCTTGACGGAAAACAATATCTTCATACAGGTTGATAGCTTCTTTTAAATTATCTGCTCTGTTGTTTTCTAAAAGTTCAATAATTTGATTTATTGCAGGTAAATAATCTTGTGGTAATAAATCATTAAATTCAACAAGTTTTTCGCAGGCAGGAATATATTCTTCGTTGTTTATTTTTTCTATAGTATCTGCTTTTTCTTTTTCGATTTTTTGAGATATTTCGTTTTCTTCTTCGACATAAAGTTTTACTTCTTTACGCCAATCAACAAACTTGCTTAAGAAAAGATTGTGTTCTTCGTTATATTTTTCTGATTCAGTTATGTAATTTGCTTTTGCTTCAGAAAAAGCATTTGTAGCTTCTTTCTTTGCTTTCATAATCTTTAAAATATATATTATTATAAGCGGTGAGCAAAGTAATAACATAATTAAGCCGGTTAAAAAACTATCAAACATAAACATTAATGACATACCGGCCCAAATGCAACCTACAATAAGCAAGCCTTTAGATTTGAATTTTGCTACGGTTACAATTTCTTCATGTTTTTTTAAGTCAGGTTCTTTAGGTGCAGGGATAGCTTCTTTGTACAATTCATCTGCGTAGGATAAAGCTTCTTCATCTGAAGGATATTCGCCTCCCTCGTCATCTAAAGAAAAAATAGCTTTTGTTGCTAATAATGAAGCAAGAGATTTAAGCCGTTGGTATTCTTCAAAGTTATCTACCATGAAATAGCTAAGTCTAATGCCGTTATTAGATGCTGCATATTCTAATCTATCCTGAACATCCTTACCAATGAGTTTTTTAAGGGATGTGTGATTAAATTCAGGCATAGTGTGTTTTCGTGAATAATTATCTTCAATATCATAATTATCCATTTTAGTCTTAATTTCAACAACTGTTTCAAATAATTCTGAAATTTTCCTTAATTTTGTTATAAGTTCTTTTTTGTTTTGTTCCATAATGTAACTCCTTTATTAATAAAATAAAATTCCATAACAGAATTTTATTTTATTATAATTCCGTTGCGGAATTTTGTCAAGTTTTTTTAGATATATAATTTTTGTATATAATAATGTAAAAGGATGATTATATATGAAAATAAGAAAAAAACAGTATGGTGACTGCAATATGGTGGGTGAACATATTGAAAGACTGCGTAAAGAGAAAGGCATAAGGCAAAAGGACTTTATTGAAAAAATACAATTAGCAGGATATGATATGAATCCTTCAAGTTATTCAAAACTTGAAGGACAGTTAAAGGTTGCAACAGATAAGGAACTTTTTGCCATAGCAAAAGTCTTAAATGTTACTATAGATGAACTTTTTAGATAAAAAAAGCACCCTTTCGGGTGCTTTTTTATCATTATTATCCGCCAATCTGCGCTTTAATTCCTGTGTTTAATGCGCTTTGCAAAAGTATTTGCATATGTTCGTCTGTTGGTGTTTTAATATGATGTAATGAATATTCTCTGTTTAAGCCTTTATACTTATCAACACCAAATGGGTGATAGGGTAAAAGGTGCATTTCCTTAACACCGATAGAAACTGCATATCTTGCAATAGCCTCAATTTCCTGTTCAGTATCGTTAAAGGTAGGAATTACAGGCACGCGCACAATCAATTTTACACCGCTGTGCGCAATCTTTTTTACATTTTCTAAAATTAATTCGTTAGGTTGGGTAGTAAATTCCTTGTGCTTTAAACTATCCATATGTTTGATATCCATTAAAACGGTATCAAGGTGTGGCAAAAATCGGGCAACTGTTTCCCAAGGAACGCATGCAGTAGTTTCAATAGCAGTATTGATTCCGCGCGCGTGGGCTTCTTCTAAAAGCGCCACCGCAAAATCAGGCTGACACATTGATTCACCGCCGGAAAGGGTAATACCACCACCAGAACGGCGGAAATAGATTCTATCCTTTTCAACTTCGTTAAGAACTTCTTCAACAGTAACATCTCTGCCAACGGTTTTTATTTTGCCGTTTTTGGACATTTGCTGAATTTTATATTCCTGTGATTCAGGATTGCAACACCATCTGCACCTTAAAACGCAACCTTTTAAGAAAACAATAGTGCGAATACCTGGTCCATCATGAACGGAAAATTTTTGAATATCAAAAATCCTTCCCTTAGTATCTAAAGCCATTAAAATCCTCCCTGTTCGGTACGGTTAATAATGTCATTCTGAAGTGAGCGTGAAAGTGTTGTAAACAATGCGCTGTATCCTGCAACACGAACAACAAGAGATTTGTAGTTTTCAGGATGTTTCTGTGCATCGATTAAGGTTTCACGGCTAACAACATTAAATTGCATATGGCTTCCTTTTTGGTCAAAGTAACCGCGAACAAGCGAAACAAAACTTTCAAGCCCTGATCTGCCTTTAAGGGCAGTGGGATGGAATTTCATATTATAAAGTGTACCGTTTGAAGCAATAAAATGGTCAAGGCGTGAAACTGAGTTTGCTGCTGCAGTAGGGCCTGAAACATCTCTGCCTGCTGCAGGTGAAACACCGTCAGCAATAGGCGTGTAGGCAAGTCTTCCGTCAGGAGTAGCGCCGGTTTGTGCGCCTAAGGGAACATTAGCAGAAACGGGATATAAACCTGCGTGGAACTTACCGCCGCGTGGGTTATTGAATTTTTCAAGTTCACGGGTATAAACGTATGCAACTTCACGTGCAAAAGCGTCAATATCATGAAGGTCGTTACCAAATTTATCTTGTGCAATAATATCATCAAGCATTTGTTTGTAGAAGGCCTTCTTTTGTGCTGAACAAGGGTTTGATGAAACTTTATTGTAAATGTTTAAAATGTTTTCTTTATCGGTATTTACGCCGTTTTTATGAAGCTCAAGAACAACTTTTGCTGTAAGTTTTTGTGCCATGGCACTATCCATATCTTCACCAAAGTTGTTTTCAACAGCTTCTTTAAAATCGTTAAGAGTATATTTTTTCTGTTCAAAAACGAGTTTTTTAATAGCCCAAAGACCGTCTGCCATGTTGGCAACACCAAAGCCTTGGGGGCCTGTAAAGTTGTATACAGCGCCACCTTCCTGAACGGATTTTCCACGCTTAATGCAATCATCAATCATTGATGAAAGGAAGGGAAGCGGTGCTCTTTCCATATGAGCAAAGTCAATAGCGTTATCGGCATTTACCATAAGGCTTACCATATAATCACTTTGCTTTTTGTATGCATCAAATAATTCGTCAAAGGTGGTCATAGAAGAAACATCCTGTGTTTTAGGTCCAACCTGAACACCTTTATCAACACCTTGTGAAAATACCATTTCCAAGGGCCTTAACATATTAAAGAATGCAGCATCGTGCCAACCGTCAGTTTTGCCTGATTTTTGAGGTTCAACACAGCCGATGATGTTATAATCACGGGCATCTTCGATTGTAAGACCACGGCTTACAAGGGAAGGTATAATAACTTCGTCATTATAATATGCAGGCAAGCCAATACCTGTGCGTGTAACTTCGGCAGCCTTAATCATAAATTCGTGTGGGGTAAGGTTCCAAATGCGAACTGAAAGTGATGGCGCAGGAAGTAAAACATGCATAGAAGCCTCAAGGCACATATAAGAAACGTCATTGGTAACATCAACACCGTCAGAATTTTGACCGCCACAAATAAGGTTCTGGAACATTGAATAGCCTGCAAAACCTTCAGCAGAAGCAAGGTCACGAACTTTAGAAAGATCGTTAAGTTTTACCCAAACGCAGTCAACAAGTTCCTGTGCCTGTTCAAGTGTTATTTTACCGCTTTCAATATCCTTTTTGTAGAAAGGATACATATATTGGTCAAAACGGCCCGGTGAAATTGAGTGGCCGGAAGATTCCATCTGAATCAGAAGCTGAATAAACCAGAAAGACTGGCAAGCCTCATAAAAACTTGTTGCAGGGTTTAAAGGAACGTTTTTACAGTTTTGTGCAATTTGCAAAAGTTCAGCCTTGCGGGTTGGATCAGATTCCTTATTGGCTAAATCGTTGGCTAAAACGCTGTACCTTAAAGCGTATTCAATAACAGCATCAAGGCTGATAATTACTGCTTCAAGAAAACGGCTTTTCTTTGCAAAATTATCGTCGGTAACCTTGCAGCTTTTAAGTTCGTTTTCAGCTTCAAGGCGAATACCTGCAAGTCCTTTATTAAGTACCTTACCATAATCAACAGTAACATGACCAACACCGTTATAAAAATAGTTGCCGGGTGTAAAGAAATTATGTTCAATAGCAAGGCGTGCTTCGGGCGCCATATATTCGGTAGCAAGTTCGCTTGTGGTTTTACCTAACCAATAAGCGTTTGCCTTTTTTAAACGCGCTTTTGTTTGGTCAGAAATATAAAATGGGTCAGCAGAGCGTGTTTCAAGGGTATCGAATTCGCTTTCAAGCCAGTCAAAAGAAAATTCAGGAAATGTTTGACAGCTTCTTGGTGCCTGGGTAGCAGAACCAACAATAAGCTCCAAAGGTCTTATTGTTATAGGAATGTTCTTTAAAATATTACTAAAAGCCTTAGCCTTTCTGATAATGGTAGGCTCAGCTTCAGTTTTAATAAAAGATTCTGTCATTAATTCCGCGCGGTCAGCTTCAATCTGAGGCATCTTTTCATAAAGATGGTCAATCAGTTTCTGAATACGCGGTGATTTTTCAATTCCTGTTAAAAGTCTCTGATCCATATATAACTCTCCTTATTAAAGGTGATTATTCTCCGTATCATATTTTACACCTAATTAAAGCAAATGTCAACACAAAACAAACAAAAAAAAGTAAAAAAAACGCATTTTCAAAAACAAAAACGGTAAAAACAAACAAAAAACAGGAAAAACTACAACAAAAAGTGTTAAAAACAAAAAAATAAAGGAGAGCAGTCTCTCCTTTTATATTTTTTATGTATTTAGCAAGTACCGTTTGTTCTGAAATTAGTGCTGTTATTGCAAGCATTACAGTTGTTACATGCGTTGCAGTTGTTGCAACCACAACAGTTAGAAGTGCTATTTAAAATTCCGTTACTGTTATTATTAAATAATAAAATAAAAATTAAAAAGAAAAACAAAAGATTGTCAGAGCAAGAGTTATTATTCAACAGTAAAATAATTAAAAAGAAAAACAGTAAAGAAGAATTATCAAAAGTACTTCCATTTAAGCAGTCGTTTGTAAAACAATTATTACATTCCATAAAAGAACCTCCTTTTTACTTTTAATAAAATGTATGACGGTTTTTATCAGTTTATGTATATGGTTTTGTAACACAAAAAAACAAAAAAACATATTATAAACTGTAAGCACGTTCTTACAAATAAAATTCTTTTATAAAGGAGTATAAATATGGGTAAATTCTTTTCAGGTTCTGACTGCGGATGCAATGATTGTACATGGATCATCATCTTATTGATCATTCTCTTCTGCTGCGGTGGAAATAATGGCTGCGGCGGTGGCTTTGGCGGTGGCGATAACTGCTGCTGGATTATTATCTTAATTCTTATTATTTGCTGCTGCTGTGGTTCAGGAAACGATAACTGCAACAATCAGGTAGGCTGCGGTTGCTAAAAACAGGCGGAGTAAACACTCCGCCTAATTTTTTATGCAATTTTAAATGTTTTTGTCACTTTAAAATCTTTAAAGCTTATAAATTCTTCAACCTCAACAACAATATCGGTTGTGGAATCGTTTAATTCATAAGCAACCTCAACATCAAGAGTTGCGCCTTTTTTAATATCCTTCAATTGATTATCAGAAGAATAATTTGCACTATCATCAAGAATGTATGCTTCATTTAATCCGATACCATTTTGAAAAACGCTATCCTGTACTGCAACAGTAAATGATGTAGCAGTATCCTTATTATTAGTATAACTATACAATACGATAACAGCGGGTTTTCCATCATAAGTTTTGGCAAGCCTGCAACTTTTAATTTCAATTTTGCAATCAGTAAAGCCCGAATTATTGTCTTGCTGTGCGGTGCCGGTACCTTGATCGGTTGTTGAAGTATCTTCTGATGAGCTACCTATAGCCAGTGCACCGAAAAGGCAGATTACAAGAATGGTGGCTACAAAGGTCAGTAGCTTTTTAAGTGTTGTTTTTGTCATTTTTGTTCCTCCAAAGTTTTTTTATTATAATGGCTATTAAGATTGCCATTAAGTACATAAATATATCAATATAATCAAATGTTCCGTTAACAATGTTATATTGCTGCAACAATTCCCAACATATGCTTGTAAGAAATGTAAGAAAAACAGAAATCCAACTTTTATGTATCAAAGATAATGTATAATATAATGCGTAAGCCCATAAGGCATCGGGCAAGTAAAAGGAAAGTGTTAATAAAAAACTTTTTGTTTTTACATCTAAAATATTAAAAACACTCGTGCGCCCTAATAGGTAAAAAATAACACCAATTATCAATGAAAGCAGAAAATTTGTTAAACAAAAAATCAAATATTTTTTATAAAATTTATTTATCATAGCAAGAAGTATAACACAAATGTGTTTAATTGTCAACATATGTGTTCAAAATAAATTACAAAACATCATACAATATCATATGGGGGTGATATTGTGTCAGATATATATCTTGATTCACAGGTCGTAGGTGAAGCCATCTATTTTTGTCGCAGGCAAAAGCGTATGTCCCAAGAAGTTTTAAGTGGGCTTGCTGATATTGGAAGAACACATTTAAGCGCAATAGAACGCGGTGAGCGTAAGCCAACATTAGAAACTTTATACCGTATAAGTAATGCGTTAAATATGAATATGAGTGATATTGTTAAAGAAATAGAAAAAAGACTAAAACAGGCGGAGTAAACACTCCGCCTGTTTTATTCTTATTCAAAATCTTCATTTGTAATGCTCTCTTTTTTTATAGTGCTTAAAAGCCTTATGTATTGCTTTTTCTTTGCTTCAAGGTTAAAAATAGCATAATCAATATCTTCTTTTGTAATAGCATTATTAAAAATAGTTATGGCGTGATGCCATTGTTTTTTTGCCTGCTCAAGTTCCAATTCGTTGTTTTCCATAAAAAAATCCCTCCGCTAAAAACTATTCAGCGAAGGGAACTTTTATGAAAAAACAATTTATGCAAATATGAATATATGTGCATTAATCCTCTGTTTTCTTATAAAGACGCCTGTTATTTAAAAGCCATTGTTTTTCAGAGAATCCACCTTCATTTACTTCAGAAAGCGCTTTTCTAAAATCGTACATTCTTGCATCAATCATATCAAGATAATGCAACATCTCTGCTTCGGGGAACATAGGCCTTTTAATTGCACCAAATTCAGGCTCATAGTGGTGTGAAACCAACATATGTTGCAATAAAACAGTAGTTTCGTCACTTGCGCCAACTGCTTTTGCGGCTTCCTGAATAACAAGGGGGCCCTGCACAATATGCCCGAGTAAAAGACCTTTCTTAGTGTAATCAGAAACAAGCCCAAGTTCTGAAGAATCCATTTCTTCTGTTTTTTCCAAATCGTGCAAAATAACACCGGCAAAAAGCCAATCGGTATTTAAATCAGTATAAATTTTACTTAATGCATCAGCGGCAGCAAGCATAGTAGTTGTATGATACAAAAGCCCTGAACGGATTGAATGATGGTTTGCCTGCGCAGCGGGGTAATATAAAAGTTTTTCCTTACGCAGTTTAACAGCATATGTAACAATATCTTTAATATCTTGCTTATTTATACGGTTAATATATGATTTTAACACATCAAACATTTCTTCAGAAGATTTAGGCGCCGCAGGAACAAAATCTTTAATGGAAACAGGATCGTCTTCAGTAGCAAGGCGAATTCTTTCGATTTTTAACTGCATTGTGTTCATCCATGAAACCACAGAACCGCGAATTTTAACTAATATATGTGGCTTAAAATCTTTAAATTGTTCTTCATTATAGTTCCAGATTTTGCCGTTTAATTCACTAAAAGCATCGGCAACAGTTAAATCGGCGTAGTTTTTGCCTGTTTGCCCTGTTTTAACGCTAAAAGATCTTATAAGCACAAAGCCTTCAAAACTATCACCGGCTAAAAGGTCAGACAACTTTTTTTGTTCCATAACAACCACCTTAAAAATAATCTTTTAATAATTATAACATAAACAGCACAAAATATAAAGAGAAATTTGTTAAGGAGTTTAAATATGAAAAAATCAAAAAAGATAAAATCTGATGTTTTAGGCAGTTACACAGGCATGGCGCAAGACGGAGATAAACCCACACAGGATGCTGACGATTTATAAAAACTTGTAAAAATATAAAAATCCCCAATATAAGTTTTGTTTTTTAACTTTAAAGCGACAATTATGGGACAGGCTCCTATATAAAATATAAGTATCAAATTATATTTGGGGGATTTTTGTGAAAAAATTATTTAAACCCATAATGTATTTAATTATGGGAATCTTTTGTGCAAGATGCGATTTTCTACAGGGAATGTACCCTTTAGGTATTGCATTACTTTGCGTGGCATATACATCAAAAAACTTTTTTTATATTTTTTCCGGCACGATGGTTGGGGCAATAACCATAAATTTTGTTCCTGAAGAAATGCTTATAAATACTTTGCCGTATGTGTTATTACTTCCTTGTCTGATGCTTATGAAAAAACGAAAAATTGAAAAACTTGCTTTTTCAATGATTCTTGCATTTTTAGTATTTTTAATACCTGCATCAACTCTGAAAACGGATATCTATTCGCGGACAGTTCTTGTTTTTGATGGGCTTATGGCGATATGTCTTGTGCCGATAATTAAAAGGCTGTATCGTTCTTTTAATGAACTTAACAGCCGTTTATCCTTGGAACAAGCAGATATTTTAGCCTTATGCACAATTGGTGCTATTATGATATCGTCACTGCCCAAAACTAATATATTCGGCTTTGATTTACGGATATTTGCATTGTTATTAACTTCAAGTTTTGCTATAGTTGCTTTTGAAGCAAAAGGCGGTATATGGGCATCTGTTTCAGGAATAATGTGGGTAATAAAAGGCGGAGATGTAACAATAGCATTAATTCTTGTAACAGGTGGAATCTTTGCAGGAATGTTGCAAAAGAAAAGGGGCGGAGTATTTTTAGGATTTATTTTAGGGGATGCATTAATAAGTTTGTTTATGCTTAACACTCTTAACTTAAGTTTAGGCATAGTAAATATTATAGCAGGTTGCCTGTATACATTATTTTTAAAAGAAGAAATTATACACAGATTCAAGCGTCTTGCAGGAATTCAGTCAGGTGTAAACGACCTTGAAATGCATTACATAGAAAATCTTCGCCAAAGCCAAAAGGCAAAAATCGAAAATTCAGCGCGAATGTATCTGCAACTTTCAAAAGCATTTGTATCTGTACGCCATGGCGAAAATTTCAGAAATAAAATAGTGAATGAAAGCTTGGAAGTTTGTGCAGATTGTAATAAAAAGGAATATTGCCATAAAAACAGAAAAAGTGACACAGTGCTTGAACTTCACCAAGCAGCAGAAAAAGTAATTGAAAATGGCAAAATTACAAGTTTACCTCTTACATTAACAGCAAGATGCGTAAAGCCTATAGAACTTCTTGTAAAAATACAAGATGTTTTTAATAAATATAAACTGTATTTTGAAGAAAATCCGAATACTGAAACAGAAATGGCAACTCAATTAAAAAGTATTGCTGATATGCTTTTTGCACTGTCTGATTCTATTTCACAACTTCCTGAATTCGATAAAGAAATGGAAAATCAGGCGCGTGATATAATTACTTCCCGTATTGGTGCTATAAAGCAAATATCATGCAAAAAAAGTGGTGAAAGCCATATAATCAGCCTTAATTTAAAAGAAAACAGCAAGGATATGGGGCAAAGGGTAGTTAAAGCATTTGAAGATGGTTTTTTAGGAAAATATCGATTTCTTTCAGGCGGAGTTGATAAAAACGGCGGATTTCAAGGGGATTTTGCACCTGTTCCAAAATATAAGGTGGAAGCATGTGCGTTAAGACAAAATAAAAAGGGACAAACTGTGTGCGGTGATTCTTTTACATATCTTGAAAATGAAAACAGTAAATATATTGCAGCAATATCTGATGGCGCAGGTAGCGGATACAGGGCAAAAAAAGAAAGCGAAGGCGCACTTGATTTATTGGAAGCCTTCTGGGAAGCAGAAATAAAAAGAGAAGAAATGTTTTTAATAATGAATAGGCTTTTATTGTTAAAAGGTGAAAAAGAAGATTATTCTACCGTTGACGTAACAGAATTTGATCTTGAAAACGGTGTAATGTACTGGACTAAAATTGGCGCAGTGCCGGGATATATTGTAAGAAAAGATAATGTTGAAAAAATTGAATCAGGCGCGTTGCCTATGGGAATAGTTACAAAAATAAACCCTGTAACAACAAAAAAACTTGTGCAACAGGGCGATATAATTGTTCTTGTATCAGATGGTATATATGATGGGCTTAATAGTGGCAACGAAGATAAACTTAAAGAATTACTTTTGCCTTTAAAAAAAGAAACACCAAAAAACATTGCACAAACTATTTTAGAAAATGCCCAAAGCACAAGTATTGATGATGATATGACGGTACTGGTGTTAAAGGTTAGTGCTGCATAAAATAAAAACCAACGATTAATTAAATCGTTGGTTTTGTTTTTATAAACTATCAATATATCTGCAAGCGTTTACTGCGCAGGTTGCGCCATCGCTTGTTGCTGTGGTTATCTGCCTTAAATTTTTGCTTCTGCAATCGCCTGCTACAAAAACACCCTCTGTTTTTGTTAAGCAGGATTCATCAGCATCAACGTAGCCCCAAGCGTTAAGGTCGCAAAGGTCTTTAAAAGGTGTGTTGTCAGGCTCTAAACCAATAGCAACAAATAAGCCTTCGCAATTTATATCAATCTTTTCGTTGCCCTTGTTAATAATAATGCCGTTAAATTCGTCTCCGTCTTTAACTTTATCAACGGTTGCGCCTAAAACAACTTCAATGTTATCTTTTCCGGCAATAATTTCCTGCAAGCGTTTTTCACCTGTTAAAAATTCAAGGTTCTGAACAATAATAACCTTTTTACTTGTTTCAGATAATAAAATTGCTTCCTGCAGGGCAGAGTTTCCGCCACCGATTAAAGCAACGGTCTTGTCCTTATAAAAAGCGCCATCGCAAACCGCACAGAAGGAAATGCCTTCACCTAAAAATTTTTCTTCGTTTTCAACATTTAAGTGGCGGTGTTTTGCACCAACTGCAATAATTAAAGCCTTGCAACTGTATTCGTTGCCGTCTTCGGTAATCACGGTTTTAATGCCATTTTCATTTTTAACAGAAACAACATTTTCAACTTCAACATCTGCGCCTTGTGAAAGTGCTTGTTCAACCATTTTATCTGCAAGCTCAGCGCCTGTGATGGATTCAAAACCCGGATAATTTTCTACCTTTGGTGAAAACGCAATTTGTCCGCCAAATGCCGCTTTATCTAAAAGCAAAACGGATTTATTTGCTCTGCGAGCATAAACTGCAGCGGTTAATCCTGCGGGGCCTGCGCCTACTATTATAATATCGTACATATATACCTCGTTAGAGCACAATAAACGCCACAACCATAAAATTTTGATAAACAAAATTTTATTTCCTGTGTTACAGGTCATATTCAAACTCGGTTACTTACCGTTTTGTAAGCGCCTTCGTTTTCAATGCCCTGTGTCTTGGTTTGTAACATTTCTTGAACTCTATAAATTTTGTGATTATTTTACTTTATATTTCAGGGCGAACAGTTATGTCCGCCCTGAATAAATTATTTATTGATAAACTGTTTGATTTCTGCAACCATTGTGTATTTTGTGATTTCACCGTTTAAAACATTAACTAATGTGGGAGCCTGCTTAATACCAAGTGATTGTGTAAGTTCAACATTTTCGTGGGCGTAAACCTTTGTGTAAGGAATATTTGCTTTTGCTAAAAGAGTTTCAGCAATCTTGCAGTTGGGGCAGGTTGCTGAAGCAAACAGATAAACGCCATCTGCTAAAACAGCAGTTTCTTTTTCGCAAGCACAAACTTCTTTTTCTGCCTTGGGGCCTTCGTGGGTAAGTTTTGAATTTGCAATATCGTAAGTTTTTCTTTCCTTATATTCCTGGCTCTTTCCATCGTTCCAGTTCTTAACAGGACGGTAGTAACCTGTGATACGGCTGTAAACTTCTGTTTCAGTTCCACAAATGGGGCAGGTATATTGTTCACCTGTTATATAACCGTGGTCACGGCAAACTGAATAAGTTGGTGAAAGTGTATAGTAAGGAAGTTTGTAGTTTTCAGCAATCTTTCTGATAATGTTTGCAGCAGCCTTCCAATCAGGAAGTTTTTCACCTAAGAAAGCATGGAAAACAGTACCTGAAGTATAAAGGGTCTGTAATTCGTCCTGAATATCAAGGGCAGTAAAGATATCATCAGTAAAGCCAACAGGAAGGTGTGATGAGTTGGTGTAGTAAGGTGTTTCAGCGTCAGATGCGCAGATGATATCGGGATAATGCTTTCTGTCATGCTTTGCAAGACGGTAGGAAGTGGATTCAGCAGGTGTTGCTTCAAGGTTATAAAGGTCACCATACTGTTCCTGATAATCAGAAAGTCTTTCACGCATATGGTTAAGAACTTCTTTTGTAAATTCCTGTGTTTCGGCGTGAGTCATATCTTTTTTGATCCATTTTGCATTAAGACCTGCTTCGTTCATACCAACAAGACCGATGGTTGAGAAGTGGTTGTTAAATGTTCCAAGATATCTCTTTGTATAGGGATATAAACCTTCTTCAAGAAGCCTTGTAATAACTGTACGTTTAACTTTAAGTGAACGGGCAGAAATATCCATCATATGATCAAGGCGCTTGTAGAAATCTTCCTTATCCTTTGCAAGATAAGCGATTCTTGGCATATTGATGGTAACAACACCAACAGAACCTGTTGATTCACCGCTACCAAAGAAACCACCTGACTTTTTACGTAATTCACGAAGGTCAAGACGAAGCCTGCAGCACATTGAACGTACATCAGAAGGCTCCATATCGGAGTTGATGTAGTTGGAGAAGTAGGGTGTGCCGTATTTAGCGGTCATTTCAAACAAAAGTTTGTTGTTTTCTGTTTCTGACCAGTCAAAATTGCTGGTAATTGAATATGTAGGAATGGGGTACTGGAAGCCTCTGCCGTTAGCATCGCCTTCAACCATGATTTCGATAAATGCACGGTTAACCATATCCATTTCTTTCTTACAGTCTTTATATTTAAAGTCCATTTCCTTGCCGCCAACGATAGCGTTAAGCTCAGCCAAGTCAGCAGGAACTGTCCAGTCAAGAGTAATGTTGGTAAATGGTGACTGTGTTCCCCAACGGGAAGGAGTATTTACACCGTAAATAAAGGACTGAATGCACTGTTTAACTTCCTTATAAGTAAGGTTATCAACCTTAACGAAAGGTGCAAGATAAGTATCAAATGATGAAAATGCCTGTGCGCCTGCCCATTCATTTTGCATAATACCAAGGAAATTTACCATCTGGTTGCAAAGTGTTGAAAGGTGAGCAGCAGGAGCTGAGGTAATCTTTCCGGGAACACCGCCTAAACCTTCCTGAATCAACTGTTTTAATGACCAACCTGCGCAGTAACCTGTAAGCATTGAAAGGTCATGAATATGAATGTCAGCATTTCTGTGGGCGTTTGCAATTTCGTCATCATAGATTTCTGAAAGCCAGTAGTTAGCAGTAATAGCGCCTGAGTTTGAAAGGATAAGTCCGCCTACTGAATAAGTAACGGTGGAATTTTCCTTAACACGCCAGTCAGTAACTTTAACATAACTGTCAACAACATCCTTGTAGTCAAGAATGGTTGATTTCATATTTCTTAATTTTTCCCTTTGTCTACGATAGAGAATGTATGCTTTTGCAACATCAGCATAACCTGCCTGAACAAGCACGGTTTCAACTGAGTCCTGAATATCCTCAACCTGAACGATCTGATCCTTGATCTTAGGCTCAAAATCAGATGTAACCTTAAGCGCAAGGAAATCAATAATATTTTCGTTGTACTGTCTTTCACATGCTTCAAAAGCCTGTGTGATAGCATCTGATATTTTCTTAATATCAAAATCTACTATCTTGTTATCGCGTTTTAAAACTCTGAACATAACTTTTACCTCTTATCTTTCGCCCCGAAGTTCAGCTTCAGGAATATATTTTTTTATTTCGTTTAAAAATTCAAGCATTTCTTCTTTTTTAAAAGCTTCTCCACCTTTAATAAGATTGCCCGAATCTACAAAACCTTGAATAAAGTATTTTTTTTCACCTTTTAAAAGTTCACCAATTTCAGTAAAATCTTTTAAAGTGTGAATGCCTTTAACGCAAGTTGTGCGGAATTCGTGATCTTTTCCACTATTCCTTATTATATATATGCTTTCAGAATAAGCAGAAATATCAATATCGCTGCCTGTTGCTTTTTTGTAATTACTAAAGCCTGCCTTAATATCCATCGCCACATAATCAACAAGGTCAATAACTTCCTTTAACCTTTCAGGCAACGCACCGTTTGTATCTAACTTAACCATATATCCAAGTGCTTTTATCTTTTTTATAAAATCTTTAAGGTCAGGTTGTAAAAGGGGTTCGCCACCGGTTATGCAAACACCGTCTAAAATACCAACACGCTTTTTTAAATAATCAAGAACGTATTCAACCTGATTATCATTTTCCATTGGCTTTTGTACCAAGGAAGCGTTATGGCAAAAAGGACACCGTAAATTGCATCCGCCGGTAAAAATTGTACAAGCGGTTCTTTGTGGAAAATCAAGTAAGGTCAGCTTTTGAAACCCTTGTACGTTCATAAAAAGCGCCTTCTTCTCATTTTATATTTTCTTATTTTGTGAGCATAGTATAACATATAAAAAATCCCTTGTCAATACAAAAAAACACAATATCTTGTGTTTTTTGTAAAAATTTTTTACAAAATGTTGTTGTTTAGGTTAATAGTTGAATATATGCACATATGTCGCATATAAGCATAAATGTATAAAAATAACGGTTTTTAAATAAAAATCAATAAATAAAGGCACTTTATACAGAAATAAAATTTTTTAGAATTTATAAATATGCAAATTGACAAAAAAATCACTTAAATATATAATACAAATAATTATTTAGAACAACATAGGAGAGACAATATGGAACAAAAACGAAACAGTTTTACAGGCAAGATAGGTTTCGTGCTTGCAGCGGCAGGAAGTGCTGTAGGCTTAGGCAATATATGGCGTTTTCCATATCTTGCAGCACAGTACGGTGGCGGAATATTTTTACTTGTTTATATTTTGCTTGCCGTTACCTTTGGATTTGCTTTAATGTGCGGTGAAATTGCTTTAGGCAGAAAAACAGGAAAAAGTGCAATCGGAGCATTCAAGGATTTAAAAAGCAAATACTCTTTTATCGGTATTATTGCATCAATTATACCCGCAATTATATTACCTTATTATTCGGTAATAGGTGGATGGGTAACAAAATATTTAGCAGTATTTATAACAGGAGGAATGAATCAGGCATCACAGGATGGCTATTTTAATTCCTTTATTTCTCAAACAGGCTCACCGATTTTATACTTCCTTATATTTATCGGAATTACTTCTCTCGTCGTTTTACTGGGCGTTGAAAAGGGAGTTGAAAAGGTTTCAAAAATAATGATGCCTGTTTTAATTGTGTTAACGCTTTTTATTGCAGTGTATTCAATGTTTATTCCCGGCGCTATGGATGGCGTACTTTATTATATAACACCCGATATTTCAAAATTTTCAGCAAAAACAGTGCTTGCGGCTATGGGCCAACTTTTTTATTCAATGTCCTTGGCTATGGGAATTATGATAACCTACGGCTCGTATATGAAAAAAGATGTTAACCTTGAATCATCTGTTTCACAGATTGAAATCTTTGATACAGGCATCGCTTTTTTAGCAGGGCTTATGATAATCCCGTCAGTATTTGCCTTTTCAGGTGGAGATCAGGCAGCATTAGGGCAAGGACCGGGGTTAATGTTTGTAACCTTACCAAAGGTATTTGATTTTATGCCGGGCGGCTCAATTATCGGAACATTGTTCTTTTTGCTTGTTCTTTTTGCGGCGCTTACCTCATCGATTTCTTTAATGGAAACGGTAGTATCTATTGTAAAAGATAAAACGGGATGGGATAGAAAGATAATTTGCGGTATAGTTCTTTTGTTTTCAATCATTTTAGGAATTCCATCTTCATTAGGTAATGGTATTTGGGCAAACGTAAAAATACTTAATATGGATATATTGTCATTATTTGATTTTATTTCAAACAGTATTTTAATGCCGATAGTAGCGCTTTTAACATGCTTCTTTATAGGCTACATTATTAAGCCTCAAACAATAATTGATGAAGTTGAATTAAGCGGAAAATTCAAGCGCAAAAAGTTATTTGTGGTAGTAATTAAATATATAGCGCCAATTTGCATTGTTCTGATTCTTTTAACTTCTTTGCTGCAAGCGTTTGGCTTGTTTACAATATAAAAAAAGAGCCTTCAAAAAGAAGGCTCTTTAATTTTTTTAAAGTCCCGTTGGCTCATCAGGATCAAGATAATCAAGATTATCCAAACATTTACCTGCACCGATGGCAACGCAAGAAACAGCGTCTTCGGCAACATAACAGTTAACACCAAAGGTTGATGAAATCAGTTTATCAAGACCAAGCATTAAACTTCCTCCACCTGTTAAAACAATGCCACTTTCAATAATGTCTGCAGCAAGTTCAGGCGGTGCCTCATCAAGAACTTTGTGAATTTCAGCTAAAATTCTGTCAAAAGAATCCTGTAATGCCTCTTGAATTTCTTCGCTTGTAACTTCAATACTTTTAGGTAATCCTGTTAAAAGATTTCTTCCCATAACTTCAGAAACAAGCGGTTCGCTTCTTGGCCATGCTGTGCCGATGTTTATTTTAAGCATTTCAGCAGTGCGTTCACCAATAAGCAAATTGTGTTTTCTGCGCATATATTTAACTATATCATCATCCATTTTGTTGCCGGCAACTTTTATAGATGAACTTAAAACGCTGCTACCAAGTGATAATAACGCAATATCAGTTGTTCCGCCGCCAATATCAACTATCAGCACACCATGGGGTTTATTAATATCAATATTAGCGCCTATTGCTGCTGCGCGCGGTTCTTCCATTATGTAAGAGCATTTTGCCCCAAGCCTTTGTGCTGCGCCTAAAACTGAACGCTGTTCAACATCTGTAACGCCTGAAGGAACGCACATAATTATTCTTGGGCGGAACAAACTTTTTTTAGGCAAAGCCTTTTTCATAAACAGTTCAAGCATATCCTGCGTAACATCACAGTCAGAAATAACACCATCTTTAAGGGGCCTGACAACTGAAATAGTTTCCGGCGCCCTGCCAAGCATACGTTGTGCTTCAAAGCCAACACCCTGAACTTTTCCTGTTTCGGTATCAACTGCAACAATGCTTGGCTCACGCAAAACGATGCCTTTGCCTTTAACATAAATTAATACAGTTGCAGTACCTAAATCTATGGCAATATCCTGTCTTTTAAATAGCATAATAACCTCGAAAATATAATTTGCATAGTATTTTATCGTATTATAACACAAATGATTTACAAATTCAAGTCAAATATGTTTAAATTTATGTTAAAACACTTTAGTGTAATACCAATTTTCTTGACGAATTTTATTTTTTTAGTATAATAATATATATTTATAAGGGAGTAGCGTATGTTTAAAGAAATCAAAGAGTTGCTTCAGGCGTACAAGGAAAGAGACCCTGCTGCAACAAGTAATATTGTAATATTTTTA
Source organism: Clostridiales bacterium (assembly GCA_015069575.1). Lineage (GTDB taxonomy): Bacteria > Bacillota > Clostridia > Christensenellales > QALW01 > UMGS1322. The sequence continues at coordinate 27,018 of SVIH01000009.1, forward strand.
CTTTATCCCGGCGTAAAAGCGGTTATTGACCATAGAATTGCCCATTGGTTTTATAAGCACAACTGTTTTTATATTGCGCGGTCAATTTCACAAAGGTCAAGAAGGCGTACAGGCATTGAAATTCACCCTGGTGCAACTATCGGCAAACGCCTTGTAATAGATCACGGTATGGGAATTGTTATTGGTGAAACTACAATAATCGGTGATGATTGCCTTTTATATCAGGGCGTAACCTTAGGTGGTTCAGGTAAAGAAAAGGGCAAGCGTCATCCCACATTGGGTAACAATGTGCTTGTAGGCGCAGGCGCAAAGGTGCTTGGCTCATTTACCATCGGCGATAATGCCCGAATTGCCGCAAATGCAGTAGTTTTGAACGAAATTCCTGCAAATGCAACAGCAGTTGGTGTTCCTGCAAAGGTTGTCAGGGTTAAAGGTAAAAAGGTTGATATGCTTGACCATATCCATGTACCCGATCCTGTTCAGCAAGCACTTAAACAAATTAACGAGCGTATTGATAAGTTGGAAAAATAAATATTAAAAAGTAAAGGGGAATCAATGATTCCCCTTTCTTATTTCATATTTTCGCACAGGATTATGGTACAAGGCTTATCTGTTTTTTTTGCAATAGTTTATTACAGCAAAAGTCCCTTTTGATTTACCGTTCCAAAAAGCGATTACTTCATCTGCATAATTAACTATCTGTTTGTTACGAATTAAAGGAGCACCTTTATTATATCTTCTGTAATCAGGTAAAAATTCAGTAAGCTTAAAGTTATGCGTTATTGCATATTCAGCAACTTTTCTATCTACACCTTTTGCACCGCCGGAAACAATCTCTGTACAGTTGTGGGGCAGATGTAGTTTAATATCAATGTTGTTTACTGTTCTTGAACCAATAATTGCAACTTTCATAAAACCTCCTTAAATAGTATACTTAAAATAAGTATACATTTAACATTATAACACAAAATAAACTTAAAATATACTTAAATTAAGATAATTTAAGGAGTTTTTTTATGAGAAATAAAAATAATAAGCACCTTGGCATTGAAATTGACCCTGAACTTCACTAAAAACTGCACTATATTTCAAAGTATTTTGGGCGTTCAGCCAATGGTCAGATTTTGTATCTGATTAAGCAAGCAATAAAAGAATTTGAAAAACAAGAAGGTAATATTGTTTATCCACAAGAAAGTGAATAATAAAAGGCAACTGCAAAAGCAGTTGCCTTTTTTTATCTTAATTTTGCGCCAAATCGATATTCAAGTGAACGAACTATCTTATCAAAGGCTTTCTGTGCTTCTTCGGCCTTTAAGGTGCGTTCAGGGTTAAGCATTGTAATGTTAAATGCAACGCTCATTTTATTTTCACCTAAAGAATCGTTTTTATAAATATCAAACAATTTCACATCTTTAACAAGTTGACCGCCTGCTGATTTAATAGCATCAAGCATAGGTCCGATTTCCTGATTCTGATCAACTAAAACAGCAAGATCGCGTTCAATTGCAGGATATTTTGGAAGTGCCTTATAAAGCACTTTTGAAGATGCGATTGCAAAAATGTTCTGTAAATCAAGTTGTGCTATTAATGGTCTTAAATCAATATCAAACTTATTTGCAACATCAGGATGAATTTCGCCTAAAACGCCTAAAACATTGTTGCCTGCTTTAATAATAGCCTGTCTGCCCGGATGCATAAAGGGCTCATTGCTTCTTTCGTAAGTAGCCTTAATGTTAAAGCGGTCAAAAATAGTTTCAACGATTGCTTTTAATGTGTAAAAATCTTCGTTTTCACCCATAACGCCAAAACAAAGAGTCTTTCTTTCTTCAGGCTGTTCTTCAACAGGAATGCTTTTGGGAATAAACAGTTTGCTTATTTCAAACAAGCGCATATTTAAAGCGCCCTTATTAAAGTTTGTACCCATAACTGTAAGCATACTTGAAAAAAGTTGAGTACGCATAATGGAGTAATCTTCGCCTAATGGGTTAATAAGTTTAACAGTGTTGTCCGAAGAAATACCAAGCATATCGTAAGCCTTTTGTGAAATAAATGAATAAGTTGCAATTTCATTTAAGCCAAGGCTAACAAGAATTTCCTTAACAGTATCACTCATTAAATGCTGTTTTGTTTTAGTACCCCTTGTAAGCACGCCTGAAAGCGGGCGTGAAATAATATGATCATATCCGTAAACGCGGATAATTTCTTCTGCTATATCGTGTACGCCTTCAATATCATCTCTGCGTGAAGGAATGGTGCAGATAATTACTTCATCCTTTAATTCAGCCTTAATGCCAAGGTTTTTAAGGATAGTAAGAATAATATCGGTAGGAACGCATACGCCTAAAAGTTCTTCAATACGGTTAAGTGGTGCATTAATAACCTTTTCTTCGGGCAAGGTTTCATAAACATCAGGATTCCAGTTTGTTACATCGCCTGCATCTAATGCATCAATAAGGTTTAATGCGCGTTTAAGCGCAAATTCGCTTGTTAAAGCATCTACACCTTTTTCAAAACGACTGCTTGCTTCTGTATTAATACCTAAAGCGCGGGCAGTTTTTCTAACACTGTCACGGCGGAATTTAGCAGATTCAAAGAAAATGCCTGTGGTGGTTTCTTTAATCTCGCTATTTTCACCACCCATAACACCTGCAATACCAACTGCTTTTTTACCATCAGCAATAACCAGCATATCACTGTTTAAAACATGCTCTTTTGAATCTAATGTGGTAAGGTTTTCACCTTCTTTTGCCCTGCGGACAATAATATGATTGTCACAGATATCATCAATATCAAAAGCGTGCATTGGCTGACCTGTTTCAAGCATAACAAAGTTAGTAATATCAACAATGTTGTTAATGGGGCGCATACCTGCACAAAGCAAGCAATCTGCCATCCACTTTGGTGAAGGAGCAACTCTTATATTTTCAACCAGAGCCCCAACATACCTTGGGCAAAGGTCAAAATCTTCAACAGTAACATTAATAGGTGTTTTTGTATCCTTTTTAACGGTGTAAGTAATTTCGGGTAATTTGATTTCCTTGTTTAAGCAAACAGCAACCTCACGGGCAATACCTAAAACTGAATTACAGTCAGGGCGGTTAGATGTTATAGAAAAATCAATAATGCAATCGTCAGCGCCGATAACAGTATTCATATCTGTGCCGGGCGCCCATTTTTCATCTAAAATAAGAATACCGTTTACTTCAGAACCGGGAAAACCGCTACCAAGTAAGCACAGTTCTTCACCTGAACACATCATACCAAATGAAGCAACACCGCGCAATTTACCCTTTTTAATGTGCATGCCGTTAGGTAAGTGAGAATCGTTTAATGCAGCGGGAACCATGGCACCAACAAAAACGTTCTGGGCACCTGTTACGATCTGCACATTTTCTTCCTGACCAACGTTTAACTGACAAATCTGTAAATGGTCAGAATCGGGATGCTTTTCGATTTCCAAAATTTTACCAACAACAACATTAGACATAACGCTTGCTTTTTCGATACCTTCAACCTCAAAACCCTGTGAGGTCATCTTATCGCATAAAACTTCAGGCGCAACATCTATATCAACATATCTTTTTAACCAATTAAGTGAAACTTTCATTTTTATTTTCCCCCTTATTTAAACTGTTTAAGGAAACGGATATCGTTTTCAAAAACAAGGCGAAGATCAGGAATCTTAAAACTTGTGGTAGTAATACGGTCAATACCGATACCAAAAGCGAAACCTGAATAAACTTCAGGGTCAATACCGCATTCCTTTAAAACATTGGGGTGAACGATACCTGCGCCTAAAATTTCAATCCAACCTGTGCCTTTACATACTCTGCAACCTTTACCGCCACATTCTGTACAGGAAAGGTCAACCTCAACACTGGGTTCAGTAAAGGGGAAGAATGATGGGCGGAACTTAACTTTAACATCAGGCCCGTACATTTCGTGTGCAAATTCTTCTAGAACATATTTCAAATGGCAAAGGTTAATGCCTTTGTCAACAACAAGACCTTCAAGCTGATGGAAAACAGGTGAGTGTGTTGCATCAACCTCGTCAGCGCGGTAAACACGACCCGGGCATATAACACGAATGGGAACAGAACGTGTTTTCATGGTACGGATCTGCGCCGCAGAAGTCTGTGTTCTTAAAAGAAGGTTTTTTGCAATATAAAAGGTGTCCTGCATATCCCTTGCAGGATGATCTTCAGGCAGGTTAAGTGCTTTGAAGTTATAATAATCAGTTTCAACCTCAGGCCCGTCAACAATATCAAAGCCCATACTTCTGAAGATTTCGCACATTCTTTCCTGTGTTAAGGAAAGTGGATGAAGTGTGCCTCTAAGTTCAGGGCTTGCAGGAATAGTAACGTCAACAACTTCGTTTTTTAACTGCTCCTGTCTTTTTAAACTATTAAGATTTTCTTTTTTGTTCTGAATAGCGCCTTCAATAAGATTTCGAAGTTCATTAACTTTTTGACCCATTTTTGGTCTTTCTTCAGGGCTTAATGAACCCATTGATCTTAACAGTTCAGTTAAATAACCTTTTTTGCCACAGAAGGCAACACGAAGATTTTCAAGATCGTTAAGATCTTTAATGGTATCAAGTTGCTGTTCAAAACGCTCTTTAACACCTGCTAATTTTTCAAGCATAATAAATTCCTCCTAAAAAAATAAAAAGACCTTTCGCCAAGGGACGAAAGATCGTGGTACCACCCTAATTTACACTCAAACAAGTGCCTCAACAACATAACGGTGTTGCGCCGCCCAAGCCTACTAAAAATTCAACAGGGAACTCTAAAGGGAACTTCGCAATATAAAATACAAAGGCATTTACACCAAACAGCCTCTCTCTGTGTGCACTTAAATAAAGCTACTTTTCTTTTTCACAGTCTTTAATTATTTACAAAGGATATTTTAGCATAAGGTTAAATTTTGCGCAAGTGTTTTTTTAAACAAGGTCATTTACTGTGCTTTTGAAGAAAACGGCGTCTGAATGGCTTTTTGCGGGAATATTGTTGTCAAAAAAAGATAAAATGATTTTTGTTGAAATTTAAAATAAAATATTATATAATACTAAATAAGACAAAAAAGGAATGTGCGTTATGGAAAAACTCTTTGTTGTTTCTGATATACACGGGCATTATACTTTATTAAAAGAAGCTTTAATAAAAAGCGGTTTTGATAAAGATAATCCTGAACATAAAATAATCTGTTTAGGTGATTATTTTGATAGGGGAAGCGAAAATAAGCTTGTTTTATCTTTCTTTGAGCGTCTTCAAAATAAAGTGCTTTTAAAGGGTAATCACGAAGAACTTTTACTTAAACTGCTTGAAACAGGCAAAGTTTTGCCACATCATTATATGAACGGAACAATCCAAACACTGCAGGAATTCTTTGGTAAATACTGTATTGATCCTGCTGATGATAGCGTTGATTTTTCAGGAAAAACAAGTGATGTAAAGCGCATAACAGATTTTATAAATGAAACTATAAACTATTATGAAACCGATGAATATATTTTCGTTCACGGTTTTTTGCCACCGGAAGATTACAAGTTAGCAACTGATGAAGATTGGCAAAAAGCAAGATGGTTAAGATGGTCCGATGTTTATACAGGGGAAAGACCATTAAAAGATAAAACTATTGTGTGTGGGCATATGCCTGTATTAATTGCAAGATTGTTTGATAATACGCGTCCTATGGGCGATGCAAGCATTTTTTATGGTAACGGAATAATCGCCCTTGATGCAGGAACTGCTGATTCAAAACACGTAAACGTTTTAGTAATAGAAAATAAACATAAGGAAGTATAAATTATGGCTTTATTTAATACAGAAGATTATATTAAAAAGGTGATGGAATCTGAATCTATTGATGATTGCCCCAAAGTACCTTTGCCTGAAATTGAAGAAAAACAAAATTACATATTTATAAGTTATTCTCACAAGGATTATAAACAGGTGTTTTCCGATTTAGCGTTAATGTATCAAAAAGGCGTGCGCTTTTGGTATGATTATGATCTTGAAGCAGGTAAAAACTGGAATAAGGAAGCCTTTAAAAAGATAAGAGATCCCCGTTGTAGCGGTGTTATTTTCTATTTAAGTGAAAACTTGTTTTTAAGCCAGTCGGTTATTGAAGAAATCCGCATAACTTTAGGCTTAGATCACGATAATCAGCAAACAGATGACCCTGTAAACTATTTTAGTGTAAACTTAACTGAAAACAGACCTTCTGATATTATTTTTAAAGCAAGGGCAAGTATGACTGACGAGGAATGGATCGCAAGGGGCTATGATGGTGACTGGAACTTAACCCTTTTAACTGCCTTCAGGGATAAGGCAACCTATGTTAAATTTAATGCGCCCGACCATAATGAACAGCTTATTACACAAATCAAAAAGAACTTTAATGTTATGGATGATTTAAGCAATAAGCAAGGCAAATACGAAGGTGAAATGCTTAATGGCAAGCGCCACGGTTATGGCAAAGCAACTTATGATAATGGTTTAATTTACGAAGGCTATTGGGAAAATGATCAAAAGCACGGAAAGGGTAAATATACTTATCCTGAAAGTAGTAAATCCGAATACTTTGAAGGTACTTTTGCTAATGATGTTATTCAGGGTTACGGCGTGTATCAGGTTAAAAACGGTACAAAATACGAAGGTAATTTTACAGATGGTAAAACTACCGGTTATTTTACCGCCACTTATACTAATGGCGAAGTTTATATCGGTCAGCTTGTAAATTCAATACGTCAGGGCAAGGGCAAACTTATTTATAATGAAAAAGATATCCGTGATTATTATGAAGGCGATTGGGATAACGGGAACCGCCACGGCGAAGGTACGCTTCTTTGGAAGAGTGGCCAAAAATACACAGGTCAGTGGGGAAGTAATGTGCTTAACGGCAAAGGAAGAATGGATTATGCCGAAACTAGTACATGGCTTTCCTACGAAGGCGAATATAAAAACGATAAAAAAGAAGGCCACGGCAAAATGGAATACCGTAATGGTGATTCCTGGGAAGGTGAATTTAAAAACGACAGCAAATATACAGGTGTTGGCACGGTAGTTTATAACGATGGCAGAAAATATACGGGCGAGCTTAAAGAACTTAAATTTGAGGGACAGGGCACCATTACTTATACTAGCGGTGAAACCTATACAGGTGAATTTAAAAATGACAAACGCGAAGGCTTTGGTAAATGCGTTTATTCTAGCGGCAGAGTTTATGAAGGCCAGTGGAAAGATAACAAGTGGGACGGCATAGGTAAGGTTACTTATGAAAAAGGCAATAAATGGATATCCTATGAAGGCGAGCTTAAAGAAGATAAAATTACCGGCACAGGTAAAATAACTTATGCTGAAAGTAGCAAAATGCTAACCTATGAAGGCGGTATGCTTGAAGCATTACGGCACGGTGAAGGCACTTTAATCTGGAAAAACGGTGCCCGTTTTCAAGGGGATTGGGTTAAAGGCATCTGGGAAGGCAAGGGCCGTCTTGATTACGAAGAAGGTAACGAATGGCTTTATTACGAAGGTGAGTATAAAAACGATAAAAGAGAAGGCTTTGGCAAAGTAGAATACCGCAACGGTGAAACATGGGAAGGCATCTGGAAAGAAGGCGGTAGATATACAGGTGTTGGTACCTTAGTATATACCGGTGGCAATAAATATGTTGGCGAAATTAAAGAATTTAAAAGGGATGGTACAGGCACATACATTCAAACCAACGGTGAAAGCTACGAGGGTGAATTTAAAAACGATTTATATGATGGCAAGGGAAAACTTATTTATCCTAAAAATAACAATGTTATTTCATATAGCGGTGAATTTAAAGAAGGTATGCGTCACGGCAACGGAAAGCTGATTTTTGCTACGGGTGATATTTATGAAGGCCAATGGTTTTTAGATAAACGCCACGGTTACGGTGTAACAACCTATGCTATGAATAAAGGTCTTTATAAACAATATCGGGGCGGATGGCTTAACAGTAAGGAACATTTTTACGGTGAGTATACTATGCTTGATGGTTCAAAGAGAACGGGTATGCTTGAAGATGGTTTGCTTAACGGTGCAGGCACTATTGTTAATAAGCACGGTAGAGCAAAACGCGTAATATGGAAAAACGGTACCCTTGACCCACAATCCAATAAGTTTACCAGATGGCTTTGGAATTCAATGCAGAATGTGAATGGCTATACAGGCGAAGAAAAGAACGGTGTTCCTGATGGTTTTGGCGTATATCATTATGATGATGGCAGTGTTTACGAAGGTAATTTTAAAGATGGCAAGTACGAAGGCTCAGGGCGTTTGGTTGATAGGTTAGGCAACGAATACATAGGTGATTTTAAAAACGGTAAGCTTAACGGAAAATGTTCAATAAACAACGGTGATTGGAAGTACGTAGGTCAGTGTGTTGATGATGAGATGCACGGCGAAGGTGAATTGCATATAAAATTCTATTATTATGTCGGCACCTTTGAGCATAATCAACCTAAAGGCGAAGGCTATGTAACAGGCATATCAGGAAATAAATATAAATTTATTGACGATAAGTGTACCGATGAAAAAGCAGCTGATGTAATCAAAGATTTCTTTAAAACAACTATTACTTTAAGATAAAAAAATCGCAACCTCAAAAGGTTGCGTTTTTTTATTTCTCAATTTTATAACCAAGTGAAATTATAACTTTTAATGTTTCCAGGGCAGTATTGCGGTCATAGTCTTTTTCTATTTCAGGTAATTGGCTATAAGGCACAAGGCAAGGTGTTTCTTTTTTATCTTCATCGCGTTTTGCACCGTATTTCCAGCCTTCGTTTATTCTGTTTTTTGCCCAAACATTATGAACATTTTCTGCAATTTTTTCAGTTAGTTCTTTTAATTCGGGGGATAAAACAATATCTTTTGTGTCAATAGGCTCTGGATTAAACATATCATTTCTCCTTATCTAATTGGGTGGCAACTTCAAAAATAGCAGGGATTTCACGAACTATCATAATATCGTATTTTTTAAACTCTGCAAGTTTATAACCCTTTTCTTTTGCGATTAAATTGTATTCGTTTTCCAAATCGTCAAGGTCGTCCCAAGGAATAATGCATGGATGCCCTTTTGAAATCAGGTCCTTATGATTTTTAGTTTCGTTGGCGTATTTTTTAATATCGTCTATGGTGGTTGAATTATAACCTTCTGTTGCCATAAAGGCGTTCCAACGCAAATGTTCGTTTTTGCTTAATTTTAATAAAAGTTTTTCGTCTTGAATTAAGCGTTTGTATTCTTCTATTTCTTCAATATTTGGGAACGCGTCTTTTAAAACACCGCTTGCAAAAAGTTTTGCATTTAAGTGAATAGCCGCTGCCATCGAATTGCGCCTGTCGTATTCTTTAGTTTTAAAATCGTGGTTTGCCATCTTAAAGATTTCAGAATTTTTATCTTCCGTAAGAGCGCCCCAGTATGCAAGATGTACTGCAAAAGCAAGGTTTTCCAGATGTGAATTAAAGATGGTGTTCTTTGAATAAATGGATTCCAAAGTGCCAAACAAGTGAATATTTCTGTTTTCTAAAAAGGCGGAATTTTCAAAAAGTGAATGTGTTTTTTTGCTTGAACGCACTCTTGTAAAAAATTGCGGTAATTTTTCCTTATCAAAATCTCTTTTTTGCCTGAAAATTCTGTAAAACTTTTCAGTAATAGTAAAGTTGAGTCCGTCATCACCCATACAAACAAAAACATGGGTGGCATCTGAACTGTTATTCTTATTAAAGAATGCCACATCAAATGTTTGACTTAAAACATCAGCGTTAATAAATTCAATGGTATCATCATTTTTTAATAAAGGACATTCTGCTAAAAACTGCCCTTTAATTTTATCGGCATTTTTATCATAAGCTCTGATTTTAAGGTTAAGCCCTTCAATCTGACCTGCCCAATAAACAGTTTTAAGCATACGGATTCCATAATTGCCTAAACCGATAAGCGCAACAGAAATTTCTTTAAAGCCTGAAGGTAAAATATAAAGGGGATGTTCAAAAACAAGGTGACTGCAAAGTAAAGCAGTTTCGTCAATACACCTTACTTCAACGTTTGAATTTTTATTAATTAAACTTTCTAAAAAGTCAACATTTGCGCCACTGTTACAAAAAGCATAAATAATGGTTTTAACATCTTTCTTTTCCTGAATCTTTGTTATTAAACCTTGCGCAAGATCAACATTGTTATCTTCATCTTTTTCAATTAAATATATATGATATTTTTTATTTTTAAATAATTTTAATCCAAAAACAGAACCGTGTAAAAGCAGAGCGCCTTCTTTCCTTGCACCTGTTTTTAAGCCTTCGTCACAATCCTTTGCATTTAAAAAGATAATTTTGCCGTCTTTATCAATGGTCTTTGCAAGGCTTAATGATTTTTCGTTTAATGCAGAAAAAACATAGCACTTTTCTTTAATGGATAAAGTATATCTGATTCTGTCAAAAGCATCGCCTATAAAGGAAATTATTAACCCTGATGTTACGATAGGGCAAATAATATAGCAAAGATAATTGATTATCAAGTAAGCGCTTTTTAAAAATCCCGAAAGCTGAATATCTGCTAAAAATTCATAGTCCTGCCCGCCACCTAAGGTTTTAAGGGCATAAATAAGGGATTGTAAAACAGCATATAAACCGTCAGAAATACACTTAACCCCATTAAAAAATACAGGCAAAATCATAACAAAACTTGCAAATAAAGTGCCCGTCATAATTAAAGAAATACATCCTTTGATTCTATGGCGGTTATTAAAAGCCATAAATCCGGAAATTAATAAAATGATAATACCGATAATAAAAGAAATAATTTCAAACATAATTTTTTCCCTTGCATTTTTAATTATGATAATTATACAACATTTTGAAACAAATTGCAAATTTTATTAAAAACAGATTATTAGCAAAAAAATTTTTAAATTCATATTATGTATTAGCAGAGTCTTTCTGTTAAAAACGTTTGAAAGGATTTTTTTGTATATGCAAAAAATTTGTATAAAAGACGAAGATCTAGCTGTTTTAAACAGCTTTCCTTTAGGCAAAGCATATGTGCCATACCAAAGATTTACAAGCCCTGTTTCACCTGAAAAGGCATTGGAAATGGGCACTATCTGGCAGGAACTTTATCAGCCTTATCATAAAGGAGGAAAATTTTAATGAACCAGAAAGAAATGATGAAAAGACTTCAACAGTTAGGTTTTACCTTAGTTGAATTAAACCTTTATCTTGATACCCATCCTGATTGCGTAAAAGCTCGTGAACTTTATAACCGATATTCTCAAGAACAGGCTATGTTAAGGGAACAGTATTTTCAAAAGTACGGTCCAACCCTTAACTTTGGCGTTTGTCCTGCAGGGGACAGTTTTTCCTGGGTAAATTCACCTTGGCCATGGGAAAATTAAGAAAGGGGTAAAAGATATGTGGATTTATGAAAAAAAGTTACAGTTTCCTGTAGATATTAAAATGAAGGATTTAAAAATGGCAAAGTTTCTCTTTGCTCAGTACGGCGGACCTGATAGTGAATTAAGTGCTTCTCAAACATACCTTGCACAGCGCTACACTATGCCAACGCCCGAAACAAAGGCTCTCTTAAATGATATCGGTATATCGTTACGTTAGTTGTGCATTGACATTCCCATTTAAATATAATATAATCGGAAAGGAGATGAATATAACAAAAGGAGAGCATTTAGGTGGATACTATTGAATTCATTGTTGGCAAAATTGTAGAAAAAAACGGTGCTGATGCGAAACGCTTTATTATAAAAAAGGACGAGTTTCTAAATACATTTGTTAAAGAATATACTGTTATCATAAAGCAAAGTGTTGAAAGGACCAATATGATAACAAATCCGGAAATTTTAACTTCCAACATTGATATTTCAAATATCGCGGAGCTGCAAAAGGCAATTACTAAGCATTTATTTACCAAACTACACACTAATAATTTAATCAGTGAAAGAGAGTTTGATGAGTTATGCAAAGGAGAATCTTTATAAATAATATGCAATTCAATGATGATATTTTTGGTTTGGATACCAAAAACGCCGTAAGTTCATATGGTGTGTATACCGAAGAAGCAAAACCCAAAATGCCTTTGATATATGAAACAGAACGAAGTATAAACGTGTGTGCATACTGTCGAGTTTCTACGGACAAGCGGGACCAGGCAAACAGCTTTGAAGCGCAACAGGACTACTTTAATGAAGCTTTTAGTCGCAGAAAAAATTGGAAGCTTAAAACTATATTTGCAGATAATGGAATCAGCGGTACTTCACTTAAAAATCGAGATAGCTTTGAACAAATGATAAGGGAAGCAAGGGCAGGAAAATATCAGCTTATTATAACAAAAAGCGTTTCGCGTTTTTCAAGGAACGTTCAACATATTATGAGTTTTGTAGAAGAATTACGCGAACTTGGCGTTTACATATGGTTTATTACAGATAAAATTTGTACCGATGATGAAAACTACCGTAAAGCACTTATTGCTGCGTCTGATGCCGCAGAAGCAGAAAGTAGAGCAGCATCTGAGCGAGTTCGTTGGGGACAAAGGTACAAAATGCAACAAGGTGTTGTGTTCGGCCGCAAGGAAATGTTTGGCTATAACATCAAAAGAGACGAAGATGGAAAACAGTTTTTTGAAATAATACCCGATGAAGCAGAAATTGTTCGCCGCATATTTAGAATGTACGCAGATGGCTTGGGCACTTTTAAAATAGCACGTCGATTAGAGGAAGAAGGAATTAAAACAAAAAGGTACAAAAATGGTTGGTCTAACACCGTTATTCTTAAAATACTCCGCAATGAAAAATATGTCGGGGATTTAAAGCAAGGTAAAACCTATACAACGGACTATATTTCCCATAAAAAGAAATACAACCGTGGAGAATATGCAACGCATTTTGCACCAAACCACCACGCTGAAAGTGCTATCGTTAGCCGAGACCTCTGGGAGCTTGTGCAAAAGAAATTAGAAGAAAATACCCCTTCAGACGAAGTGAAGAAAAAGCATAGCAACCGCTATTGGTGTAGCGGAAAGGTGTTTTGTGGGGAATGTGGCTCGCGTTATGTTTCTCATATTAAACATTTAAAAAACGGTGGTATTCATAAAGCCTGGAAATGTTGGGAAAATCAACAATACGGATATAAAAAACAACGGCTAATAAATGGCGAGCCGGTTATAGATGAAGAAACAGGCGTAATAATAGAAATTGGGTGCAACAATCAAAGCGTTAATGACAAAGTGTTAAAGCAAGGCGTGCATGATATACTGGAAGTTGTTATTGGCCCCATAATGCATAAAAATTACGAAAAATTAAAAGCAATAATATTAAAACGCAAAAAAGAAGATACCACCGAAACAAAGATAAAGAAGTTGGAAAAAAGACTAATTTCATTAGAAGATGAATGCGCAGATATAACACGACATATTTTAAAATCTCAAAGAGAAGATGAAATTGTGCCAATGGGTTTGCTTTTAGCACAAAAGCAGGTGGAAGAAGAAATAACTGCTACACAAAACGCAATAAATGAGTTGCGAAGAACAGAAAAAAATTACGATGTAGAAAATGCCGAAATGCTTTTAAAACTAGACAAACTCAAGGAGATTGTAGAACTTAAAGACGATAAAATAACAGAAGATATATATAGAAGTATTGTTGACAAAATAGAAGTTTTTGATGGACATATACTGAAATATTATATCGCAGGTTGGGACAAGCCTATTGCTATGCAATATACGACAACAGGAAAACTGGATGCATTTACAGTAGAGTTTGTAATATTGGAAGAATGATTTATCATATGGAACAGATGTCCCGTTTTTGAGATTTTAGTATTATCGCATTGTAATACAACTGAAAACAAAAAGTTGTTGATTTGTTAAAAATATGGTATAATTATTTTGAAATAAGATGATGAGGTTAAGCTATGAATGTTGCAATATGCGATGATGATAAGGTGTTCCAAGAAAAAATAAGAACTCAACTTTCAAAAGTTGAGTTCTTCAAAAACAGCAATTATATATTCTGTGAAACAGGGGAGGATTTGTTGAAATCTTTTGATTCAACTCAACCTTTTGATTTTGTTTTCTTAGATGTAGATATGCCGAAAATGAATGGGTTGGAGGCTGGAGAAACTCTTAATAAACTTTCGCCTAAAACAATAATTATTTTTGTGTCCAGTTATCCGCAGTTTGCAATTGATGCTTTTGATTGTAATGCAATAGGTTATCTTCTTAAAGGTTGCAACCAAGAAAAATTCAATAGAACTATAGAGAAAGCAATCTACAGATACAAAGATCTTAATACACAATTGCACTTAAAAACAGGAACTGAAATGGTTAAAGTAGACCTTAATACAATATTTTATGTTGAATACTCAAGGAAGTATTGCCAATATCATACTGCTAACGCTATATACGCAGTACGGCAACAGTTACATGAAGCGTTAACAGAATTAAATCCGTTTGGATTTATACAAATATATCAATGCTATATTGTTAATTTAGCTAAAATTAAAAAGATTCAAACATCTAGCGTTGTTTTGGAAGGAGATACTGAATTACCTATAAAAAGAGGAACCAGCAAGGAATTAATAAAAAAATATAACGACTATATGACCAAGAGGTGTTAAATGGAAACTATATATAACATAATTTTTGCGTGTTTGGATGCTGCATTATCATATATTACGATAAGTTATTTGTTTTCGGCATTCAGTTTAACAAAAAGAATTAAATTTAAGTATTTACATATAATTGGTTTGTGCGTAAGCATTGTTAACACTTTATTTATCAATAAAGCTCTGTTAATATTATTTATCACTTTCTTATGTGCTTTAATATATTCTTATGGATACAATATAAAGTGGTATAATAACTTGTTTATTTCTTTTGTCTCAGTTGCGTTAAGTGCTTTATCCGAATTAATAGTCGGTATTGTAATGATGACAGTTTTTTCAATGCCCTTTGATAACACTGTTACAGGAGCGGCATATTTTATAGGTTTAATACTTTCGCGTTTTATAGCATATATAATTACATACATAATAAAAATTTCAAAGCACAAATTATTTCATAAAGATTTTCGTAAAAAGTGGCTATTGATATTCATTTTGCCTATTGCAACCGTTCTTGTATGTGGGGTGCTGTTTAAAAATATAAGTATTGGACAGGCAGATCAAAGTGAATTTGTTATATTTATAATACTTTCTTTGCTTGTAGCAAGCAATGTGTTTGTTTTTTATTTTATTGATGATATTTATGAAGCAATTGCAAATAAAGAAAAATTGAATTTAGCACAAAATCTTATAAAGCAACAAGAAAAACAATATGAGGAATTATATGCTAACAGTAGAGAATTAAGAAAATTAAGGCATAATTATAAAAACTTTTTACTCGGCGTTATAGCTGAAATAGAGAAAGAAAATTATGACAACATAAAAAAATCGTTTGATAGTGAATTAGGTATATTAAACGTTACTCCTGCGGAAGAGATTCAAACAGGTAATGCTACCTTTGATTCACTTCTAAATTATAAAGTAGCACAGGCATCGCAGTATGGTATAAATTTTGAGTTTGAATTTCAAAAAATGAGCAGGGTTAATTTTTCAGATATAGACCTTGCCGTTTTAATAGGTAATGCAATTGATAATGCTATTGAAGCAACGGTACAAGTAGAAAACGAACAAGAAAAAATAATAGAATTTTCTGCAAAGGTAAATAACTCACAACTTATTATAAGCATTATTAATCCTACAGATAAAGATGTTGACGTGCTTAATTTGAGCACAAACAAAAAAGATGCTTACAATCATGGCTTTGGCGTTTTAACGATGATGCAAATAGTGCAAAAATACCAGGGTGATGTGGTCTTTAATTATGAAAACAAAAAGTTTGAAACTATAATTTATATTAGTTTGCCCGACGGTTCTATAAACGCGACAAAACAAGGTCAAATTACCGCAATATAAAGACATCATATTGAAAGAATTTTTTAAAGTGATATTATTTTTACATAAATAATATCACTTTTTGTTTTTTGGTGATTTAATAATGTATAAAAAATTAGCAATTTTAATAACCGACAAATTAATCAGGTCCAATTCTGCAGCCGAAGAAAAACGGGCAATTTATGAATATGGATTTCAATTAATGTTTAATGCATTGGTTAACTTTATATCGTTTTTGACTTTAGCATTAATATCAAAAACTTTTGTACCGTGCTTGTTCTTTATGATAGGCTTTTTCGCTATAAGGGGGCTTTCAGGCGGATTTCACGCTTCGTCTCCGCTTAAGTGCTATCTTTTATCCACAATAAGTCAGGTGCTATTCATTTTAATTTATAATGTTATTCCTTCATCAATATATTTGACGTTGTTTAGCGTAGTAACCACAACAATAATAATTGCATTGTTTGTTTTTGCTCCTGTTGATCATAAAAACAAACCTTTTTACGGTACCGAGTATGTGCGCTTTAAAAAGCGGAGTAGGATATATGCATTAATTATTCCGTTTGTTATGTTGCCGTCATTTTTTATGCAACCTGTACAAACGATGGCGTTCTCGTATTTATTTGGCTCTTTTGTGGCTACCTTTGCTATGGTTGTGGCAAAAATAATAAGAATTAAAGAAACACGTAATAAAGCATCATAAAAAGATGCTAAAAATAAAGGAGGAAATTTTTATGAAAAAAATCAAACAGTTTATTATTAAGAATGGTGGCTTGCTTGCTGCTCTTGCACTTACAATAGGTGTATTCTCTGCAACTGGGGCATCATGCCTTTGGTTTAATCAGCCTGAAGTTCCTGAAGCATTAAATAGCTATAGAAAGTAAACGCCCCCCAGTAAAAAGCAAACTATCCTACAATTTGAAAGTAGGATAGTTTGTTTTTTTATTTGTTTTTTAGTAGTTCTTGCTTCAAGGTATTAATTGCGGTTGTTGTCAAAGTAACTTCCTTGCCAAAGAGGTTTTTTGTTAGTTTGGCTATAATCTGCTCTTTTGTGAGATTTGAAAGAATACAAATTTGTTGCAATTGAGTTATATTTTTACAATCTAATAATTCATCAGGTGTTATCCCGTACATTTTTGATAAGATTTGTATGTTTTCTTTAGGAATTAAAATTTTATTGTTTTCATAAGCTCTGTATGTTCTTGTGTTTATTGCTAAAAACTTTGCAAGGTCTTTTTCGCTTAATCCAATAAATTCACGTATAATCTTAAGGTTGTTCATTAGAGTTCTCCTAAATATTATTTGTCATAAATTAGACTTTTTGACCAAACACAAGCAAAAGAAATATTATTGCAATTATTGACTAATTTTACGAACTTATATATAATATGATTAAATTTATTCAAATATATGTAAACAAAAAAGTTTTTTAATATGCATTGTGCCTGCTATCAAAAAGTCTACCTTTTGATAGTGGATTTTAATTTTTTTGGTCTTTTAATCTCCTATAAAAAGTAGCAATACTCATATTGCAGTTTTTTGCAGCTTCTTCCGCCGAAATACTACCACATTTCCATAAATTAACAAAAAAACTAAAGTTTTCGGGAACAGTAACACACGGTCTACCAAATTTAACACCTTTTATCTTCGCGGCATTAATACCTTGTTTTTGTCTTTCTCTTATGCTTTCGCGCTCTGTTTGCGCTACAAATGATAAAACTTGTAATACTAGATCAGAAATAAAGGTGCCTAAAAGGTCTTTAGCAGTCCTTGTATCAAGTAACGGCATATCTAAAACAACAATATCCACTTCTTTTTCTTTTGTAAGATAACGCCATTGTTCTTGGATTTCTTTATAATTTCGCCCCAACCTATCAATTGATAGCACATACAAAATATCACCTTTTTGTAAAGTACATATTAGTCTTTGATAAGCAGGCCTTTCAAAATTTTTACCTGATTGTTTGTCCAAAAATATTTTATCAACTTTTAATTTTTTTAGTTCGATCAGCTGTCTATCTTCTTTCTGCTCTAATGTAGAGACCCGTATATATCCATATTTATTCATATTTGTTCCCTTTCCTATATTGTATTGTTACGATTCTAAAATTATATTATATGCAAAATGCAATTAAAACTTAATGTTAATGAAAAAAAGATAATACGAACGCAGAATAAGGACGAAAAATAACAAATAAAGGAAATGGTATTGACCTTTGTTTGTTTTAATTAATATAATTAATTAATAAATATAAAACAAAAACAAAACCACATCATATATAAAAGCACTCTGTTTCCAGAGTGCTTTGTTTGTCTTATTAAAATCCGTATTATAATGCGTGTACATATTTGACTTCTTAATATAAAATTTGGGCAGAAAGAGGTCGAAAAATGCCAGAAACTGAAGTCTTATCAAAAAAGATTATAAAAATAAGAAAAACACTAAAACAAAATCAGTTTGAGTTTGCAGAAAATTGTGGCATTAGTGTTGAAACATTAAGCTTAATTGAACGTAAAAAAGCGGATCCACGGTTAAGCACGATTCAAAAAATTGCGGCTTATACGGGTGTTCTTGTTTCTGATTTGGTTGATGTTGGCATAATAGGATATGAAATGGATTGTATATACGAAATAAGAGAAGATTTAATAAAAGATGAAAGCGGTAAAAATGTAAAAGTGTATGGTATAGATGTTTTTCGAACAGTATGCATGAATAAGGAAATACTTTTTTCTATACCAAATATTTTTGTTGATTACTATAGAATTCAACGACTTGTAAATATGTGTAATGAAAATTCTGTTAGTGTATTACATATCAGTGATATTATTGACGATGCGTTGCTTTTAGAATAAAAAAATCTTATTTAATATATTTAATGTAGAATTTATAAAAACAGGAATTGATAATGCCTGTTTTTTTAGTTTACAAGATATAAAAGTTGTAAATACGAGTAAAACAGTAATAAAAAAACACACCATATTAGTTCTAATAGAAACAACGGACTAAAATGTAAAAAACAGTCCTTATTCTGTGGTCTTGAATTATTGACATAGATACCCTGTAAGGTATAATAAAATTGTAAATTATTGTATTTCAAAGGAAAAAAGGTTATGAAAAAACGCACATTTATTACGGTGTTGTCTTTTTTGTTGGCTTTAACAATTTTCTTTCAGGTGATGCCTGAAAATATTGTAAAAGCGCAGGAAAATTTAGAATTAGAACCCGTAACACAAACAGAACAAAAAGAAGCAGAAATTCTTTATGAAATCGAAGAACGACGTGAAGAAGCTGTTAAGCACTTCAAAATGAGCGATGGCTCAGTGATGGCGGCGGTGTATTCTGACGTTGTACATAAAGAAGATGCAAACGGCGATTTGGTTGATATAGACAATACGTTAGAAGAAGACGGCGACGTATATAAAAACGTTGACGGAACTTTTGACGTAAGCTTTGCGAAAAAACCAAAGAGCAACAAAATGGTTGAGATTAACTATAACGGTTATGAAATCAGCTTTGGTATTGAAAATATAAAAAACAAATCCGTTAAGGTTAAAAACGGTGAAAAGAATAAAAAAAGCTCTTTAACACAAACCTCATCACAGGCGCGTTATGACGGAGCTTTTAACGGCATTGACCTTGTTTATGACCTTACAGGCTCAAAAATCAAGGAAAGCATTGTTATTAACGAATATGCAGGTATCAATGAATTTACCTTTGTTTACCGTTTTGGTGGTTTAAGCCCTGTTTTAAACGATGACGGCAGTATTGACCTTTTTGACGGTGAAACAAAGGTTCTTGAAATTCAGGCACCGTTTATGTTTGATAGTGCTAATGCTGAAAGCACAGACATCAAAGTAACTCTTACGCAACAGGGTAGCAAGTATAATTATACTCTTAGCGCAAGTGAAGAATGGCTTACCGCAGAAGAACGTGTTTATCCTGTTACGATTGATCCTACAACATCAACATATCACTATAAAACAAACGTTTATGATACTTATATAAATTATCAGAGTCCTACAGTTTCTTCTTTTAGAGAAAATAGGGATAGGCTTCTTGTAGGTACGTCCAACGGTGGTGGCGAATA
The DNA here is from genome assembly GCA_015069575.1 of Clostridiales bacterium. Taxonomy (GTDB): domain Bacteria; phylum Bacillota; class Clostridia; order Christensenellales; family QALW01; genus UMGS1322. Next base: position 47,077 of record SVIH01000009.1, read on the forward strand.
TTCCACTACTTTTGAAGGATACAGAACATATATCTGGTTTGATATGCCTAATATTCCTGCAGGTTCAAGGGTAAGTAACGCATTACTTACATTGTATTGCCATGCTGATGAGTGGAGAAACTGGGACGATATTGAAGAAGATATTCGCATAGATTTATATGAGCTTTTACCCGGTGCACAGCACGCCAATGATATATGTTGGAATAACAAGGATACTTTAGTCACGGTAAAAAATACACCCACAGACTACCAGTGCTTAAGAAAGGCCGAGCTTTCGGAAACCAATTTCTATTATGAGTGGAATATCACAAGCCTTATTGACAGTTATTATGAAACAAAAAATAGTGGAAATATACCTAATAATTATGCTCCCGGTATGATGCTTCGGTTCGCCAATGAATCTGCAGATACTAATGATTTTTATGCAGGTTTCCATTCAGGAAACAGTACAATAACGGAATATCATCCTTCAATAATAGTATACTATCAAGATGCCAAAGGCATTGAGGGCTATTACGACTATTTTGCATCAAGTTTAGACGATAGCGGTGTAGGTTACGTTAATGCTTTTAATGGAAGCCTTAACTATGTAAATACTGTAGTTTCAGAAAGCGGAACAAGGCTTCCTGCAACAGTTTCAGCGTATTATAACAGTGCAAATGTAAGCGGTTCAACAAGCGGATGGAATTTTAGTTTTAATCAAAAAATAACTTATAATTCTGAACTTGATTTCTACGCCTATACTGATGCAGACGGAACAACACACTATTTTAGAAAATATAACAAAGAGTACGTTGACGAGACAGGCAGTGGTTTGATTTTAAAAAACGTTCCTAACAGTACCGATATTCAGCTTAAATATGAAGATCAACCAAGCAAAACTGTGTTTGAAAAAATATATGGTAATTGGTACATAAAAAGCGTAGAAGACGGTTTAGGAAATACTCAGACATATGAACACAGCGGTACATTAGTAACTTCTATTAAAGACGGTGCTGACAGGATAACAACAATCGGTTATAGCGGAGCAACAGTTACGAGCATAATTGATGCATCAGGAAAAACTACAACCTTTGAATATTCAACAATAAGCCCTAACCAAAAAACTATTACAAAAATAAATTATCCTAATGGAAAATCTGTTCAGATACAGTATTTTACCGGTGGATATATTTATCAGGTGATTGCGTCTACTAATGCTAAATATGTATATAATTATGACGCATTTAATCGTGTTTGTGCAATAGGAGAATATGATAGGCAGTGGCAGTATATTAATCGTTATACCCTTAACTACGCCCATAAAAACACAACAAAAATAACAGATAAAAATAACGATAGTTTATTGTATCAGTTTGATTTTTACGGCAAAACCGTAAGCGTTGTTGATGATGACGGCAACGCTATGTATAACGCATATTCCAATATGACGCCCGAAACCACAACGGATAACTATTATTTAAGAAACAAATTAATGGTGCAATCCGATCTTCAGTCAACAGTAATAAATTATCTTAAAAATATAAGTGCGGAACAAAATAAGACCGGCTGGGTAAAGGAAGGCGGCGCAGTTGAAATTGATAGTGACCAATTTATCGGTTACAATTGCTTTAAGGTTATTGGTGGTAGTGCATATCAAGAAGTGCCGGTTATAAAAGACAGAGAATATACATTTTCTTCGTATATAAAAACGACTTCAAGCAATAGCGCATATCTTAAAGCAACGGGGTCCTGTACCACAGTTATAGGTGAACAGATTAGCACTGACAATGAATGGGAACGCCACTCAATTACTTTTAAAGCAACACAAACAGGCAACGTTAAAGTGTATATGTGTTCAGATAACACTGCATTTTTTGATTTGTTGCAAGTTGAAGACGGTCCTGCGGCAAACCGCGTAAACTTACTTGTTGGCGGTGATTTTGGTAAATATGAAAATAGCTGGAACAAAGAAGGCGGAGCAGTAACTGTTACCCAAAATGTTGCCGGTCCCAAATATTCAAGCGTTGTTCAATCACAAACAACAAATGCTGTTTTAAAGATGCAAGGAAACTATATGGGTGACGTTTATGCATATCAAAACGTGCATCTTAACGTTTCTGATAAAGGCAGTCTTGTTTTAAGCGGATGGGCAAAGGCAGATGCCGTTCCTGATAATGAAGAATACAATTCAGGCAGATGGTTTGGTATGTACGTTAAATTAACTTATGCCGATACCGATAGAACTACAAAAATCATTCCTGTTGAATTTAATACCGCAGTACGTATTGAAGGCTCAACCACAGCTGACAGTTGGCAATACGTTTGTGCCGCAATTCCGTTGGACAGTGATTACGTTGACCATCTTAACGTTTTAACTGCATCTGTATATCTTTGCTATAACAATAACATTAATACTGCATATTTTGATAATATTCAGCTCTATTACGAAGAATTTGGTCAAAGCTACGCTTATGACGAAAAAGGCAACGTAATAACTGCCGTAGATCAGGCAAACCAGACTACAAACTTTACTAACACAGGCAGCGATTTATCTACACTTTCTGACCCTGACGGCAGTAATTATGAATATTTTTATAGCAGCAATAAACTTTTGAGTGAATATAAAAGCGCAACAGGCGTTGGTGCAAAATATCGTTACGATAAATACGGCAACCCTAAAGAAGCAATTACCTATAGCGGTCTTTATACTGAAAGTATAGATGAAGGATATTATTATATTGATATCTTAGGCATGTTTTTAATTAAAAACGGTACAAATGCAGATGTTTCTTTTAATGCAACAAATCAAGATAACAAGCTTGTTCAGTTAATAAAAACTGAAGGCGGATATTATAAGATTAAAATCGGAGATAAATATCTTGAACGCACTCAGTATTCATATGACAACTTGCGTTTTGACAATTTTAATAACAGCAAAGGACAGGGTTGGAAATTTATTCCCGATGAAAACGGTGGATATCAGATAGTATCCCAATCTCCGTATGGCGAAAATGGTTACGTGGGCAATATTTATCTTGAATACAGCTTTGTTGAAGGTAATGTATGTGTTACAAAACACAAATCAGATAATGTATGGTATTTACATAAAGTAGATATAGATACTTCTAAAATCGGAGATATAAATCAGGCATCACAGATAAAGGATATGCACAAATATTATTTTGTTTCCGCAAAAACAGGGCGTGCACTTAATTACGAACTTGATAATATTTCACTTATGTTAACCGATGTAGAAGGTGCAGAATTTACATTACATACAGTTGGCAACAAATTTGTAATTTTGCCTGATTTAAGTTATGGTGAATATTCGCCAATCATCTATGCCGATTCAACACATCCAACATATGAGGTTTCACCTGATCGCGAACAGCCTAAATACTTTACGCGTCTTATCCCTAATGAAAACGGCGGGTTTAGGTTGTATTCAGACTATTACGGAAAATATATTAAGGTTGGTAATGATAATTATGCAGTTACCGTTTCCTCTACACCGTCAACCGATAATTCTGATGTTTGGTATATTTTTGAAAGGTCAAAAAATATAGTAACATCTGCTGAATATTCTGAAAACTACAAGGGTAACTACCTTACCAGTGAGACCGATGCATTAGGTAACAGCGTAACCTACACTTATGATTTTGCTTCCGGCAAAATGATGAGCGTAACTGATGCAATAGGCAATACAACAAACTATCAGTATGATTCTGACGATAAATTAACAAGCGTAACACAGGGCGGTATAACCGTTCAGTATGGTTACGATAGCAACAATCAGCTGGCGACCATCACTCACAACAACTTTACGTATAATTTTATTTACGATGCTTTAGGCAGAAACGATCAAACAAAAATCGGTACGCGCTTGCTTGTTGATAATCTGTATTGTGCTGAAAGCGGTTTGTTAAAGCAGTCAGTTTACGGTAACGGTCAAAAACGTGAATATGAGTTTGATAATCAGTACCGCGTAAAGAAACTGATTATTGACAATATTGACCGTTTCAGCTATACTTATGATTATGAAGGTAACTTACACGAGGTTAAGGATCTTGTGCAAGGTATCACATACAAATACATTTATGATATGCTTGGCAGACCTGTACAGGTTCGCACATCTGATGGCTTCAGGATAAAGCTTGCGTATGATGAATTTAACCGCGCAAGTGACGTTAAATTTGAGTTTGGCTCAAGCAATTTAACAACCTCTTGGCGCTACGGTAAATCAAGCATTGTTTATGGTGTTAAGTATAACGGAACAGAAAAGATTACCTACAATTACGATTCTTTAATGCGCCGTACAAACACCACGATTAATACAACAACCCCCTTTGTTACAAACTACAGCTACAAAGACCACGCAAGTGACTACAATCGTACGTCAACACAGTTACAAGCGATTTCGTATAGTAATAATAAGGGCTTTAAATATACCTACGATGCTAACGGCAATATTACAAGCATAAAAGACCAAAATAACAATGCCGTTGCAGATTATTTCTATGATGAACTTAATCAATTGGTGTGGGAGGATAATTTACAATTAAATAAGACCATTATGTACGCATATGATAATGGCGGTAATATTCTGAATGTTGAAGAATATGAATATTGCTGTGATTACGATCCTGATAAATTAATTTCGCAAAAAAATTATACCTATGGCGATAGTGAGTGGAAAGACCTTTTAACTAATTATAACGGCATAGACATTAATTACGATACTATCGGCAACCCACTTAATTGGATAAATGGAGAATCATTTACGTGGAGTGGTGGCAGACAGCTTACAGGCATCACCAAAGGCAACAACACCATTTCTTATGCATATAATGATAGCGGTATAAGGACAAGTAAGACGGTTAATAATGTTCACTTGTTAAAAGCCCTTGAAAATACAGGGTTTTTGTGGTATAATAAAGATGGTATATATGTTGTTTAGGACATCTTTTGCAAGATGCACAACTAACGAAACAATGTAGGCACCGAAGAACTTGCCCACTGGGAGATGCTGGGAACCATGATTTATCAGTTAACCAAGGATGCAACACCTGAAGAAATGCGTGAAGCAGGTTTAGGTGATTATTATGCAACACGCGGTAAAGGTGTTTTTCAATCAAGCCCATCAGGCGAACCTTGGACCAGTGCATATATTCAGGTACTTGATGATCCTATTGCAAACCTTACCAACAATATGGCAGCAGAACAAAAGGCACGCGCCGCCTACGAACGCCTTATGAACTTAACCGACGATATCAGCGTTATTCAGCCACTTTCACTTTTGCGTGAAAGGGAAATCGTTCACTTCCAGCGTTTTGGTGAAGCTCTTATGTCCTTACAAACCGACTGTATGAAAGGGTATGCAAAAGGCTAAGAACAGGTGCAATTATTATTTTTAACTGCCTTTTACCAAGTTTATTATATTTTATAAAAACTAACTGCCGACGCTTGTTCGGCAGTTTTTTTGTGCTTGCAAAAACGAAAAAATGTGATATAATCTTTGTAACTCAATGTTAAAAAACATATTAAGGAGAACAAACAAATGAAAAATTTTTAGCAATAATTTTATCCATTATGCTTTTATTATCGTTTGTTGCTTGTGATGAAAGCAACAATGAAGAAGCATCATTAACTCAAAGCCCAACTGCAACTGTTGAAGATCAAAATAACGAAAATGAAGTAACACCTACTGTTGCACCTGATAATTTAACAACTGCTGTTACTCAAACAACAACTGCAACAAACACTCCAACAAACGCGCCAACAAATGCGCCAACAAGCGCTGTAACACCTACACCAACCGCAAAAGCGCATCAACACTCTTGGGGTGATTGGAAAAAAGAAACCAAAGCATATATTGATAAAAAGGGTAGTGAAAAGCGTGTTTGCTCAACCTGCCAGGCCACTGAAACAAGGGAAAGAACTGCAAACGCTGCGTATAATTCCTTCTATGATGGCGGATATCAGTACGTGCTTTCAAGCAACAATAATTTAACCGCATTTAATATTATGGGGTATGCCTGCCACGAATTTCATCAGTATATGTATAAGACCACCAAAAGAACGGTTATTCTTAATGAATTAACTAAATATTTTGATATGGACGACAAAATGAAAAACGATGTTTTAGAAGATATGAAGTGGTACGAATATAACGAAGCTACTGATGAAATCATCCTTAGTTATAGCGCAGAAAGTTGTAATTTCTTATTAGAAGGATATAAGCATCTTGGCGGTAATAAGTACGCAACCTATTATTCAGCAGAAGAATTCTACATTGAAGAAGATAATACTCAAGTTATAAGATATTACAAGATAGAAATTGAGTATAACAGAAGCAACGGCGGTGTGAACAAATTTGTTTCCGTTTATATTGTTGATGCTATACCAAACGATATTAAAGTTCCTGCTAATGGCGAATGGATTGAAGAATAAAATTATAACTGCCGACAATATTCGGCAGTTTTTTATTATTAAATAACAAATGTTAACGATTTGTTAAGTAATCTTGACAAGATATATAAAATAATATATAATTAACATAATATGCCAAATAAATTTAAAAGGTGTTTTTATGAAATTTCTAAACAAAAGATTCATATCGTTAATTTACATTTTGCTTGATATTGTTGCTGTAAGTGTTGCCTCTTTAGCAGGTGTAGTAGCAAGCGGAGCAATTAATACCATTGAAATAGGATATGGTATGTATTTGTATGCATTAATATCAAATGCAATAATAACTGTTGCGGTATTTATGATTTTTAAAATGTACAGCAACCTTGATATTTATGTAGGGGCGTTTGAAGGGCTTAAACTTACATTAAGCTGTATTGTTGTAACGATCTTGCATTATGTTGAGATGATGTTCATTTTAAAATTAGGTGAAACTGCTAATTTAGCGTATATGCTTATATTCTTCTTGTTGCTTGTTGCTTTAACAATAATACCAAGATATTTCCGCCGTTCAGTATTAGCAATAAAAAGTTATTTTGTTAACTATGCTAACGGTGACCGCACCCCTGTAATGATTATCGGTGCAGGCGATGCAGGTGTTTCACTTTTAAAGGAAATTGAACGCACAAAGATAATTGATTATGCAGTAAAATGCTTTGTAGATGACGATGTTTCAAAAATCGGCACTTATATTGACGGTATTAAGGTTGAAGGCAATAGGGATAAGATTCCGGAACTTGTTAAAAAATATTCTATTGAAGAAATATACATAGCAATGCCTTCCTGCGGTGGCGAAATTGTTGAAGAACTTGCGCAGATAAGCAAAAAATGTGGTTGCAGGGTAAAAACTTTACCGGGTATGTATCAGTTTATCAGTGGTGAAGTTTCCATTAATAACTTTAGGGAAATAAGTATTGAAGATCTTCTTTCACGCAAAGCAGTAAGGGTTGATCTTGATAAGGTAATGGATTATGTAACAGATAAAATTGTAATGGTTACAGGCGGCGGCGGTTCAATAGGTAGTGAACTTTGCCGTCAGATAGCAAATCATAATCCGCACCAACTTATTATTGTAGATATTTATGAAAATAACGCCTATGATATACAACAGGAACTTCTAAAAACACATCCAAGTTTAAATCTTGTTACATTGATAGCATCTGTTAGAGATTCAAAACGCATGGAAAGAATTTTTGCATACTATAAACCGCAGATAGTATATCACGCTGCTGCTCATAAACATGTGCCTTTAATGGAAGAATCACCTAATGAAGCCATTAAAAACAACGTGTTTGGCACATTGAAAACTGCAAAACTTGCAGATAAATATGGCGTTAAAAAGTTTGTGCTTATTTCAACAGATAAGGCCGTTAATCCAACAAACGTAATGGGTGCAACAAAGCGTATCTGCGAAATGATTGTTCAAAGTTATGATAAGATTTCAAATACAGAATTCGTTGCAGTTCGTTTTGGTAATGTTTTAGGCTCAAACGGAAGTGTTGTTCCTTTATTTAAAAAGCAAATCGAAGCAGGCGGACCTGTTTATGTTACGCACCCTGAAATTATTCGTTATTTTATGACTATTTCTGAAGCTGTAGCGTTAGTTATTCAGGCAGGTGCATATGCTAAAGGTGGAGAAATTTTCGTTCTTGATATGGGTAAGCCCGTAAAAATTCTCGATTTAGCCGAAAACCTTATAAGGCTTTCAGGGTACGAACCATATAAGGATATAGAAATAAAGTTTACAGGTTTGCGTCCTGGTGAAAAACTTTATGAAGAAATGCTTATGAGCGAGGAAGGCATGCAAGAAACAGAAAACAAGCTTATACATATCGGTAAGCCTATTGAAATGGATGAAGAAGCCTTTTTTGCACAGCTTGATAAACTTAAAGAAGTTCTTAAAAAAGAACCTACCAATGCCCGTAAACTTATAAGCGAAATAGTTCCCACTTATACAGGAAACAGTGATTTAACAAATGTATAAAAAAATATTCAAGTGGGTTTTTTGGGCAACAACAGTCGCTTTAATGATTTGCATATTTTTGCTTTCGCATCAGGTAGCAAATAAATCCCAAAAAACAAGTGAAAGTTTTACAAGAACAATTCTTTCAGTATCAAAAAGTTTTAACGAATTGCCTGAAATAAAACAAACGCAGATTATTGAAAATGTTCAGTTTTCAGTTCGCAAAGCCGCTCATTTTTCAATTTATGTTGCGTTAGGCATAAGTCTGTTAAGTGCAATGTTTTTAACCTTTAAAAAGCGTTTTTTGTGGCTTTACAGTTTTATCGTTTGTGTGCTTTATGCAGTAAGTGATGAGATTCATCAACTTTTTGTTGTTGGAAGATCCTGCAAAATAGGTGATGTGTTTATTGATTCAATGGGCGCACTTTCAGGTATTCTGATAGTTTTAATAATTACATCGTTATATAAAATTAAAAAAACAAAAAAAGCAAAACGATAAGTTTTGCTTTTTTATTTCTTTAATCCTTTTGCAAGTGAAATAAGGTTTTCAAGCTGTTCGTTGCTCAACCCTTTTGCCGCATTTAAAAGTTCCTTTTCTTTAGCGGGGTTATATGAATTTATGTCAAAAAACTCGCAAGGTGTTATTCCTAAATATTCGCAAATATAGAAAAAAGCGGTCATCGAAGGAAAACTAACACCTGTTTCGATGTTGTTTATATAACTTGGACTCTGCCCAATAGACAAACTCATATCACGGGCAGAAACGCCTTTGTTAAGCCTTAATTGCGAAAGTCTTTGACTGAATATTTTTTTATCCATAAAATTCACCAATCCTTCTATCTAATTGTACTATATATGATTGGCTAAAATATACAAAACATTCATTAAATTTTGTTGACATATCCAAATAAAATAGATAAAATTATATTATATGAACAAATGTTTTGTTTTGAGGTCAAAAATGGTATGTTCTTTTTTTGGGCATAGAGATGCGCCTGAGTCAATTAAAACACAAATAAAACAGTGTATAGTGAATGTTATTAAAGATAAAAATATTAATACTTTTTATGTCGGCGATAAAGGAAAGTTCGATTATATGGTATTACAGGAATTAAGAAGTCTACAACAAGAGCATCCATATATTAAATATACAATTATTCTTTCTAAACTTCCTGATAAAAATGATAATATCTTTTGTTGCGATGAAAATAATTCTATGTTTCCTGTTGAACTTGAAAAAACACCGCCTCGCTTTCAAATTGACAGAAGAAATATGTGGCTTATCAATAATGCAGATATTTTTATTACTTATGTTATTCATTCTTGGGGTGGTGCAGCCAAATACAAAGAAATTGCGCAAAAGCGCGGTAAATGTGTTATAAACTTAAAATAAAAAAAGCAAAACGATAAGTTTTGCTTTTTGTTTTTATAAACTCTTTTCAAGTAAGTTAGCGGAGTGTTCAATAAATTTAGCAACATCTTCAGGTGATAATGTGCCATTATTAAGGCGGGCAAGATCATAAACATATTTTATGCTTGATTCCTTTTTGTCGCTTTCTTCCATTTTGTTTATTGTCTGAATTAGCGTGTTATCTGTATTTAACACTAAGGTGTATTTTAAATTTCCGCCTGCGTTTAACATACCATAGTATTTTTGTGCTTCGTCCATACGGCGTGAAAATTCATCAAGCAATAAAATTGCAGGGATCTGGGCTGAAATCTTTTGCGCTTTAATTTCAACATTTTCGCCAATTTGCTTTTTAGTGTATTCGCAAAGCATATCAAATAAATGATTTTGTGTTTCATTGTTATCAACAAGTTCGGCATCGCATCTTGCAAAACGAACAGGCGCGTTTTGCATTTCAATATGTTGCATAAACGGAATATCAAGCATACCATCTAAAACAACAACCGTTTTGTTGGCGTTTTTAAGCATATCGATGTAGCTTGCTTGCTGGAATTTATCAGAAGTGTAATAAACCTTTTTATCTTCTTGATTTTCAAGATATTTTTCTAATGTAATATATGCATCATCGGAAGTTTTATAAATAATATAATCTTTAAGGCGTTCATCAAATTTCTGATCACGCAGGCAACCATACTTAATGAAAACGTTTATATCATCCCAGTATTTTTCATAAGTTTCATTTTCGTTTTTAGCCATATTTACAAGGCGGTCAGCAATCTTTTTAGTAATATGATTGCTTATCTGCATAACAGTGCGGTCGTTTTGTAAAAAGCTACGGGAAACATTAAGTGGCATATCAGGGCAATCAATAACACCCTTTAAAAGCATTAAAAATTCGGGGATAACTTCTTTAATATTATCAGCAACAAACACCTGATTATTAAACAACTTTATTTGCCCCTGAATACTATCCGGGTTTTGCGTAAGTTTGGGGAAATAGATAATACCCTTTAAGTTGAAAGGATAATCAACATTTAAATGAATCCAGAACAGAGGGTCGTTAAAATCAGTAAATACTTTATGATAAAATTCTTTATATTCTTCTTCAGTAACCTCGTTTGGTTTTTTAAGCCAAAGGGGGTTAGTTTCGTTTATAGGCTTATCTTCGTTATTACCTGTTAAAATAATATCAACGGGCATAAAGCCGCAGTATTTATTCAACACAGATAAAACGGAAAAGTTCTCAGAAAATTCTTTACTTTCTTCGTTTAAATAAAGAGTAATCTCAGTTCCTGTATCGGTTTTATCTGAATCAGAAATCGTGTATTCATCACTGCCATCGCTTTCCCACAAAACTGCAATAGCATCAGTATATGATTTAGTGTTAATGGTAACCTTATCTGCAACCATAAATGCAGAATAAAATCCTAAACCAAAATGACCAATAATTGTGTTGCCTGCATCCTCATACTTTTCCAAAAAGTCTGCCGCGCCTGAAAAAGCAACCTGATTAATATATTTTTCTACTTCTTCCTTGCTCATACCGATACCGTTATCTTTAAAAGTAAGGGTAGAGGCATCTTTATTGCAAGTTACAATAACCTTATAATTTTCTTGTTCTTGGGCTGAACCCATTTGTACAAGTTTTTTATATTTTTGAATAGCATCAACGCCGTTAGAAACAAGTTCGCGGATAAAAATATCGCGATCGCTATAAAGCCATTTTTTAATTATAGGCATTAAGTTATCTGAATTTACTGAAATCTTTCCTGTTTCTTTCATTTTATTTACCGTCCTTGTTCATATTGTAAATAAGCCTTAAACCTTCTAAAGTAAGGCGTGAATCAACGATATCAATAGCCTTTGTGTGTACTGCAATAGTCTTTGCAAGTCCGCCTGTTGCTATAACTTTAGCATTTTCAAAGCCTTTTTCCTGTTTCATTTTTTCGATAATATATTCAATCTGACCGATATAGCCATATAAAAGACCTGCCTGCATACATTGTACGGTGTTTTTACCTATAACGCTTTGGGGCAGATTAAGTGCGATAGGCGGTAAATTTGCTGCCCTTTCGCTTAACGCATCAGAAGAAACCTTTACACCTGCTAAAATGCAACCACCTAAAAATTCGTTTTTCTCATTTGTTGCACAAATGGTAGTGGCAGTACCAAAATCAATAGTGATAACAGGTCCGCCGTAGCGTTTTATGGCAGAAACACTGTCACAGATAATATCTCCGCCTGTTTCTTTGGGGTTATCAATCTTTATGTTTAAGCCTGTTTTTATGCCTGCGCCCACAATTATAGGCTTTTTGTGAATATAATCTGTAAGCATATGCTCGATCGTAAAGTTTATTGCAGGCACAACAGAAGACATAATTATGCCTTCAATCTGGTCAGGAGTAATGTCGCTTGTTTTAAGCATTTCCATTGTGGTGATGCCGTATTCATCACTTGTCTTTCTTAAATCGGTGGACATACGCCAGGTGCCCTTTAATTTATCGTTTTCAAACACACCAAGTTTTACGTTGGTGTTACCAATATCAAGTACAAGAATCATTTATTTTACCTTCTTAATTTCTTTTAAGTTTAAAAGCCTTACAATTGCAGGGCTTAAAATTATATTAAATAAAAGTTCAAAAACAAAGTTAATTAAGCCAAGCCCTGTTATAAAGAACATAACAAGGTCACCGCCACCAGCCCATTCTTTAATTGCATCCATAAAGAACGTAAAGCAACCTAATAAGAATACACCTGTGTTTACAACAGGACAAACGATTGCCGCAATAACAACTGCAAGGTATTTGTTTTTATTTTCCAGCGCCTTATAGGCAAGCCCTGAAAATAAACCTGCAAAAGTTCCTTTTAAAAGAACGGTAATAATTGTGCCGAAAACATCAATAGCTAAGAACGAAGCCGCATCGCCGTTTAAAAGCACTACCATACCAAACACAAAGCCAAGCCATGTTCCAAGTCCAACACCGCCAACTGCTGCGCCGATAACAATAGGAACAAGCACCAAACTTACCTGGAACATGCCAAACCTAATAAACGCCCCCATAAATTGCAAAATAATAACAAGTGCAGTAAGGGCAGCGCCTATTGTAAGAGTTCTAGTTGATAATTTTTTCATTTTTCTACCTCCATTTTGCTTCCTTTAAGGATAGCCTATGAATTAAATTTTTTTATAGTTTTTTTGTTTTATGCTCTCCTTAAAAGGTAGAACTAAAACCTGAACTATAAAGATATTATATATCTAATATATAATTATTGCAATCAATTTTTATTTTAAACAAAAAAAGAACTGCAAGAACAGTTCTTTTTGTATTTATTTGTTTTTACCATTTCTTATTGTGCGGATAACATATAACGGACGACCTTTACTTTGCATAAATATGTTACCAACATATATACCAACAAGACCGATAGACATTTCAATGATTCCACCGAAAAAGCATAAAACAACAATGGTGCTTGTCCAACCTGAAAGGGTGTTTGAAATAAAATAATTAATTATTAATCCTAGCGCACCCAAAAGTGAAAGAATGGTAATTATAAAGCCTAAAAGAACGGTGAACCTCAAAACTTTATCTGATTGTGAAACCAGTATCTCCATGGCCATTTTCATGCGTTTTTTAAAGTTGTAAGAAGATTTACCTTCATGGCGGTCGTTATGTTCAACATCAATGGAAGTTTGCTTAAAACCAAGCCATTTAATATATGCAACATAAGCTCTGTGAGATTCGCGCATTGAACAATAAACATCAACAACTTTGCGCTTAACAATACTAAAATTGCAAATTGCAGGATCATATTTTGTATCTGTTGCAAAAGAATATATTGAATAAAACATTTTTGAAATCAATATTTTCAGACCGGAGTCTTTTCTTACAGCACGGCGGGCAAAAACCACATCATAACCTTCCTGCGCCTTGTTATAAAGGTTAATAATTTCCTCAGGCCTATCCTGAAGGTCACAATCCATAACAACAACCCAATCGCCTTGAGATTTATCAAGCCCTGCGCAGATTGCATATATTTGTCCAAAATTACGGGATAATTCAATACCAACAACTTTTTTATCCTTTTCACAGATTTCTTCAATTACTTCCCATGAATTCTGCGGGCAGAAATCGTTTACAAGAATAATCTCATAATCGTTTGTAATTTTCAAAAGTGATTCGGTTAAACGGCGGTGCAGTTCGTTAAGCGCTGCACGGCAACCATATACAGGTACAATAACAGAAATATCCATTTTTTACTCCTTAGAAATTAAGATAAAAAACGATTATTCCGATAACAACAAGTGCGTTACCGATAATCTTTTTAAAAGTTAATTTTTCTTTAAAAAAGAAAAAAGAAAGAACTGTAACAAGTGCGGGACCTATTGCTTCGATAACTGGCGCATCTTTATATTCAAGACCGATTCTATAAGCAACAATAGGCAAAATCATAGAAACAAGCATAAGCGCATAGCCCGAAATAACATATAAGTTAAGATACTCTCTTATAGCAGAAGAATAATTTTTCTTAGCACCTGTTTTTAATAGAATTTGCGATGAAGATGATATTATCACTGAACCGCACATTAGTAAAATTCCCCAAAACTTACCCATTATCACTATTTACTATCAACGTGCCGATAACGATGATAATTACTCCTATAATATTTGAAAAATGAATGCTTTCTTTAAAAATAAGAAAAGCCCATAGCATTGACCAGCAAAGCGCAAGGGATCTGTTAACATATGCTACTGAAAGATCAACGCGTTTTATTATTTGTTGCCATACTATTGCATAAATACCTAAAACAAAAAATTCGCAACCAAACCAAAGTATAAATCCTAATGAAAGAAATTGATAATTGCTTGCAAACCTTCCGCAAACACCGGCAAGGGTATATATAATAACAGCAAACTGTAAGAATAACATCATAGGAAGATTTATCTTTTTACTATTACTCATTCTGATAACTCCGAAAGTTCAATAATTTTATTATAATCCGGTGCAGTAATAATGAAAAAACCAAATCTTGTACCACTATCAACAATTTTGTGGTCACCGATGGGCTGAATGTCGCTTACAAAAAATAAACTTTCAGAACTATGGTTTCTGATTTTTTCAAGAATCTCAATATCTTTTTTTTCAAAAACAAATCGAATAGCTGCATATTCAGGCTTTTTAACAGGTGTTAGATCAGGTTCCTGTCCTAAAGCCACTTCTATAACCATTTTAACAAAATCATAGCCGGTTGAAAGGCGTACAAGATCAGAACCAATACAGTCCCCGCCCATTCGCGAACCTATTTCAATAATTCGTATATCACCCTGTGGTGTAATACGGAATTCACTGTGTGAAGCACCAAATTTTATTTTTAATGCATCAAGACCTTTGAATATTTCTTTCTGTACCTGCAACATAACATTTTTATCTAAATTTGCAGGCTCAAGATGACCGGTTTCGATAAAGTTAGGTGCACCTGTAGTAAATTTCTTTGTAATGGCAAGCATTGTGTGTTTGCCTTGATAAGAAATACATTCACAACTGTATTCAGGGCCTTCAATATATTCTTCTACAATAGCCATTTTTTCAAATGATTGTTCAACAGAAGCTTTTATTGCGTTATCAAGCCCGTTTTCATCAAGTACTTTGGTAATACCACGGCTACCTGAACGGTCAGTTGGTTTAACAATTACAGGAAAAGAAAACTTATCTTTTTCAAGAGTTTTTGCATCATTAACAGTTGCAAAATAAGGTGTGCCAACCCCTTCTTTTTTTAAAGCGCAACGCATTAAATATTTATTTGTTGAAATGTTAATGCACTCATCACTATTGCAAGGTAACCCTAAGTTTTTTGCAAGATACTGTACAGTTATGTTTGCAAGATCAGATGCAATTGTTACAACAGCATCTGGCTTTATTTTTTTACATTCTTCTAAAATAGCATCTTTTTCAATAATGCTGATAGGGTAAAAATAATCTGCGGTTTTTTCTCCAATAGAGCCGTCTTGCCATGCAAAAACGTGGGTTTCATAACCCATTTCTTTTGCTTTTAAAATAAGGGGATTTTGAAAATCATTTGCCCCAATAATAACAACTTTTTTCATTTTTTACCATAAACCGTCAAAGCGATTTTCTTCCATTTCACGTTTATAATCTTCAAGATATTTTATGTAATCATATTGTGGTTCATAGCCAAGATCTTTTTTAGCATTTTCAATATCCATTACAAAACTTGTAAAAGTAGGTTTGTCAGGTTTTTCAATAATTACAGAAGGATTATTCTTTGGTGAGAATACTTTAACCATGCCTTCTATCTGTTGGCGAAGGGTAGTCTTTATTCCTGTGCCAACATTATAAGTTCCACCGAAAACATTTGCAAAAACAGCCTTAAAAACCATTTGGCAAAAATCTTTAACATAAACAATATCTTTAAAGGCGTCAGGGTTGCCCCACATTTCAATAGTTTCGCCTTTTATTGCTTTATCTATCATATAACGGTAAGCAATAGGCTTTTTTACACAATCCACATAATAATATCTTTCAGGGTTATATAAGTAGATGTTTGGTAATCTGAACACAAAACTTTTAATACCAAATTCTTCTTGATAATGTTTCATTGCCTCAACAATTGTACTTTTTGTAATGGCATAAAAAGCGTGATCACCTGTATAACATAACTTTCTTTCCATTTTAGGTGAAAGCACATCTTCTTTTCCCCAGTAACCTGCCATTTCAGCCCAGGTCTGTGCATATAAAACACGGTCAGCCCCTGTTCTTCTTGCATATTCAAGTATTTGCATACCACCTGTAATATTAGTATCAATATACTTAAATGGGTCATATTCTTTTAAGTAAGCCGGTAAAAGCCCTGCCATATTAACTACTGCATAAACATCTTCCTGGGGAAGTTTATTAAAATCTTCACCATTACGAATATCAACCTGATAATATGTAATACCGTTTTGTTTAAACCAATCTGTGTTTTTTCTGCCTACAGCAATTAATTCATATTTGCTTGTATCAAGATGCTCAAGGCAATAGGAAGCAAAGTACATTCCTGTGTTACCTGTTGCACCAAACAAAACTATTTTTTTCATTACTTATAAAATTCCTTTACTGCGCTGATAACTGTATTAATATCTTCCTGAGTAATACCGTAATATAACGGAAGCCTCACAAGGCGTTCACTTTCTTTTGTGGTATATTTATCTTCACCGTGAAAACGTCCATATTTAATACCGGCAGGGGCTGAATGCAAGGGGATATAATGGAAAACTGCCTGAACTCCTTTTTCTTTAAGGAATGTAATAAGGCGCGTTCTCTCATCAAGATCTTTTGCCTTGAAATAAAACATGTGAGCGTTGTGCTCGCAATTATTAGGGATAAAAGGTAATGTAATAAGTCCTTTTTCTTCCAAAGGCTTAAAAGCATTATAATATGTATTCCAGGTATGCATACGGTTGTTAAAAATTTTGTCAATGTTTTCAAACTGAGCCCAAAGATATGCGGCATTCATATCGCTAGGTAAATATGAAGAACCAAAATCAACCCATGTGTATTTGTCTATTTGACCACGGAAAAATTTACTGCGGTTAGTTCCTTTTTCACGTATAATTTCAGCGGTTTCAACATATTTTTCATCTTTTATCAGAAGAGCGCCACCTTCGCCCATGCTATAGTTCTTAGTTTCGTGGAAGGAATAACAACCAAAATCACCAATAGCACCTAATTGCTTGCCGTTGTATGTGGCAGTAACGCCTTGGGCAGCATCTTCTACAACTAAAAGGTTGTGCTTCTTTGCAATTTCAATAATTTTATCCATTTCACAGGCAACACCTGCATAATGAACGGGAACAATAGCCTTTGTTTTGCTTGTAATAGCCGCCTCAATAAGATTTTCATCAATATTCATTGTGTCAGGACGAATATCTACAAAAACTATTTTTGCACCACGGGCAACAAAAGCATCTGCAGTTGATACAAATGTGTAAGAAGGCATAATAACTTCATCACCTTCTTTAATGTTACAAAGTATTGCAGCCATTTCAAGTGCGTGGGTACAAGAAGTAGTAAGCAATGCCTTTTTAGTATCAGTTTTATCTTCTATCCATTTGTTGCATTGTTTTGTAAAAGCACCATCACCACATATTTTTTTATTTGCAATGGCTTCTTTTACATAGTCAAGTTCTTTGCCAACAAATGGTGGAATGTTAAAGTGAATCATTATAGTTTCCTCGATTCTTTTTTAATAAAAATATTGAAATGCAAACAAATATTGCAAAACATATACAAGAAATTATTGTCCCTTCTATAATTAAGGGAGTCTGATATTTAAGAAGGATTGTGTGCTGACCTTCATAAACATTAATGGCACAAAAAGCAATATTGGCTTTTGTAATTTTTAATTCAACACCGTCAACATACGCATGCCAACCGTCTTCGTACGGAATAGGTATAAAGATATAGCCATTTTCTTTAATATCGGCATGACCTTCAATAATATTGCTTTTTTCAGGCCTGTTAAACATAACTGTTGATTTTTCTGAAGAACTGTCCATAAAAACGGATGGTGAATCCAATATCAAAGTATCCTTAAGCAAGTTGTTTTTTTCTTCATCGTTTATGCTTAAAAATTCGTTTAAAGAAATAGTTTTATTGTAAAAACTGCCAATACCATCGGTCAATGTGTTTTTATATAAAAGAACATCTCCAAAAGAAGTAATATATTCATACCCCTGTACCGTATCAATAGGTTTGTCAGATAAAATATATTTAACACCTAAAATCGATGCAAAAACCTGGTTTTCGTAAACATTTCTAAAATCATAATATCCTGTTGGCATATCACCTTTAAATTCAGGACAAACATAGTGTGAAAAATAAATAATATCTTTGTTTATAACAGAGTTGTAAACAGATACGCCATAATATCCTTGCAACATGCTATCGTTTAAAAAAGCAATGTCATCGAATGTTTTTTCAGTTCTGAAAAAAGAAGGATCTGAATTATTTATATATTCAATAGCACTGGCAACATTATTATTGCCACTTTTTTGGTATATTTTTTCATTATCTTGGGAAACAATTAAACGGCTGTTAGTTGTAACATAACTTTCTAAGTTGATGTTTAAAACAACTATACCTAAAATACATATAAGTGATAAAATGCGCTGTAATCGCGGTAATGACCTTTTTTGAAGGATAACTAAAAAAACGGTTAAACAAAAAGCCATAAACCCATATATTAAAACAAGTTTTTTGCCTGTTGAAGCTAAAGGATCAAGATGAATAAAAACAACAGCCAATATTAACATTGTTAATGCACTGCTTAAGATTATTAAAGGAACAGCAAAATTTAATTTTTTGCAAATAATTTTATCAAGAACAAACGAGAACATCAAAGCCAAAAGAGACATTAAAAGGTAGGTATATCTGAAAAAAGGAGCGCTGAAACCATTAAGTATAACTGAAAATAATGGGTGAAAAGCAAGTGCAACACAGATAATTACCGAAATAAGTTTTAAGATTTTGCGCTTTATGGATTCTGTTTTATCTGTTAATGCGCTCCCTACGAACAACAATGTAAAAAATAGTATAAAACTTGTAAAAAACCATTGGGGTGCTTCGTAATAATTAAGCGGACCAATATAACCTTCTGTGCCTGTAAGATTGTTCGACAACAATCTTGTAACAATCATTTTAATAGTAGCCTTATCAAAGTATAACGGGTTCAGATAAAGGCGTATTTTTTCAATTAACCCTGTACCGTCATTAAGACGGGCGCTGGTAGAAGTAACAAGATTAACACTTGGTAAAAATAATACGGCAGCCATACCAATACCAAGCAAAACCATAAACAAAAGTGAAATGATTTTTAACGAAGCAGTTTTTATTTCTTTAACAGGATAAATATAAATAAGCCTGAATAAAGTATAAAACGCTCCAAATATAAGAATCATATATGCAAAATAATATGATGTAACAGCAATTAAAAAGGTAATAAAAGCAACAAGCAAATATCCTTTTTTTGTTTTAAATGCCTTTTCTATAGCAAAAAGACTTAATACTGTATAAAGAGGGGCAATTGCAAAAAAGTAATGTTGACCCCAAAGCATTATAAATCCGTTAAAAGCAAAAATGTATGACGATATAATTTTTGAATACTGTGAAAAATCAAAGTTGTTAAGATAAAAATAACAGGCAAAGCCAGAAAGGAATATTATCAATATTTTAACGATACAAAAAGAATATTTAATATTTTCTGCACCAAATAAAATTGTAAGGTATGTAAAAATACTTCCCACATCTGCTTGTCTGGTTAAAGCATTGGTTCCTAATCCATGGCTAAAATCCCAAAATGTAAAATCGCCTGTTTGAAATTTAGTTTCCAATGAAGAGAAAAAAGGGTAATAAATATTAATGGTATCACTACCGATACCTGAATACATATATACTTGGTTTTTGAACAGAAACTGAAAAAACACAAATATTGAAGTTAAAACCAACAAAAGAAAAAGTATCAATAAGGGGTGCCTTTTTACAAATGATTTTGAATTAAGTAAAACATGTTTAAGTTTGTTATAAATCAACACAAAACACCTCTACAAAAGCCAAAATATTATTAATAAATTATAACATTAACATCATTTTTTGTCAATATATTAGGAATAAATGGCGTAATTAAACAGGGTAAAAATATTTATAAGATAATTAAAAAATTATTTTTTTAAAATAAATAAAGGACTATGATCTAACACAGTCCTTTATATGTAAGTAACTTAACTATTCAGCCTTTTCCGGAATAACAAGTGCGGCAATAATGTAAGCCAAAATACCGCATCCGGCAAACAAAACAGCTAAAACCAAAATAAGTCGAACAATTGTGGAATCAATATTAAGATATTCAGCAAGGCCGCCACAAACTCCACAAAGTTTTTTGTCAGTGTTTGATTTGTAAAGTCTCTTTTCCATTACTCATTACCTCTTAAATTTAATCAATTGGCTTCATCGTCGGGAAGCATAAAACATCCCTGATAGAAGCAGAGTCAGTTAAAAGCATAACAAGACGGTCAACACCAAATCCTAAACCGCCTGTTGGTGGCATACCGTATTCAAGTGCGGTAACAAAATCATAATCCACCTGTGCGTTTGAATTAGGTTCTTCTTCCTTTTTCTTTGCAACCTGTTTTTCAAAACGCTCTCTCTGGTCAATGGGGTCATTAAGTTCAGAGAATGCGTTACCAAATTCAGTTGCATTGATAAAATATTCAAATCTCTCTGTAAAAGCAGTGTCAGTAGGTTTACGCTTTGCAAGAGGACTGTTTTCAACGGGATAATCGTAAATAAAGGTAGGCTGAATAAGATTTTCTTCAACAAAAGCATCAAAGAACTCAACTAAAACAGTACCCTTTGTTGCATCTTCAGGAACAGGCACATGCTTTTCCTTTGCGCAAGCGCGGGCATCTTCATCAGTCTTCCAATCGTTGTAATCACAGCCTGAATACTTTTTAACTGCTTCAACCATTGTTAAGCGTTCCCATTTGCCCATATCAATTTCTTTGCCCTGATAGGTAATCTTTGTTGAACCGCAGATCTTTTGGGCAAGCATAGTATAAAGCTCTTCAACAAGATCCATCATACCCTCAAAATCAGTATAAGCCTGATATAATTCAATGGTAGTAAATTCAGGATTGTGCTTTGTATCCATACCTTCGTTACGGAAAATTCTGCCAACCTCGTAAACACGGTTAAGCCCGCCAACGATTAAGCGCTTTAAATAAAGCTCAGTTTCAATACGAAGATACATATCCATATCCAAAGTATTATGGTGTGTTTTAAAGGGGCGTGCAGAAGCACCGATTTCAAGGGGAACAAGAATAGGCGTATCAACCTCTAAAAATCCCTTGTTATCAAGGTAGTTTCTGATTTCCTTTAAGATCTGTGAGCGCTTACGGAAAACATCAGCCACATCAGGATTAACGATTAAGTCAACCTCTCTCTGACGGTAACGTGTGTCAACATCCTTTAAACCGTGGAACTTTTCAGGCAAAGGTAAAAGTGATTTTGAAAGCATTTCAATTTTATGAACATGAATTGAAACCTCACCTGTCTGTGTGCGGAAAACAAAGCCCTCAACACCAACAATATCACCAATATCCATCTGCTTAAAAGCCATATATTCGTCAACACCGATATCGTCACGGCGAACATAAAGCTGAATAAGACCCTTTGCATCGCGAACATGTGCAAAGCTTGCTTTACCCATAACGCGCTTGGACATTAATCTGCCTGCAATTTTAACGGTAATTTCATCACCGTCACTAAAAGTATCAATAACATCCTGTGAATAGTGAGTAAAATCGTATTTTGTAATTTCATAAGGATTTTTGCCTTGGTCTTTAAGGTTCTGCAACTTATCACGGCGAACCTGTAAAACTTCGCTTAATTCCTTTTGAGTCATAGTATTTTCTGACATATTTAAACTCCTAAAAGTTAATTATTCTTTGGGTAAAATCTCCATTAATTTATAAGAAAGAACTCCGCCTGGGGTGTTAATCTTAACAGTCTGTCCCTTTTTCTTCTTTAATAAAGCGCTACCGATAGGGCTAAGGTTTGAAATCTTGCCATTAAGTGGGTCAGCTTCGCTTGAACCTATAATATCAAAGATAAATTCTTCTTTTGTTTGCATATCCTTAACTCTGATTTTTGAACCGATACGAACTTCGTCGTTAGGAAGCATAGAATCGTCAATAACAACGGCTTCTTCAAGTTGTTTCTGCATAGCAAGAATTTCAACTTCCATTTCAGCCTGATCGCGCTTTGCTTCATCGTATTCAGCGTTTTCAGAAAGGTCGCCCAATTCTCTTGCAGCCTGAATTCTTTTTGCGATTTCAGGGCGCTTAACTTTAAGATAGTAATCAAGTTTTTCCTGAAGTTTTGCTTTACCTTCAGCGGTCATTAAGTTTTTATTTTCACTCATTTTAAATAACCCCTTTAAAAAATATTATTCTATATTATATTACTGAAACTCAAATATGTCAATTAATTAAAGCAAATGCTTGTTTAATTCTTCAAACAAACCCGATGCATAGAATGTAAAACCAAGTTCATTAGGGTGTAAGGTTTTATCCCAATAGTAATCTTGGTGATGTGGAACAAAATCTATGCAGTTAATAACGGTTATATTATGCCTTTGGGCACATGCTGTAATTTGCGCCCTTATATCTTCCAATGAATATCCGTTTCTTATATCACCTTTTATGCCGCCCCTGAAAATAGGCAATAATGCAAAAATCTGCTTGTTGGCGTAGATTTTGCGTAATTTTTTAAAGTATTTATCAGCGTTTTCTTTAACATTTAGCTGTTTTGACCAATCGTTTGTGCCATAAGCAACAGTGATAAAATCAGGGTCAAAGGGAAGATTTTCATCAAGATTACCATCAAAGAAAACATCTCCACCGATACTTTGATTCAGTACATAGGCATCAAGTTCTTTTGCAAAAATATTAATATATGTAAGAAAAGGGTGTTTTGTAACATAACCTTGGGTAATTGAATCACCTAAGGCAAGAAATTTTTTATTGCGCCCGTATTTTTCAATCATGCCGTTAATCTGAAAATTTTTAATACCAATCCCTGCAAGATTAGGGAAGTATATAGTTACTTTCTTTTTGCCTGTTTTTTCTAAATTGATGGTCATTATACCTTTTTCGTTAGAATCTTCGTGGTGATAATTAAAGGTATTAATGCCGTCTTCAAGCACATCAATATTAAAACATTCTTTGCTTGAACCGGGGCAAACAAAGTAATCAAATGTAATTTCGGTTGCATCTGTAATAAACTCAACAAACATACTTGCAGTTGCGTTTTGTTTAGGGCCAAACCCGCGGTTAATTAAAATTTCTTCTTGTTTTTTTGTAAATCGTTTAGGGAAGATATAGCCATCTGTTTCTTCATAGTAAATGTAACTTGAAAAATAATTCAATAATTGTTCGTTTGAAATTTTCATTTTATAAATTCTCCTTAAAACCTGAGATATTTTATCATAAAACATTGGATAAAACAAGTATATATTAATAAAAAATGCACACACTTATTAAAGAAGTTTTTTTAGGGGGAACAAGAATGAAAAGTAATATAAAATGCGATGCAGAAAAATGTATGCATAATTGTTCGGGGCTTTGCGATGCCGCAGTTGTTCATGTTCGCGATGGTAAAGAAAACACACAAAGTGCACGATGCACTACTTATGCTTACCGCATATCAGGCAGTGGCAGCCGTCTTTTAATGGAAATGGGCGAAGATATGTCTTTAGACCGCCACAACAAGAACGAGGATATTCCTATTGCCTGCGGTAAATTTGATTGTTTTCATAATCAGGATTGTGCCTGCATGGCAGGAAGTATTCATGTGCTTTCACCAAAGGATTCAGTAAGCAACCAATGTTGTTGCAACACCTATAAACCAAAATAAAAAGGCTCTTATATAAGAGCCTTTTTGTATTCCTGCCAAATAGCCATATCAGTTAATTTTTGTGTGTAAATAACACCGTCAGCATCAATATCAATGCGTTCAACCATT
This sequence comes from Clostridiales bacterium, assembly GCA_015069575.1. Taxonomy (GTDB): domain Bacteria; phylum Bacillota; class Clostridia; order Christensenellales; family QALW01; genus UMGS1322. Next base: position 71,481 of record SVIH01000009.1, read on the forward strand.
TGCATAGCTTCATCAATTAAAGCTTCTTCGTCTAAAAGTTGTTCTGCCTTAATAACTTCTTGAAGTTTTGGCTTTGTAGATGGATGTCTTGGGGTAAATACGGTACAGCAATCTTCAAAAGGTAAGATCGAGGTTTCATAAGTACCGATATTCTTTGCAATTTCCATAATTTCAAGTTTATCCATACCAATTACGGGGCGGAAAACAGGCAAATTTACTGCGCTATCAGTACAGTTAAGGCTTTCCATTGTCTGACTTGCAACCTGACCGATGCTTTCACCTGTAACTAACGCACCGCAATTTCTGAGCCTTGCAATGCGTTCAGAAATCTTCATCATAAAGCGCCTTGTTAAAATTGTCATAAACTGATCAGGGCATTTATCATAAATTTCTTCCTGAATGTGCGTAAAAGGTACAACAAAAACTGAAAGCCTTGTAACATAATCGCACAATTCCTGCGCAAGTTCATAAACTTTTTCCTTTGCTCGTTCACTTGTGTGGGGGAAAGAGTAAAAATGAACACCGTCAAGCTGAACACCGCGTTTTGCAATCATATATCCTGCAACAGGCGAATCTATACCGCCTGAAAGCAAAAGCATAGCCCGTCCGTTTGTGCCGATGGGAAGTCCGCCAACTGCTTGAACGTCTTCAAAATAAACGTAAGCACCGCGATCCCTGATTTCAACCTCAATAAACATATCAGGATTATGTAAATCTACTTTCATATTTGGCATATTTTCTAAAATGCCTGCGCCAACTTTTGCGGCAATTTCAGGTGATTCTATAGGAAATCTCTTGTCAGCGCGCCTTGCCTTAACCTTAAAGGTAGCATTTGTAATTTTGGCTTCTTCAAGCATTTCAACTGCGTTTTTAATACATAAATCAATATCTTTTTCAAATTCCCTTGCAGGTGAAAGAGCATGGATACCAAAGATTTTAGAAAGTTTTTCTAATGCTTCATCAAGATCCTTTGGATCAATATTATAAACAAAAATTCTGCTTTGACTGATTGAAACGGTAACGCCTTCAAATTTCTTTAAAGCAGCTTTCATATTGTTTATAAGTGTCTTTTCAAAAAATGGGCGGTTTAAACCTTTTAAGTGAATTTCACCCACTTTAACAATTATCATATTACGGTAATCCATAAATAAACCTACTTTCTTTTATACTTGCGAAGATAATTTACATAGTATTCTATCTTTTCTACAGCCTGATCTGCTTCTTCTATTGTGTTAAAAGCACCAAAACTTATTCTTATTGTAGATTCTGCAATATTTAAAGGTAAGCCTATAGCCTCTAAAACATGGCTTACTTTACTTGAACGGCTTGTACAAGCACTGCCTTTTCCAATAATAACATCATTTTCTAACGCATTTTGCAATGATGATGCTTTTACACCTAAAAATGCTACACTTAAAATATTAGGTGCAGAATCGGGACAAATGAATTTAACATCAGATATCTTTGATAAAAGGGAAATATATCTATCTTTTATTTCTTTAATGTTTTGGCTAAAACCATTCTTTAATTGGCTTACCGCCTGGCTAAAAGCAATAATGGAAGGAACATTAACTGTGCCTGAACGCTTGTTTTCCTGTTGTCCGCCACCCGAAATAAACGGGGTAAAGGGCACACCTTTTTTTATATACAATGCACCAATGCCTTTAGGCCCGTGAATCTTGTGCGCGCTTATTGAATACAGGTCAACACCCAATTCTTTTATATCTGCACATATATGCATAAAAGCCTGAACACCGTCAGAATGGAACATCGTGTTGGGATTTTTCTCCTTAACCGCACTGCACAACATTTTTATATCGTTTATAGCACCAATTTCATTATTAACATGCATAATGCTAACAAGCGAAGTGTTTTCATTAACTAAATTTTCAAGTGTTTCTTTTTCAACAACACCAGATTTGTTTACAGGGCAAAGAATAACTTTTATATTGCGTTTTTTTAATGATTCTGCATAGTTTAAAACAGCATGATGCTCGTAACAGGAAACGATAATTTCGCTGTTGTCTTTTGCAAGGTTAAGGGCAGTGTTGTCGCTTTCTGTACCACCGGAGGTAAAAATCAATTCAGATTCTTTGCAATTAATTGCATCGCAAATTATTTTTTTTGCCTTTGCCATCTTCTTTTCTGTGCTTAATGCATTAGAATAAGGGGAAGAAATATTAAAATAATCTTCTTCTAGCGCCAAAGTGTAAGCATCAACAACTGCTTTTAACGGTTTGCCTGTGGCAGAATTATCAAGATATATCATTTGTTAAGTTCCTTATTTAAAAGTTTTAAAAAAGCATCATTAGGCTCGAAAACAATAATACCTTTTTCGCCTTTTTCGTAATAAAGCATATATTTCTTTTCATCTTCGTTAAGCGAACAATTTACAGTTTTTAAACCCTGATTTAACTTTGCTGTATTATATTTTTCAATGCGTTTTAATGCATTTACAGGTAAATTAATTACTTCTTTTCTTGATTTAAGATTTTTTATTTTTGCAATAATCAATGTGTCATCTTCAATAATATAATCATACTCAAGAAGCATTTCATCTTTATATAAAAAGCAAAAAACTGTGCCCAAAACGGAAACAATTAAAGGGAGAACATCAAAAACGGTTAAAGAATTTTGCTGGCTTCCTAAAACAAAGAAAACGGTAGTAACTGAATAAATAGCAAAAAGACTTAAAGCCGCTGCTAAAATAAATAAAAAATTATACTTAAATTTATCCTTTTTTTGTTTTTCTTCATCGTTTCTTCTTATTGTTTGTTCAATTCTGTCCATAAAAAAACACCTCGACAAAGATTTTAACATAAAACCTTTAATTTATCAAGGTGTTTGTTATTTACTTTCTTCTAATATCAAGCCTGAACATTGCAATTATAATAGAAATTATGGTAAAACATTCTGCCAATATTCCGCCTATTGAAAAATTACAAACATTATATATCAGCCAAAGGGGTGAATTTATCAAAGTATAAATACGCACCATTTTTGCTTCTTTTTGCCTTAATCCAAGAGTAGTAAAAAGCATTCCGATAACAACAAGTGATTCAATAAAGCAATTACGCAGTGTTGGCGGTATTTTAAATAGTACAAATGAAAGCATATATACAACTATTGATAAAACAATAAAAACGATAATCCAAATGGGGTGCGCTGCCCATTTTTTATCTCTTTTAGAATATATTGCTGCTCTGATCATACCTAAAAAATTAAGGATTGCACCTGTATATGCACCAATTAATGCAAAATGTATAGTAAATAAAAAAGTTGAGCAAACCTGTAATAAAGCAATATTTTTCTGTGTTTTTGATTGCAAAGAAATACTTGCAATAATCATTGCAATAATTCCTAAAATCTGTGCAAAAATAATCATCTTGTTACCCCTAAAAATCGAATCGCTTGCCAATATAATACAAATTGTTATATTTGTCAATATAATAATTGGAAAACACTTAAATTTTTGTTTGACATATTTACACAACTATGGTATTATTAACAGGCCGCACATGGTCGTGTTTGTAGAATTCTTTATATATTGTATATATAAGGATACCGATATTGGCGAGATTTGTAGAGGAGGTGCTACATGATGTTTGCAGTTATTAAAACAGGCGGTAAGCAGTATCGCGTTCAGGTAGGTGATGTTATCTACGTTGAAAAGATGAATGCAGAAGTTGACTCAACAGTTAATTTTGATGTTCTTCTTTGTGGCGAAGGTGACCAGGTTACTGTTGGTACTCCCGTTGTAGAAGGTGCAAAGGTAGAAGGCAAAGTTCTTGCACAGGGCAAGGGCGATAAGATCGTTGTTTTTAAGTTTAAGGCTAAAAAAGGCTATCGTAGAACAAATGGTCACCGTCAGCCTTTCACAAAGGTTGAGATCACTAATATCTCAAAGTAATTATGACTAAGATTGTTTTTTCTAAAAACAAACAAGGCGATTTTTACGGCTTCGTTGCAAAAGGCCACGCAGGCGGTGGTGAGGTAGGTTTTGATATCTACTGCGCCGCTATTTCAGCCATTACGCAAACTGCGGTTATTGGTTTAGAAGAAGTTTGCAAGGTTAAAGTTGATATAAAAATGAAAGATGGATTTCTTTCTGCTTTTATTAGTGAAAATGATGCCAAAAAAGAAAATTGCCAGGTAGTATTTAAGACACTTAATTTGGGGCTTGAATCTTTTGAAAGTGAAAATCCCAAGTACATTCAAATTTTTGAGGAGGTGCAGTAGTAATGCTCCGTATGAACATACAATTATTTGCTCATAAAAAGGGTGTTGGCTCAACCAAAAACGGTCGTGATAGCGAATCCAAGCGTCTTGGCGTTAAGCGTGCAGACGGTCAGATGGTTATCGCCGGCAACATTCTTGTTCGTCAAAGAGGAACTAAAATTCATCCCGGTCTTAATGTAGGCATTGGTAGTGATGATACTCTCTATGCCAAGGCCGATGGTATCGTTCGCTTTGAACATAAGGGTAAGGATAAGAAGCAGGTTAGCATTTATCCTATCGCCCAGTAAAAACACAAAAACACGTGTAAACAAACCCTCTGTGATAACAGAGGGTTTTTCCTTTGTTACAGGCAGGATAAATGCGCAGTCACTTACCGTAATGTAAGCTCCTTTACATTTACCTGCCTGTGCCTTGGCTTGCACGCCTTCTTGCGTCCTTATTTATCAAAAAGGAAGCATACAAACAAGCCCCTTGCAGATGCAAGGGGCTTTTTCTGTGTTGCGCGGGGTGTAAAAGCGCGGTTATTTACCATAATGTAAACTCCCTTGCTTTTAACCACCGCGCGCCTTGACTTGTATGCTTTCTTGCGCGTTTACATATCAAAAAGGTATCGTACAAACAAGCCCCTTGCAAAAAGTAAGTGGCATTTCATTTTTTATATTGTAATTTTCTCCATATTATATTATAATAAACCTATGTTTAAAGTAGTTATAAAAGATTTTGATTTAAAAAACACCTTTTTAAACGGGCAATGTTTTCGTTTTGATCCCTATAAAAACGGGTATCTGGGTATTGCATTAAATAAGGTAATATATTTAGAAAAACACGGTGATGAGTTTTTAATTGACGGTGTAACGGAAGAAGAATTCAACACCATGTTTTTTGGTTATTTTGATTTATCAACGGATTATCAAAAAATTACCGATTCGTTTATAAAGGAAGAAAATCTTCAAAAAGCGTTAGAATATGGCAGGGGAATGCGAATTTTAAAGCAAGACCCTTGGGAAACTTTAATATCTTTTATAATATCCCAGAATAATAATATTACAAGAATAAAAAATATAATCAACCGTCTTTCAATGAAGCACGGAACACCTATAGAATACGATAACGCAATGTTTTATCTGTTTCCTACAAAGGAACAACTTAAAAATGTAAAAGCAGAAGATTATCAAAAACTTGGTTTAGGATACCGTGCAAAATATTTAGAACAAACGGTAAAAGATATTATTGAAAACGATGTTGATTTAAATAAGTTAAAAACCGTCGGTTATTTTAAAGCCCGTGAAAGCCTTTTGAAATTTCAAGGTATTGGGCCTAAAGTTGCCGATTGCATACTTTTGTTCGGGCTTAATTATGTTGATGCATTCCCCGTTGATACATGGATTAAAAAAGTTATGGAAGCGTTTTATCTTAAAAAGACAGCAACAAATAAAGAAATATGGGATTACGCCCAAGATGCCTTTAAAGGCTATGCAGGCATAGCGCAACAGTTTCTGTTTTATTACGGCAGGGGAAATAAAATAAAAGGAATTGATTAAAATGAGAATTTGTGAAAAATGCAAAACAAAATATGATGATAGCTATATTTTTTGTTCTTGTTGTGGTAATCGCACAGTGCCCGAAATTAAAATGTGTTCTTGCGGTGGCTTAAACGAATATGATTCAAAATTCTGTGTTTTCTGCGGTAAATCCTTTGAAAAAAAGGAAGAAAATATAGAAATTCCCCCTGTAAAAACAGGCTTGTGGTGGAAAATCCTTATTGCATTTTCCGTTGCATTTATTGGTTTAACTGCAGTTTGTTTAATAATTTAATAAATAAAAACCACAGATTATGATATGCACCCCAAAAGTTAGACACTTTTGGAGGTGCATATTTTTATGGCAAAAAAAGGAACAATACAACAAAAATATAGTGCAGATTTTAAGATATCTGTTATAATGGATATGCGAGAACACC
>SVIH01000010.1 GCA_015069575.1 Clostridiales bacterium
TTTCCCTTATTTTCGCTCATAAGGGCAAAAACAAGGGAAAATACATAACAGTTGAGTTTGTAATTAACGAAAACCCCAGTAATATCAAGGTTTTTTAGAGTGTAGGACAGTTAATGTCTGATAAATCATAATTTGTAATCTCACCTCACAGCAGGCAATAAGCCTTAAAGATGCAGGCAAATGGAATATGAACACAGATGCTACACCTACAGTAGTTGCAAATCCCGAAATTTCAACAGAACCCGGACCAAGCGCAACACCGGATAGTAGCACACCAACTAACAAACCTGATCTTAAAGCAGAAGGCGCATATATTACAGTTACAAATCGCGGAAACCAGAACTCAGGTCCTATCCAATATCTTGGCGATAAACTTAAAGCATCAGGCGATGGCACATATTATTTATCTGCATGGGTAAAAATTCCTGAAAACAGTGCTGATAAAAAAGTTGGTATAATTGTTTATTGCAAATTTGGTACTGAAAACAAGTATGTATACCCAACAGTTACAAAAACTATTTCAAACGGCGAATGGACTTTAGTTGCCGGCGAAATTGAAATTAAAAATACAGCTGGCTGCACAGCAAACAACGATTCATATTTCAGAATTCAGACAGGCTCAGCAGCAACAGATAACTGGGATGTTTGGTTTGATGGTATGACTTTAAATAAAAAGAATGCCGATGGCTCTTACGGTAAAAACATTTTAGCAAATGGAGATTGCAGTATTGATGACCCTGCAACCTGGGCAAATACTACAACCTGTAAGGTTACATTCGTTGGCGTTGCTAAACAACAGCCCACAGGCGTTATTATCACCGCAACAGAAGATACTGAAACAAACCATATTATTACCAATACGGGCGTTGTATCAAAGAATGATATTAAAGATGGCAAAATAACAAAAACCTATACTATTCTTAATGAAGGTAAGGAAGCAGTTAAAGTAACCTTCTCGCTTCAGGTTGCACACAAAAAGGCTGATGGTAGCGATATGTGGTCTACACCTGCAAAGGGCTTTACAGCTTTAATTGAACCAGGTGAATCACAGGAACTTACCTTTACAATGGATGTTAACGAAGATGGTAAGATCACCGTAACAGGTGGCGACAACGAAGCATCTTACGAGCCTGAAAAATTCTTTGCGCGCTTCGATATTCTTGAAGCAGACGGCAATCCAAAAGTTCTTAAAGGAACAAAACTTGTAATTTTAAATAACAATCCTGATATCAGCTTTACAGCAGGGGATAAGAATGTTGTAAAAGTTGAAGTTACCTATAGCAAACAGTATGCAACATCAGATATGATTCCGATAAGTGCGTTTGTACTTATGCCTGTAATTGTTGCTTTTGCTGTTGTGATAAAAAAACGCAAGGAAAACTAAAAAGTTTTCCTTGCTTTTAGGAGAAAACTATGAAGACCTTGAATAACGCTGTTGTTTGGTCACCTTTGGAAATTAAACTCCAAAGCACAAAACAATACAATAATCCTTATATTGACGTTGAAATAAATGCAACCTTTCTTCACACAAGCGGTAAAGAAATTAAGGTTTTAGGATTTTGGCACAGTGAAAATATCTTTGCAGTAAGATTCACCCCCACATTAGAAGGCGACTGGTCATATACCATTACTTGCACAGATAAGGATAATAAGGATTTATTCTTAAAAGGAAGTTTCACTGCCAAAAAGGAAGAAACAGATGTTTTATGCAAAAAGCACGGTTTTATTACTGATAGGCATAATAACAGATATTTTACTTATGATGACGGCACGCCTTTTTATTGGCTTGCTGATACACATTGGCAAGCACCAAACTATGAAACTATAACTGATTGCAATTACCCTGGCTGTACTTGTAAAAATCAGTTTAAGCACGAGGTTGACGACAGACTTAAAAAAGGCTTTACTGTTTATCAAACATATTTTGATGCTTCTGAGAGTGATGGCGGTGGTCAAAAAGGTATTTTACCTTCCCTTTGGGATAAAAAGTTTACGCTTCCGTCAAAGCAGTTTGCTGAAAAGGTTGATGTTATGTTTGAATACCTTGATAGCGTTGGTATGGCTATTGCCTTAGGATTTGGCGTTCACTATATTACAGTACAAAATATGGATGAAGAAGACCTTTTCCGTTTTGCAAAATACGTTATCGCAAGATACGGTTGTTACAATATTATCTGGCTTATTGCACAGGAAATCACAAGGCTTCGTCCTTCGCGTATTGAAGGCAAAACCGTTTTTGATACGTATCTTGAACTTGGTCAGCTTGTTCGTGATTGCGATGGCTTTAAGCACCCCGTTTCTGCCCATATGGATGTTATGGAGTTTGAAGATGAAAGAGCACAAAGGCTTTCAGATCAGCCTTGGCATACTTATTGGATGACGCAGGGCGGTCACGGTGAAGCTATGGTGCCTAAAAAGAAACATTATAAGGAATATGCTGAAGCAAAGGATTATTTTAAACCTGTTATTGAAGGCGAATTAAATTACGAAGATCTTAACTGCGGATATTTTGCTGATAACAGAGGCGCCCGTGTTTCTGCGTGGAACGCTATGATGGATGGTTGCGCAGGTTATACTTACGGCGCAACAGGTATTTGGGCAAACGGTTATTCAACAGAAATCAGCAAGGGATGGCTTGGTGAAACAAACAGTTACAGTTATGAACCCTGGTATATGGGGCTTTCAAAGCCCGGATCCTTTGAAATGATGCATTTAAAACAATTCTTTTTAAATATTCCCAACTGGGATAAATTTGTACCAAGTTATTATGATGCTTCATTAGGCGATTTTCTTGAAGATGACAATAAACTTATGATGCGTATAGAAGATCATACTGTTGCTTGCTATTTCAGAAATCTTGATTTAACAACAGGCAAGGTTTTACAGTTAAACAAGGATAAAACTTATACTGCTTATTGGTTTGATGTTAGAACAGGCAATTATATAAAGATTGATACAATTTCGGGCGTTACGGAATATGATATTCCCCAAAAGCCTGCGCTTGATGATTGGGCATTTATTTTAACCAACCAAGAATTAAAGAATATTACTGTTGTTGAAAAGTTTGAAAACAAAACAATAATAACAGGTGAAATTATTAAACCTGTAAACGTAAGCGCTATTGGCGGTATTTATTATAAAGATGGCAAGATGATTGATAACACTGAATATCTTTATGATAATAATAAGGAAACTGTTTGGATTCCTTTTGCACAAAGAAGCACACAAACTATTATTTATGACCTTGGTAAACAGTATAAATTAGGCGGTGTTGAAATCGTTCCTAATGATAATACAGTTTTGCCACCTTACAGAGTTGAGGTTTCTAACGATGGCGAAAAGTGGTTTACACAGGCTGATACTAATTCTCTTGGTGCAAAGTTCCACAAAGGAAAAGTTACAAGTAAAATTACAGGCACATGGCAGTTTGTTAAAATAATGCTTCATAATAAATATGTGATTTCTGAAAAAGAAGCTGAAGAAGCAGACTACAAAGTGTTCGTTAATACTATTTACGCAGAAAGAGGCGCAAAGCCTACCCATTATGCTGAAACTCAGATTCAGGAGATTTCAGTTTACGGTAAAAAATAAAAGGTGGAATATATGAAAAGATTTTTAGCACTTGTGCTTACAATGGCAATTTTTATGGGCTTATTAACCGGCATCAGTTTTACTGCTAAAGCAGAAGGCGAAAGCGCAACGGTTTGGTTGCCTACGGAGATAACTCTTGAAAGCACAAAAGAATATTCAGATCCGTATGTTGATGTTGAAATTGATGCTGTTTTTACCCATACTGACGGCACACAGATTTCACTTCCTGGATTCTGGAAAGAAAAAAACACCTTCGCAGTGCGTTTTTCACCTACAAAAACGGGATTATGGAAGTATGAAATCACTTGTTCTGATTCAGCAAATGCATCTTTAACCAAAAAAGGCAGTCTTGATGCAAAGGAAAACACTTCTGAAAATAAATTACAGAAGCACGGTTTTGTAAAAACAGGCAAAGATATATTTGTTTATGATGATGGAACTCCGTTCTTCTGGCTTGGAGATACTCACTGGCAATCACCCAACTATGAACAAACAAATGTTTGTAATTACCCCGGATGCAACTGCTACAATCAGTTTAAGCATGAAGTTGATAACCGTGTAGAAAAAGGCTTTACAGTTTATCAAACATATTTTGATACATCTGAAAGCGATGGTGGTGGTCAGGCAGGGAAAATTGATTCTATCTGGGAAGAAAAACTTAAGCGTCCTTCAACCGATGTATTCAACACAAAGATAGATAAGATGTTTGAATATCTTCACGAAGTTGATATGGTGATAGCGCTTGGATTTGGTTTGCACACAGCAACAGCAAGAAAAATGCCTTTAAAAGACCTTAAACTTTTTGCACGCTATTGTGTTGCAAGATACGCTTGCTATTCTGTTGTTTGGATAACTGCACAGGAAATTACCCGTAATAAAATCGAAGCCTATGATCCAACTACAAATGTAATGCAGGTGTGGATGGATCTTGCAGAGTATGTAGGTGAATTAGATGGATATAAGCATCCTAATTCAGCACATATGGATGTTATGGATCGCTCCAATTTATGTGCATTGGAACTTGCAGAACAAAAATGGCATACATATTGGGCAACGCAAGGCGGACACGGAATGCAAATGTTACCTGTAAAACAGCATTATCTTGCTTATTGTGGAACTGATAAACCTGTTGTTGAAGCAGAGTATAATTATGAAGATATAAACTGCGGCTTGTTTACAGGTTATGATGCCACAAGAATAGGCGCATGGAATGCTATGATTAACGGTTGTGCAGGTTATACCTATGGCGCAGCAGGTATCTGGGCAAACTGCTATTCTACCGAAGGTAATGTTGGTTGGTATGACGGTTTTACAAGTTATAACTATGAGCCTTGGTATATGGGCCTTGATAAGCCCGGCTCTTTTGATATGATGTATATGAAAAACTTCTTTATGACTATTAATGATTGGTCAAAACTTGTTGCAAGGTATGAAGATATACGTCATGCTGACTTTTTGAAAGATAGTAAAAAAATGATGGCATCAACAAATGATAAAGGAACATTTGTTTGCTATTTTATAAATGAAGATACTTCAACAGGTAAGATATATAACCTTGATGGTGAAAAAACATATAAAGCATTATGGTATAATGTGCTTACAGGTAAGTTTATTGAAGTTGATAATAATATTAAAGGCACACAGTATGATGTTCCTGAAAAGCCTACTTCACAGGACTGGGTTTTCCTTTTAACTTGCGAAGAATTAAAGGATTATAAAACCGAAAAAGCATATGTGAAGCCTGAAAAACAGGAAAACGTTGGTAATATTGTTACGCCTTATCAGGTAACTGCAATAGGCGGTTTAAGTTATGAAAGAGGCAGATTATCAAACAACACCAAATATCTTTATGATCTTGATGGTAAAACTGCTTGGGAACCACATGCAAACAGGGTTACCCAAACTATTGTTTATGATCTTGGCGCGGCTTATAACTTAACTCAGATTAACATCGTTCCTGCAACCGAAACAATACTTCCTAAATACCGTATTGAAGGTTCAAATGACGGCAAAGACTGGACAATTATAGTAAACACAGCTTTACATGATTTTACATTGTCACAGGATAAAACTTATTCGCAAGAGGCTTTAACGGGCGCTTACCGTTATGTTAAAATATTGTTCTTAAATGCTGAAAACATTCCTAAAGAAGAAGTTGCAAAGGTTAAATACAGAATAGTTAGAAATAACAGATACTTTAGTCAAACTGAAGAAACAGAATGTTATTCTTACACAGCAATTGCAGAAATTTCTGTTTTTGCATCATCTTTAGCAACACCTGATGAAATTCAGGAGCAGTTAAACAACAACAATAATAATAACAATAACAATGACACTGTAAACACTGTTGATTTAGGAGTAAAAATTGATATTGTTCCTGTTATTATAACGGCAGTATGTTCAGTAACAATGGTTGCGTTAGTTGGAATAATAGCCTTTAAAAAGAAGAAAAAAGATTAAACATAAAAACTCCCTGATTTAAAAAGGGAGTTTTTTTATTAAGGACTAAAAGATAGTCAAAATATCAAAATTATTGACAATAATATATTATATATGGTATTATATCAATAAGTGTAGATTGCGGAGATTAAAGATGTTTCAAAAGCGTAATAACAAACAAAAAATTGAACATAGCCGTTTATACGATGTTCCTGATATAAAACCAAAAAACAAACCGTTTTATAGTTTTATAAAACGCACTTTTGATATAATTGCATCATTAACTGGTATTGTTATTGCATTTATTCCAATGGTGATTATAGGGATTATTATTTGTGTTGATTCAAAAGGTCCGGCTATATATAAACAGGAGCGTCTTGGATTAAACGGTAAGCCGTTTATGTTGTTAAAGTTCAGGTCAATGTACCTTGATGCTGAAGATGAAGGCGCAAAATGGGCTTCGGAAAACGATACACGCCGTACCCGTGTAGGCGGTTTTTTGCGCAAATCAAGGATAGACGAGCTTCCTCAGCTTATTAATATTCTTAAAGGGGATATGAGCCTTGTTGGCCCACGCCCTGAACGCCCGTTTTTTTATAATGAGTTTGAAAAAAACATTCACGGTTTTTCACACAGGCTTAATGTTATTCCCGGTTTAACAGGGCTTGCACAGGTTAATGGTGGATACGATCTTTTGCCTGAAGAAAAAATCGTTTATGATATGGAATACATTAAAAACCGTTCATTATGGCTTGATCTTAAATGTATATTTAAAACAGTTGCTATAGTGTTCAATTCTGATGGTGCAAGGTAATATGAATTTAAAAGATAAAAATATACTTATTGTAAGTCCATTTTTCTTTGATTACCATGTGCGTATGAAGGAAGCGTTGGAAAAACGGGGCGCTAATGTGGATGTGGTTGATGAACAACCTTCCCATTCAGGTTTTGCCCGTATTCTGATGCGAAAAGATATTGGATTTTATCACGGCGTAATTAACAGATACTTTGATAAAGTGCTTGCTACCTTAAAAAAAGATTATGATTTTATTCTTTTTATTAAGTGTGAAGCACCAACTGTTGAAGTGTTGAAGAAGTTTAAACGCCGTTTTCCTTTTGCAAAAAGGATTCTGTACCTTTGGGATTCTGTTGCAAATATTGCCCATATAACAAAGAAATTTGCGTATTTTAATAAAATATTCTCTTTTGATAATGATGATGTAAAAAGATACTCATTCCTTGAATATGCCTACTGGGGCTACACTAAGGAATTCGATGTTGAATCTTCGCAAAAACCGGAGTATGATCTTGCTTTTATCGGCACGCTTCATTCAATAAGGCCAAAAGTGTTAGATGAAATTTCAAAACAGTGTAAAAAACAAGGGCTTATTTTTTACAAATTCGTTTTTGTGCCGCATATACTGGTTTATTTATATAATAAATTAATGAATCCGTATTTTGTTGGCGTAAAGCGAAATAAAATACATTTTAAATCAATGCCTACGCAAAAATCAATTGATATTTATAAAAAATCAAAGGCGGTTCTGGAAATTGAGAACACCTATCAGTCAGGGGCAACAACCCGCTTAGGCGAAATGATAGGTATGAAAAAGAAAATTGTAACTACTTACGATTGCACTAATCAGGAATTTTATAATCCCAATAACCAGCTTGTTATTGATGTTAATAATATCAAAATACCAAAGGAATTTTTTGAAACACCTTACGAAGAAATCGACGAAACAACAAGATACAAATACTCATTTGAACATTTTATTGATAAGGTATTTAAGTAAAAAAAGCGACCGAGCAGGTCGCTTTTTTAATATTAATAACGAATATGATGAACTTTCAGGAATAAATGATAAACAAATATTCATATCTGCCTTTTGTCTTGGTGCACGAATTGCTATTGAGGTGTTAAGTACACAGATAAAATAAAAGCGGTCTAAAAAGACCGCTTTTTGTTGTTAATTTTAAATTATCTTTCAAGGATAGAAACTTCTGTATCCTTATCAAATAACTGAATACGGTAGGGGTCAAATGCAAGAACTACATCGTCGCCTGCCATAATTGTTGAACGGGGGTTAACACGTGCAACAGGGTTATCAGCATTTTCCTGAATGAATGAATCCATTTCAAGATATACAAGTGTTTCATAACCAAGTTTTTCAAGAAGTTCAACATGAGCCTTAACCTGTGCTTCAGGATGAGCTTCAATAAATACCTGTTCATCGTGAATATCGTCAGGACGGATACCAAGGATAACGTCTTTGCCGATATAGCTTTGGTCAGTAAGTTTTGAAACAACGCCCTGTGGAAGTTCAACCTTGTTTTCGCCCATACGAGCAACAACCTTGTCACCATCTTTAACAAGAGTAGCATCAAAGAAGTTCATTTGAGGTGTACCGATGAAGCCTGCAACGAACTTATTGCAAGGATAATCGTAAAGGTTCTGAGGTGTATCAACCTGCTGAATGAAACCGTCCTTCATAACAACGATACGGGTACCCATTGTCATAGCTTCTGTCTGGTCGTGAGTAACGTAAATGAAGGTGGTGTTAAGGCGTTTATGAAGCCTTGTAATTTCAGTACGCATCTGTACACGAAGTTTAGCATCAAGGTTTGAAAGAGGTTCGTCCATAAGGAATACCATGGGCTCACGAACGATAGCACGGCCTAAAGCAACACGCTGACGCTGACCACCGGAAAGAGCCTTGGGCTTTCTCTGAAGATATTCTTCAATACCAAGAGCCTTTGCAGCTTCCTTAACCTTCTTATCAATTTCGCCCTTATGAACTTTACGAAGTTTAAGGCCGAATGCCATATTATCATAAACTGTCATGTGGGGATAAAGAGCATAGTTCTGGAAAACCATAGCGATATCTCTATCCTTAGGTGCAACATCGTTCATAAGCTTGTCACCAATGAAAAGTTCACCTTCTGTAATTTCTTCAAGACCTGCAACCATACGAAGAGTAGTGGATTTTCCGCATCCTGAAGGACCAACAAGAACGATAAATTCTTTGTCTTTAATTACAAGGTTAAAGTCATTAACAGCGGTAACGCCGCCGGGATAAACCTTGTAGATATGTCTTAAAGTAACGCCTGCCATATAAAACAGCCTCCCTAAATAATTTTTTACCATTATAACACGGTATATAAAATGTTGCTACTGTCAAAATGCACAAATAATAGAAACGGTTTGCACATTAGTAAAGGAATTTTAATTAAAAAATCTTATAATTTCTTCTTTTTTAGCGTTGGTTTTGCCCTGAAGCATATTATCTCTGCCGCCGCCTGAAGCATTTAACTTTTCTTTTAAAAGAGTTTTTGTTGCTTCAATATCAGGGGTAATAATATTAAAACGGTAACCGTCAATATCGTTTCCGAAAAATGCACCGCAAATACTGTTGAATTTATTGTTTAAAAGATTTACTGCGTCTTTTAATAAATCGGCGCTGTCAACAAAAGCAAAATTACAATCGGTTTGGTTAATTTCTCTTTTAAGCAATTCCAATTTCAAACCGTTTAATTGGTATTGGGTATCGTTTAATTTTTGCATAAGTTTTTCAACGCCTGCAGGCGTTTCTTCCATAGGCAATGAAAGCAAAACAGAAAGTTTTTTTAACGCTTTAAAGTATCCGTTAATTTCGTTAAAGGCAAAACTGCCTGCTTTCATAAAAAGTCTTACTCCGCCTTTGTATTTTTGCCAGGAAACGATTTTTATAAAGCCTATTTCACCTGTTTCTTTAACATGGGGTGCGCAACAAGCACACCTGTCAACACCGTCAATTTCAACAATTCTTAAGTTTTCTTTTATATCAAGTTTACTGCGGTAAAAAAGATTTTCGGTGTTTTCAGGATAATAACAGGTTATCTTGCGGTTTTCCCAAACAACCTTGTTTGATAAAAACTCAATTTTATCAATATCTTCTTGGTTCAAAGGACCGCTGTAATCCATTGTTACAACATCGTCACCTAAATGGAACCCTGTGTTTTCGTATCCGTAATGGGTGTGCACAATACCTGAAATTACATGCTCGGCGCTGTGATTTTGCATTTTGTTAAAACGCTTTTCCCAATCTATAACGCCTTTAATTTCCTTTTTTTCAATAGGGGAATGGGTAAAGTGATAGATTATCCCGTTTTCTTCCTGAACATCAAAAAGAGGAATATTATCCAAATATCCCGTATCGCTTTTTTGTCCGCCACCTTCGGCAAAAAATGCAGTTTGGTCTAAAACTGTTTTATAAAACCCGTCACATTCTATAGAATCAGTAACAGTAGCTGTAAATTCTGATATATAACTGTTTTCATCAAATAAACGCTTTGTCAAAATGATTTTTCCTTTCATCTAAAAAGATAATGTGATTATAGCACAAATTAAGCCTGTTTGCAAATAATTGATAAGTGATGCACTCAATCAGTGCACCAAAACCGTGCATAACATAAAAAAGCCTGCATCAAACAAAAAAGCCCCTCCTGCCTGAAAGACAAAAAGGACTTTTTTGTTGGAAGAGAAGTCGTAAAAGTATAAATCCGCCCTTGTAGAAAGGGAAGAAACGCAAAAAGTACACCTATGGTCTGATTTAAGCCCAGTGCAACTCATAATAATACCAATTATCCGAAATTTCTTTTATAAAACACCAATCCGTTCCATTGTTAGGTTTTCCAATATACACTCCGCCATCATCTTCGCATATATCGTTTTGTATCTTCTCTAGATCATTTCCGCAATAAAAATCGGGCAGCAATATATTGTTCTCGGCAGAGAAATAATATCCGTAATACACTCCACCAATACTAAGTCCCGTAGTTTTATAATCATAAAACTCGTTTTCTTTTGTCGGAGAAAATGACTCTATATTTTCGGTTACATATTCTGAAATCTCACCATACATCTTGTTAGATACAGACATTCCGCTGCAAGCCGACAAATTTAGAACAACACATAGAAAAAGGACTAGGCTGAGTAATCTTTTCATTTACCATTCTCCTTTGCAGTTCGACAGGATGCAATCAGCATTGCTCTTAACGAGGTGCATTTTGCAGAAAGTGTTTTGAATGTTTGCTCATCAATATATTTAGTTCTGTATAAGAGTTCGAGCCAATAACCCGTTTCACTTGCTTCTTTTAAGGCGATTTCGAGTTTAGATATGAAATCTTTCTTGCCTTGTGCATATTGTGCTTCGTGGATATTTGCGCCAATGCTCGTGCCGCTTCTTCCGACTTGATTGGCAATAATAGATTCTTTCATAGATTTCAGATGCTTTACCAATTCAATAATATCAACAGAGAAGTCCATAGAAAGTTCCCGAAGCTTCGATTCTGACATAATATACACCTCACTTTTTTAAAATTATACCATAAATTAAGTTGTTTTGCAAATAAGTAATAAGTGATGCAGCTTCGCTGTGATAGGTGATGCGATGCGTTCCACTCACGCGCGTGACGGCGTGCATCACGGGCGAAGCCTGCATCACGCACGAAATGCGCATCACGTTCCGTAAGGAACGCATCACGCAAAGAAACCTGATTTGTCAGGTAGACAAATCAGGTTTCTTTGTTGGTGGAGATAAGCGGATTCGAACCGCTGGCCTGTTACATGCGAAGCAACCGCTCTACCACCTGAGCTATACCCCCATTAACTTTATAATATTTTATCACACATTTTAAAAAAAGCAACAGAAAAATACCAAATTTTTTATATTAAATTCGACAAAAAAGTATATACTTTTGCGTTCAAATGTGATATACTAAATAAAAACTAAATTCTTGGGGAAATAAAAATGCGCAGATTATTAAAAGCAATAATTGTATTAATGCTTGTGTTATGTTTGATGTTATCAGGCTGCACAAAAAATGTTGTAGTGGATATATATAAAATTGAAAACAACACTCTTATTGTTGAACAGGTACAAGTAGATAAACGCACCCCGCAAGAAATATTAAGTCAGTTACAAGTTGCAGGCATTGTTTCTAACGAAGTTTCTGTTGAAGCATTTGAAAGTTCAGGGGATGATGCCTTAAGAAGCATTAAAATTAATTTAAGTGAAAACTTTAGTCCATGGGTTTCTTTGTACGAAGCAAAATATCAAAAACTCATAATGCAATCTGTTGCTAATTCATATTTGCATAATTACTCCGCTAATGAAATTACTATACTTTCTGGCGGAGAAGCCATTAAAACAAGCGTTTATGATTTTTCCGGAAGTTTTACTTATGCGCCGGTAAATACAGATATCGATAATATTGATGTGGGTGTAACACCTACCGCACAGGTTATAACGCCTTCACCAACACCAACACAGGCGCCAACAAAAGCACCAACAAAAACATCAACGCCTGGTGTAAAAGTAACTCAAGGGCCCATAAAAACACCGATCAGAACAGATGGTAAAAAATATATAGCGCTTTCTTTTGATGATGGTCCGCACAAAAAATATACAAAACTAATCGTTGATAAACTTAACGAATATAATGCCAAAGCAACATTCTTTGTTGTAGGCAACAGAATTGATTCTACAACCAGTGACGCTGTCAGATACCTTGTTGAACAAGGTAATGAAATTGCAATTCACGGATACACCCACTCTGTTTATTATAATACATGCTCTGATTCTAAATTTGAATATGAACTTTCTGAAACTGCAAAGGTTATAAAAGAAACTACAGGTGTAACACCAACGCTTATGCGCCCTATCGGTGGAAGCATTACAAGTGAAAGGGTTAAAAGTTGCGGATATTCAGTTATTTTATGGAATGTGGATTCTGAAGACTGGAGACACAAAAAACAGAATCAAAGCGAAATAGATGCTATTGTTAATAATGTTATGAAAGATGTTGGCGATGGCAAGATCATCTTAATGCACGAAATTTACGAAAATTCATATCAGGCGTTAGATATAATTTTAAGAAAATTAACTGAACAAGGTTATAATGTTGTAACCGTAACTGAACTTATGGGTAAAGAAAATCTTACACCGGGTACAAAATATTTTGGTGCAAATTAAAAAAAGAGCAGATTTCTGCTCTTTTTTATTTTGTGAAATTGCTTAAATAGTTTTGCGGATTTACATTTTTGCCATCTTTTAATACTTCAAAATGCAAATGGGCACCATCGTCGGCTTCGCTTACACCTGAATTGCCAACAGCGCCGATAGCCTGTCCTTTTAAAACAGAAGCACCTTCTTTAATGCCATCGGGTACAGATTTTAAGCAGGAATACACAGTTTCAAGCCCGGAATCATGGCTTACTTTAACAGTAAGCCCCATTAAAGCGTCTTCTTCTACACTTGAAATTGTACCGTCAAGAACAGAAAAAACTGATGAATCCTCTGCACAGGAGAAGTCAATGGCATTGTGTGTTGCCCAATGCTTTAGGGTTGAAGAGTATAAAAGTGAATCAGAAGCATAACCTTTTAATACATTGGCTTCGTTTACAGGTAAAAGCATCGTGGCAGTAACACTGCTTCCTGCAGATGCAGGTGAATCGTTTTCATTGTTGTCATCGGGAATTTGCGTGTTTGCAGGGGGCTGTGTAGTTAAATCTGCATCCCCGTTTGAGATAACTGTTTGTGTGTTTGCGGGATTTTCAAGCACAAGATTGTTGTTTGGCTTGTTCAGTGCCGAAACAGCATATGTTACTGCTATTGCTGCAACACAAAATACCGCCGTAACAGTAAATGCCTTTTTTACAGTTTTCTTTCTTAACATAGTATTACCTGTCTTGTCTTTAATTGGTCCAAGATTCATAAAATAAACACCTCCAATGTATATTTTTTCCTGAAAACACAGAGATATACATTTAATTTATGTAAAAACAATGAATAAATTACAAAATTTTTGTTTTCTCAATATTGACATTGGTATACGATTTTGTTAAAATATAATCAGGAAAAACTATGTATGGGAGGCTACCTTGATGGGAAAAGAAAATTTTACAAAAAGCAAAATGATAAGTGATTTTGATCTTTATCTTCTTTGTGAAGGCACACATAGGAATCTTGATGAAATACTTGGTGCCCGCCCCGTATTCAACAGTACAGGATTGATTGATGGTTTTTATTTTGCACTTTGGGCGCCCCACGCAAAAGAAATCAGTGTGGTGGGTGATTTTAACCAGTGGCAAAATGGAAAAAATCCTATGCAAAGAATTCCCGATACAGATATATGGGAAGTGTATATCGAAGGTGTTTCTACAGGCAGCCTTTATAAATATTGTATAACTACAGAAGATGGCCGTATACTTTATAAGGCCGATCCGATGGCAAAATTCAGTGAATTAAGGCCTAAAACTGCTTCAAAAACATATGCAGACAGTTACCGTTGGCATGACCTTTCGTGGTGTTTGAAACACTCAAAACCACAGGAAAAAAATGTTCCTATGGCAATTTATGAATTGCATATGGGTTCATGGATGCGCGGTCAGAATAATGAAATATTGTCTTATGCTGATGTTGCTGATGCATTGGTAAAATTCTTAAAAGAAAACCGCTATACTCATGTTGAAATTATGCCCCTTGCTGAACATCCCTACGATGGTTCATGGGGTTATCAGGCAACAGGGTATTTTTCACCAACATCCCGTTACGGAACGCCTGCTGAATTAAAATATTTTGTTGATGTTCTTCATCAAAATTCCATTGGCGTTATTCTTGATTGGGTTCCCGGGCATTTTCCAAAAGATGCCCATGGCCTTGCGTTTTTTGATGGTCAGTGCCTTTACGAAAAAGATAGTAATGTAAGTAGTTGGGGCACATTAAGATTTAACTTTGACCACCCATTTGTAAGGCAGTTTCTTGTTTCAAACGCTGTTTATTGGCTTAAAGAATTCCATTTTGACGGGCTTCGTGTTGATGCAGTAAGCAATATGCTTTATCTTGATTTCTGTAAGGAAGACGGTCAGTGGACGCCTAATATTTACGGCGAAAATATTGACCTTGGGGCAGTTGAATTTATTAAAACACTTAATTCTGTTGTTAAGGAAAATTTCCCCGGTGCTATTATGATTGCCGAAGAATCTTCTGATTATCCCAAACTTACCCATCCATTAAATGAAGGCGGATTAGGCTTTGATTACAAGTGGAATATGGGCTGGATGAATGATACATTAAAATATATGGAAACTGATCCGTTATTCAGAAACGGTATGCACAATAATCTTACTTTTTCAATGATGTACGCCTTTAATGAACAGTATATTCTGCCACTTTCCCACGATGAATGTGTTCACGGCAAAAAGAGCCTTTTAGATAAGATGTTTGGTGAATATTATCAAAAATTTGCTTCTGTAAAAGCATATTTAGGATATATGTTTGCACATCCTGGCAAAAAACTTTTGTTTATGGGTAATGAAATCGGTCAGTTTATGGAATGGCGTTACTATGAACAAGTCGAATGGAAACTTTTACAGTACGAAACTCACCGTGGTTTGTACGGATTCGTAAAGGAACTTCTTAATATTTACAATGACCACGATGCTTTCTGGAAGAAAGATGATTCTTGGGATGGATTTAAATGGATAAACGCTGATGATAATCAGGCAAGCGTTTACTCAATGTGTCGTAAATCAGATGATGAAACCATAATCGCAGTTGTAAATATGACCCCTGTTGAAAGATATGACTATTGGTTAAGTCTTGAAGATGAGGGAACATATACACTTCTTTTAAACAGCGATGATAAAAAGTATTCAGGGGAAGGTGCAACACAAGTTTTATGCGAAGTTGTAACTGATAATGAAACACCTGAATTCAAAAACCGAGTGCGTGTAAATTTACCGCCAATGTCGGTGCTTTATTATAAATTAAATAAGTAACGATTTTATTTAGTCGGAATAGATTTGCTGTTCCGACTAAAAACATAATTAAAACATTGTTAACTCTTAAATTGGAGGGTGCATAAATGTACAGTATTGAATGTGTTGCAATGCTTCTTGCCGGCGGGCAGGGAAGCAGACTTGGCGCACTAACTAAAGAAATAGCGAAGCCTGCAGTTCCATTTGGGGGAAAGTATCGTATTATCGATTTTCCTTTAAGCAACTGTTCAAACTCAGGTATTTATACCGTTGGCGTGTTAACGCAATACCGCCCGTTAGAATTAAATACATATATTGGTAGCGGTCAGCCCTGGGATATGGATAGATTGCGCGGTGGCGCATTTGTTCTTCCGCCCTATGTAAAAGGCAAAACAGGGGAATGGTATAAAGGTACTGCAAACGCAATATATCAGAATATTCCTTTTATAGAACAGTTTAACCCTGAATATGTACTTGTGCTTTCAGGTGACCACATCTATAAAATGGATTACAGGCGAATGCTTAAGGCGCACAAGGAAAAAGGTGCAGATGCTACAATTGCAGTATTTAATGTTCCCATTGAAGATGCAAGCAGATACGGCATAATGTCCGCTGATGAAAGCGGCAGAATATATGATTTTGCAGAAAAACCCAAAAAACCAAAAAGCACTACTGCCAGCATGGGTGTTTATATATTCTCATGGCAAGTGCTTAAAAAATACTTAATCGCCGATGAAGAAAATGAAAATTCAACTAAAGATTTTGGTAAAGATGTTATTCCTGCAATGTTAAACGATGGCCTTAATATGTTTGCGTATTCCTTTGATGGTTATTGGAAAGATGTTGGAACAGTTTATAGCCTTTGGGAAGCCAATATGGATCTTTTAGGAACGGTTCCGCTTTTAAATCTTTATGATACTAATTGGCGCATCTATTCCCGTAATGATGGTTTACCGGGCCACTACATTTCGCCAAAGGCAAAAATCAAAAACTGCTGTATTTCAGAAGGTTGTAAGGTGTTTGGCACCGTTGAACACAGTGTACTGTTTTCAGGCGCAGTGGTTGAAGAAGGAGCAGTAGTTAAAAATTCTATTGTGTTGCCTTATTCAGTAATCAAAAAAGGTGCAATAATTGATAAAGCAGTTGTTTCCAATAACTGTGTTATCGGTGAAAATGCTGTTATCGGCAGTGATCAACCTAATATTCCTCATGTTAAAAATTCTATGTGCACAAACGGTATTACTCTTATAGGTGATAAGGTTAATATCGGCAATAATGTGCGCGTGGGAAGAGAAATGATGATTGAACATGATATTTTAGGGGGTGGCTGTGATGAATGATACTTTAGGCATAATAATGGCAGGCAGCAGCGGTCTTGAACTTGGTGAAATTACAAAAAACCGCCCCATAGGTGCAGTTCCTGTAGGTTCAAGGTATAGGCTTGTGGATTTTATACTTTCGAATATGGTTAATTCAGGCATTGAAAGGGTTGGTATTCCCACGCAGGACCATTATCGCTCTTTAATGGACCATCTTGGCTCAGGTGCAGCATGGGATCTTAACCGTAAACGCCATGGCCTTGTTGTCCTTCCGCCGATTATGGGAACAGGCTCTGAAATGCAAGGTGACCTTGATGTTTTAAACAGTATTTTAGATTATATTTCAGCATCTCACAGGCGGTATGTTATTATCTGCGGTAGCGATATTTTATATAAAACAACATTCGATGATATGCTTGAGGCACACAAGAAAAACAACGCCGATATTACAGTTATGTATCATAATATGCCTGACTGTGCATCTCTTTCACATCACGTTGGTTTAAAAACTGATGCTGACGGAAGAATTGTTGATATTGAAATTGATCCAACCCGTGCATTTTCTTCACAAATAGCAACAGGAACCTATATTATGGAAAGGGATTTTTTAGAATATCACCTTAACCGTTGTCTTTCCCGTGGCTTGCACGATTTTGCAAAGGATATTCTGTTGCACGAAAAAGAACGCTTAAGAATATTTGGTTATGAATATAAAGGCTATGTTGGCAGAGTGCATAATATTGCTTCTTACTACAAATGTAATATGGATATTCTAAAACCAGAAATCAGCGCGCAACTTTTTGAAAACGGTGATCCCGTTTATACCAAGGTTAAGGACGAAGTTCCTACCATTTACGGTGAAAAGGCAGAAATCAAAAATTCAATGGTTGCCGATGGTTGCATCATTAACGGTACCGTTGAAAATTGTATTATCTTCCGCGGTGTGCAAATTGAAGAAGGTGCAGTTGTTAAAAACAGCATCATTATGCAGAATTCTCTCATTCAGTCCGGCGTAAACTTAAACCACGCCGTAATTGATAAGTCCGTTGTTATTCGTAAGAATAAAACGTTAGTTGGGCAAGAAAACTACCCTGTAGTTGTAGGCAAGAACGCTGTCGTTTAAAAAAAGCACAAGAAACTCTTGCAACTGCGTGTTGTGAACGGTGTAATTGCTCAATCACTTACCGCTTTTGTAAGCTCCTTCGCAATTAACCGCCCACGCCACTGATTTGCAAGCTTTCTTGCACTTTTTGCGTAGCACGAGATAATCAATAAAAAAAGCCCCCTATTTTTAGGGGGCTTGTCTTATACTCCTGGGTAAAATCTTTGACCGCAAACCTGACATACATTTACAACATCGCAACTTCCTATTAATTCACGAGCAACTGAATATCCTATGGCTGTAGTATCTGGACGAGTTCTTAGTGCTGTAATAGTTGTGGATGCACATCTTGGACAACTTACAATACCTTGTGCAGCAAGGTTTCTACGTTTTATCTCAATTTCCTTTAAACGCTGATTTTCTCTAATACGTTGCTGTTCGGCTGCGTATTTTTTTGCTTGTATTTTTTTATTATAATTGGCGGGTCCCATCGCTTGTAATTCTTTAAGTTTCTTTAATAGGTAAAAACCTAAAAACAATGAAATAATTGAAATAAAAATAACGAACAATCCTGTGCCTGATTCTTTGAGATTAAAAAAACAAATCCCGCCAACAAAGAAGATAAATGCACCAATAAAAGACACAACAGAGCAACAGCCGTAAACAAAAACAAGTTCTTCGTATTTTGATTCTTTCATAAATGTTACACCTTTCCATATGTAATATATGTCTATTATAACATACAATTTATTATTTGTCTATGAAAATAGACAATAAATTGTATGATTTTTGTTATCCTATTTAATAGGGTGATAAATTATGGATTTTAATAATGATTCCGTAGGTAAAGTCATTAAAAAATTAAGAAAAGAAAAAAACCTTTCGCAAGAAGTTTTAAGCGGGTTTGCGTGTATTGCGCGTAGTCATCTTGCGATGATTGAGTCAGGCACGAAGCAACCTAATTTTGAAACTATATGGAAGATTGCATATGCCCTTGAAATTCCACCCCATAAACTTGTTGAATTGATTGAAATTGAAACTAATAGGCAACAGAAGAATATATAATAAACAAAGGACGGTATAAATAACCGCCCTTTATTGTTTTCTTTTAAAAACTGTTGCAAAAAAAATAAAATATGGTATAATTTCACATATAATCTCGTTTAAGGAGAAAAGTTATGATTGATATTAAATTTTTAAGGGAAAACCCCGAAATCGTAAAGCAGAATATTAAAAACAAGTTTCAGGATTCCAAGTTGCCACTTGTGGACGAGGTTATTGAACTTGATAAGGAAAACCGCAAGACTATTCAGTTAGCTGAAGAATTGCGCGCAAACCGCAATAAATATTCAAAGCAAATCGGCGCGTTGATGGCGCAGGGTAAAAAAGACGAGGCACTTGAAATGAAGAATCTTGTTACCCAGCAGAGTGAGCAACTTGCAGAAGCTGAAAAGAAAGAAGCGGAACTTCAGGAAAAAATCAAAAATATTATGATGATTATTCCTAACATTATTGACCCTTCTGTTCCAATTGGTAAAGACGATTCTGAAAATGTTGAAGTACAAAAATACGGCGAGCCTATTGTTCCTGATTTTGAGGTGCCTTATCACTCTGAAATTATGGAAAGTTTTAATGGCATTGATTTAGACAGTGCAAGGCGCGTTGCAGGTAACGGTTTTTACTATTTAATGGGTGATATTGCACGCCTTCATTCAGCAGTAATTTCTTATGCCCGCGATTTTATGATTGACCGTGGCTTTACTTATTGCATACCGCCCTTTATGATTCGTTCTGATGTTGTTACAGGCGTTATGAGCTTTGCTGAAATGGACGCTATGATGTATAAGATTGAAGGTGAAGACCTTTATCTTATCGGCACAAGTGAACATTCAATGATCGGTAAGTTCATTGACCAGATGCTTTATGAAGAAAATCTTCCTTACACCTTAACAAGCTATTCACCTTGTTTCAGAAAGGAAAAGGGCGCACACGGTATTGAAGAACGTGGTGTTTACCGTATTCATCAGTTTGAAAAGCAGGAAATGATCGTTGTTTGCAAGCCTGAAGAAAGCCCCATGTGGTTTGAAAAGTTATGGCAAAATACAGTTGATTTATTCCGCTCACTTGATATTCCCGTTCGTACCTTAGAATGTTGCTCAGGCGATCTTGCGGATTTAAAGGTTAAATCTATTGATGTTGAAGCCTGGTCACCAAGGCAGAAAAAGTACTTTGAGGTTGGCTCATGCTCCAACTTAGGCGATGCGCAGGCACGTAGGCTTCGTATCCGTGTAAGCGGAAAAGACGGCAAGTATTTTGCACACACCCTTAATAACACCGTTGTTGCACCACCAAGAATGTTAATTGCATTTTTAGAAAACAACCTTAATGTTGATGGCAGCATTTCCATCCCCAAAGCATTACAATCTTATATGGGTGGCAAGGAAAAACTTGTTCCTAATAAATAAAAAAATAAGGAGTGAAAATTCACTCCTTTTTTTATTTTAACTTATAAACTTGAACCCCGTTTTCATTATAAACCACATCTGCTATGTTTTTTATACTGTCTTCGTTTACTGTATAACTGTTTCTTTCATCAGGACCTACAACAATATAATCAACACTATGCTTTTCAAAAAGCGATTTGCTTGTTTCGGGGTTAGCATACATCTGCTTTACTTCGTTTTGCAATTGGTTATAATCAGGCAAACCATGGGTTGAAAAGAACCAACCGCCACCGCAAACAACACTTCTGCCTGTTAAACCTGTAATTGCATTATTGTAGCGGTCATTTGTTAAAAATACTGCATCGTTTTCAGTGTTTTTATCAATCCATTCAGCCGTTTTAACATCTGAAGAAGAAAACATTTCAAATTCGTCTGCAACGTACTCTCTGCCCATAGAAAGCGCACCTGAAAGCACACAAGCAATAATAACGCCAACGGCTAAAATCTCTCTGCCTTTTATACTTTTAAGTTTCTGATAAACTGTTACCATATAATCGGCAACTATGCCGATAGCAAGGAAGAATGCAGGATAAATAATCTTGTTGTTATCATAAACGTTAGGCTGAAGGGAAAATGTTTCAGCCAAAAGCATTAAAACTGCAACGGGGGCAACAACACTTAAAGAGCGTTTATTTGCGTTAAATAATGCAGGAATTAATAAAAGTGCAGGTACACCCATATTTTTTACATAGAACCAAAAGTAACTGTCTTTAGAGTTTATCCAGTTAAAGTGTGGCTGTAAAAAGCCATCGCCTTTTGTCTGGCCAAATGTAAAACAAATAAGCTGAGGCAATGCAAGAACAAGCACGATTATCAGATACAATCCCCATGTGTTAAAAATTTCTTTTAAATGCCCGTTTAGTATTGCAATAAGAGTTAAACTGATATAAATTAAGGCAATAATAATTCCGCAAGCAGAAAGCACATTCATACCGGCAGTATTATAATTAACGTTTGTAATTGAATCACCTGTTTTTATACAAGTTGAAACAAATATTACTACCCCAAGCAATAGAATTGCTAAAGCAATATATAATGCGTATTTAGGTTTATATTTCATCATTACATAAAGCCTTGAAAGCATCCAGACAGCTGAAATAATACCAACTGCAAGGAATATATGTGTGCTTATTAAAGGCGTCAGTCCTGCTAAAATTCCGGCATAAATAAAATTTTTGTTTTCTTTTAAAAAAACTGCCCTGTACAAAAGATATAAACATGCAAAAAGCATCATCCAACCAAACAGAGTGGCTCTTTGCGGAATCATCATATCACAAAAGGTGTTTACCCAACGAATCATATTGCCGTCAAGATTGGTGGGTGTTTCATAAAGTTTTTCAAAAATGCGGGAAAAATTACCTTCGTTAACCTTTAAATTATCGAAGAAATACATAAACCCGAATCCACCGTTAAAAGCAAATAAAATCCATGCTAAAAGTGCTTTTGCAAACTTTTTAAGCCAAAGCCGGAAAAAAAGCATTGCTCCTAAATAAATGTTAAATGCACCTAAAATTGTTGGTATAATATAAGACCATCTTAAAGATGCGCCAAAAATATAAATTGATGAAGAAACAGTATCACTTAAAAATGGATATGAAACCTGATTTTGCGGTGCGATATTATAATTAAAAGGAACGGTGCCTTGTTTTATAGGCGAAGTTATAAAACTTAAATGTATATGCACATCGGCATAAGTGCTTTGCCCAAAAATCATTCCGCCTGATTCTGTTGGTTGCATTATGTGATTAGTTTCAACAATAGCGTAAAAAACAGTCATCAAAACAACAGGAATAAGTGTTAAAAGGTCGTCTTTTGAAAACGAGAAATCAAAAGTTTCCAATTTTGGTTTTTTTGCAATAAAAAAACTTAATACATTTAATCCCGTTAAAATAACAAGCGCAACAATGTGCGAGGTTATGTTAAATCCGATTAAAAATGAAACTGCAACAGGTAACCACATTAAAAGCACTGTTCCAAAAACCAAACCAAGCCATAGCCTTGTTATAAAGGAAAGTTTTTTTATTAGGTTGTTTGCAATAAAAATACCTGATATTATAAATAAGGTAAAATAAAGGAAACCCATAAGGTTTCCTAAAAAAGTTCCGTTAAACATAAAAATCAATCCTTAAAATTTATTCGCCCTTTAAACGCATAGTAATATCTTCAATGCAGTTTTTAATTTCGATATCTGTTTTAAGGGCAGTGCGAATCTTACCTATACCATTAATAATGGTTGCATGATCGCGGCCATTAAACTCATCACCGATTCGTTTATTGGAAAGGGAAGTAAGTTCACGGCATAAATAATATGCAATGTGCCTTGGCTGAACAATTGGTTTATCACGCCTTGGGCCAAGAATATCTTCGGGTGTAATATTAAAATATTCAGCAACGGTACTGATTATCATTTCAGAGGTACAATGCTTTTGTATTTCTGCATTATAATCCCTTAAAACTTTCCCTGCAAGATCTATCGTGATAGGTTGCCCTGTAGTTGAAGCAAAAACTGTTATACGCTTTAATGCGCCTTCAAGTTCCCTGACATTATCACTGGCTCTTTCTGCTATAAACAGCAAAATGCTATCATCAATGTCAATCTTATCAATTTCTGCTTTTTTGCGCAGAATTGCTGCGCGTGTTTCAAGGTCAGGGGGAGTAATATCCACAAGTAAGCCGCCTTCAAAACGAGAGCAAAGCCTGTCAGAAAGAGTCTGAATACTCTTAGGCGGACGGTCACTTGAAAGAATTATCTGTTTATTTGAAGCAAAAAGGTCATTAATATTATGGAATATTTCTTCCTGTGTATGTTCTTTTTTGGTTAAGAACTGAACATCGTCAATCATTAAAACATCAACATTTTCACGATACTTGTCCCTGAAAGCATCTATCTGATGTTTAGAAACTGAACGAATATATTCGTTTGTATATTTTTCACAAGTAATGTAAAGAACTTTAGTATCGGGTTTGTATTTTAAAATGTGGTTGCCGATTGCATGCATAAGGTGTGTTTTACCTAATCCTACACCACCATAAATAAATAATGGGTTGTTGATGGTTGCAGGTGCTTCAGCAACGCTTAATGCGGCAGCAAAAGCAAACTGGTTACCCGAACCAATAACAAAATTTTCAAAAGTATAACGCTCGTTAAGCATTGGATAGGGAATAGATGCTTTAGGCTGCAAAGTTGTATCAATAATTGCAGGAGCTTCGCTTTCTAAAACAAGCACAATATCTGCACCCGGTGAATCAAGCACAATATTAAGGGCTGAAACCAGATAGGCATGCATCATAGTAACAGTCATTAAATGGCGCCTGTGTGTATCAGAAGGTGTTATTAAATATAATGTATTATCTTTAAAGGTAAGGGGTTTTAATGTAGCAATGAATGTTTTATATGAAATAGGATTAATATCCTGTGGTGATTGTTCAAGAATAGAACATATCTTTTGAAAAAGTTCACTTGCGTCCATAAAAAACCTCCTTCCTTATTTTTGACAGGTGCGATTATCATAACACAAAATAAAACTTTTATCAACAAAAAAAAGACAACTTTTTTAAAAATTTTTTTAAAATTGTGGATAACTTTTTTTTATATACAACATGTTGTGGTAAGGCAAAAAAAGGCAATTTCTTTAACGATGAAAACAATATATTTAAATTTTCATTTGACACTTTTAACTGTTTACACTATAATAAAAAGGCTAATATGCATTATAATGTAAATTTGCGCCCAACAGGGCGATTATGAAAGGATGAATAAAAAATGTTACGCACTTATCAACCTAACAGACGTAAAAGAAAAAAGGTACATGGCTTCCGTGAAAGAATGAAGACCAAGAACGGCAGAAACGTTCTTCAGAGACGTCGTCGTAGAGGCAGAAAAGTTCTCAGCGCTTAATTTGGAGGTGTCCTCTTGAAAAAGCAAGATATGTTAAAAAAGAACAAAGAGTTTAGATATGTTGTTTCAAGGGGCAAATCATATCAGGCACCTACGATGGTGCTTGTGTGCGCAAAATCAAGGACAGGCATTAAAGCAGGGTTTTCGGTAAGCTCAAAGCTTGGCAATGCTGTTGTCCGCAACAGAACAAAACGAATAATGCGCAGTGGGTTTACACCTTTAATGCCATATTTAAACGATAATATGTGGTATTTTTTTATTGCAAGGCGTGCACTAATTGGTAAAAAAAGCACATTTTGCATGGAAGAAATGCGTTCATTATTGAAAATGGCGGGAATGATAAATGAAGAATCCTGTTAAAAATTTATGCTTATGGCTAATTAAGGCGTATAAAAAAAATATATCACCAAATTTGCCTCCTGCGTGCAGATTTGTTCCAACGTGCTCCGAGTATGCTTATACTGCCATCGAAAGATTTGGCGTAATAAAGGGCGGGGCGCTTTCTTTGTGGCGTATTTTACGCTGCAACCCTTTTTGCAAAGGCGGGTATGATCCCGTACCTGAAAAAACAAGACAGGAGAATTCCAAGTGACTTTTATCAGTGAATTTTTTGGATCCATTTTCGAATGGATAAATGGCTTTACTCATAATTATGGCCTTTCCATTATCCTGTTTACCATAATGTTCAGATTAGTGCTTTTGCCTTTTGATATCCGTAGCCGCATTGGTCAGCGCGAATATACAAAGAAACTTAAAAAGATACAGCCTGAACTTGATATGATAAACAAGGCATATAAAAATAATCCTGAAAAAGCATCGCAGCAGGCAATGGAAATCAGAAAACGCGAAGGTATCGGCATGATGCCTAAAGGATGCGGAACTATGCTTTTAACATATCCTATTCTTATTGCGTTTTTTGCGGTATTCCGTAATCTTGCAGCAGAAAAAATAGTTGAACTTTCAATTTTAACAGATGCACAGGCAATTGAAAATTGGTTTGATACCAATAGCTTTTTATGGGTAAAAAACATATGGCAGCCAGATGTTTATTTTAACTTCAGCGAAACCTGGGGATTAAGAACACTTTGGATAATTAAGAATGTTGATGGTCATATTATTCCGGCAACCCTTAATCCTGATACTGCTGCAACAGTTCTCAATACTCTTAAGGCAACACTTCAATCCGCTTATAATGATGGCTTGTTATTTGATTTAGGCGCAGGCTATTATCATTTCAATGATTTGCAGACTTTTGCTACAGGCGTTTTTGAAGGCTTAAAGAATGTTATGAGCATTGCAGGCGTTCAGGAATACGGTAACGGTTTTTATATCTTGCCGATTCTTGCAGGCGTTGTGCAGGTGTTAAGCTTTAAAGCAACCGGTCAGCAACAACAAACTCAAGGAACGGATATGCAGGCACAACAGGCGGCTTCAACAGGAAAGTTTATGCAGATTTTCTTCCCGTTGATGTTTGTGTATTTCTGCCTTGTTTCAAGTACGGCACTTGCTATTTATTGGGTAACTTCAAGCCTTTGCATGATTTTGGCAAACTTTATTATCAATAAAGTTCTTGATGCCAGAGAAAAGAAAAAAGAAGCTGAAGGAGAAAAATAATGGCAAAAGTTATTGAAATCGAGGGTAAAACCATCGATGAAGCTATTTATCTTGGTCTTGATCAGCTTAAACTTACCATTGATGAAGTTGATATGGAAGTTATTGAGTATGGTCAAAAAGGCTTTATGGGTATTGGATACAAACCTGCAAAGGTTAAAATAACCCAAAGGGAAGAAGCGATAATACCTGATTTTATTCTTAATAAGGATAAAGAAAAAGCACCCCATAAAGAAAAACGGGAAAAACCAAGAAAAGATAAAAAAATTGAGGCTTTTGAAGAAAAAAAGGGAGAATATTTTCCTGAAGGAACTGAATTTGTTGAAAATGAAGTAACAGAGTTTTTACAAGGCCTTATGAACCATATTGGCATAAAAGAAAGTACAGTTAAAGCCGCAAATACCGATAACGGCTTGCTTGTAAATCTTGAAGGCAACGATATGGGAATTTTAATTGGCAGAAGGGGTGAAACCCTTGATGCAGTACAGTATCTTGCTTCCTTAGTATATAATAAGGATAAGGAAGATTACCATCGCGTTACAGTAGATACTGAAAATTATCGTAAAAAGAGAGAAAACACACTTATAAGGCTTGCTAAAAAGAAGGCAGGTCAGGTGGCTAAAACAGGCAAAAAAGTGGTGCTTGAACCAATGAGCCCATTTGAAAGAAGAATCATTCACTTTGCGCTTCAGAACGATAAGTTTGTTACAACTTATTCCGAAGGTGAAGAGCCTAACCGCCATATCGTAATTGATAAAAAGTAAATTTTAAAGGACATCATCTGATGTCCTTTTTTTTGTATATTAATGCTTTTTTTTGTTAAAAATAGTGTTGAGGTGATTTATTATGGAACTTACACAAAAAGAAGCAACGCTTCTTGAAGACCTTAAAACACAAGAAAAGGTCTGTGCCGAAAAATATGCCCGCAGCGCAAATTCGGCAGTTGATCCCCAGTTAAAAGCACTATTTACTGAACTTTCACAAAACGAATTAAAGCATCTTAATATGTTGGATCAGTTAGGTGAAGGTAAAATTCCGCCTATTGATAATTCAAAGCAGCCACCTAAAAATTTTAGTGCAACCTATGGCGCGGCAACAGATAGTAATAAAGCCAACGATTGTTTTTTATGTAACGATTTATTGTCTGCGGAAAAACATGCTTCAGATCTTTATGATACTTGCGTGTTTGAATTTAAAGATGCAGGCGCACGTGATGTTTTGAATTATATTCAGTCTGCCGAACAAAATCATGGTAAGCAACTTTATGATTATATGGTGGCAAATGCAATGTATGAATAAAAAAGCACCCTTATGGGTGCTTAATTTTATTTACAAAGATCTGCAACTATCTGATTAATAAGTTTTCCGTCAGCCTTGCCCTTTAACTGACCCATGGCGGTGCGCATGATCATACCTTTGTTTTTCTGGTCAATTAATTCTTGGCAATTAGCTTTTAAGAAAGCAATAATTTCTTCTTCACTCATTAACTTTGGCGCATAAGCTTCAACTGCCTGAAGTTTTTGCGTGTATTCTTCAAGTAAATCTTGTCTTTCTTGGGGGCAGGTATCAACCTGTTCCTTTAAGGATTTAACCTCTTTTAAAATAACGCGGTCAACAAGTTCTTCAGGAATGTTATCCCTAACGCCCTCATCAATGGCAACTCTTTTAATTGCGGCAATTAAAGAAGAAACTGCATCCTTTTTAATTTTGTCCTTTGCCTTCATAGCGGCAATCATTTCTTTTTGAAGCATTTCAAACTGCATAATATCTCTCCTTAAAAGGTTATTTTTTATAATTATATTATTATATTAAAAATTAGTCAATAAACTAATTGCAAAATTTTCTGCTTTTTGATACAATATAAATAATATTTTTAATTAAGGTGTTTTTTATGGAAGAAATCAGAAAGAATTTTATTCAGGAAATCGTTGAAAACGATATTAAAGAAAGTGATGGTAAAATTAACATTGTTACACGCTTTCCGCCTGAACCTAACGGATATTTACATATAGGTCATGCAAAAGCAATATGTGTGGATTTCGGTATTGCAAAAAAGTATAACGGAAAGTGCAATCTTCGTATGGATGATACCAACCCTGCAAAAGAAGATAACTTTTATGTTGAAGCCATTAAAAAGGATGTTGAATGGCTTGGCTTTAAATATGATGAACTTTGCTATGCTGCTGATTATTTTGAAGAAATGTTTAATCAGGCAGTTGTGTTAATTAAAAAGGGTCTTGCTTTCGTTTGTGATATGAACGCTGATGAAATTAAGGAAAGCCGCGGCACTTTAACCGAGCCTGGTGTTGAAAGCCCATACCGTAACAGATCTATTGAAGAAAATTTAGACCTTTTTAACCGTATGCGCGCAGGGGAATTTGAAGACGGTGCTAAAGTTTTAAGAGCAAAAATTGATATGGCTTCACCTAATATCAATATGCGCGACCCCATTATTTACCGCATTTTAAGGATGGAGCATTATCGTACAGGTAACGATTGGTGCATCTATCCTATGTACGATTACGCTCATCCCATTGAAGATATGATTGAAAACGTTACACATTCAATCTGTACTTTGGAGTTTGAAGACCATCGCCCATTATATGATTGGGTTGTTCAAAATGTTGATATTCAGGCTAAACCACGCCAGATAGAATTTGCCCGCCTTAATATGACACGCACAATTATGAGCAAAAGGTATCTTAAACGCCTTGTTGATGAAAACAGCGTTGCAGGTTGGGATGACCCAAGAATGCCCACCATCGCAGGCTTAAGAAGAAGGGGATATACCCCCGAAGCCATTCGCGATTTCTGTGATCGTATCGGTGTTGCAAAAAGCAATTCTTTGGTTGAAGCCGCACTTTTAGAGCATTGTGTTCGTGAAGATTTAGCCGCAAAAACTCAAAGGCGTATGGCAATTATGGACGCCATTAAGCTTGTTATTGATAACTATCCCGAAAATGAAACCGAAATGCTTACAACCGAAAACGGCGGTGATGAAACCTGCGGAACAAGAGAGGTTTCGTTCTCCCGTGAACTCTATATTCAAAGCGAAGATTTTATGATTGATCCACCTAAAAAGTTCTTCAGGCTTTTTGTTGGCGGTGAGGTTCGCTTAAAGAGCGCATATATCGTTAAGTGCACAGGCTACGAAACTGATGAACAAGGCAATGTTACAGTTGTTCACTGCGAATACGACCCCGAAACAAAATCAGGTATGTCAGGGGCTGACCGTAAGGTTAAAGGTACGCTTCATTGGGTTGATGCCAATAACTGCACACCTTGTGAATTCAGGCTTTATGATTACCTTTTAGACGAGCGTGAAGGCGAAGGCCTTGATTTTTCTGAGCGCGTTAATAATGATTCCTTAATAGTTAAAAACGGTTTTGCCGAAAAATCAATTAGTGACGCTAACATTGGTGATTCATTCCAGTTTATCCGCGTAGGCTATTTCCGTAAGGATGAAGATTCTACAAGCGAGAATCCCGTATTTAACAGGATTGTAGGGTTGCGTGATACTTGGGCTAAACTTAATAAATAATCCCATATTCCGCTTTAAACAAAGCACCCTTTTAAAAGGGTGCTTTTTCCTGTGTTGCACAATAGATAAAAGCGCGGTCATTTACCTTATTGTAAACTCCCTTGCTTTTACTATTGCGCGCCTTGGCTTAAAGCGTTTATGTGATTATTTTATATTAAGGAATATTCCGCTTTAAACAAAGCACCCTTTTAAAAGGGTGCTTTTTCCTGTGTTGCACAATAGATAAAAGCGCGGTCATTTACCTTATTGTAAACTCCCTTGCTTTTACTATTGCGCGCCTTGGCTTAAAGCGTTTATGGGATTTTTAAATATTAAGGAATATTCCGCTTTAAACAAAGCACCCTTAAAACAGGGTGCTTTTTCTTTCTTCTTGTAATTTATATTTTATTTTGCTATAATAATTCTTAGAGGTGTTAATTTTGAATATAAACGAAATTTTATCTAAGGTAGATCACACTTTATTAAGTCAGGATGCTACATGGCAGGATATAAAAGAGATTATTGATGATGGTATTAATTTTAAAACTGCGTCAGTTTGTATTCCGTCTTGTTTTATTAAACAGGCAAAGGAATATGCAAAAGAAAAAATAAAACTTTGCACAGTTATTGGGTTTCCTAACGGTAACGCTACAACCGAAAGCAAGTGTTTTGAAGCTGAAAATGCGGTTAAAAACGGCGCTGACGAAATTGATATGGTAATAAATATCGGCTTTTTAAAGGAAAAATGCTACGATCAGATTTTAAATGAAATAAATTTAGTAAAAAACGCGTGCAAAGGCAAACTATTAAAGGTAATAATTGAAACTTGCCTTTTGACAAAAGACGAAAAAATAAAAATGTGTGAAATTATTGAACAGTCACAGGCTGATTACATTAAAACATCAACAGGGTTTTCTTTTGACGGCGCAAAAAAAGAAGATATAATATTATTTCTAAGCACTTAAAAACAAAAAAGATTAAGGCGGCAGGCGGTATTAAGACGTTAAAAGATGCCGAAGAATTTGTGCTTTTAGGTGCAAACCGACTTGGTACAAGCAGAATAGTTAAACTTTTAAAGGAGAATGAAAATGAATTATCCAACACCGCATATTAATGCAAAGCCATCTGATTTTGCAAAAACCGTGCTTATGCCCGGCGACCCTAAACGCGCCAAGTTTGTTGCCGAAAACTTTTTAGAAGATGCCGTTTTAATTAACGATGTTCGCGGTGTGCAAGGTTATACAGGTTTTTATAAAGGCAAAAAAGTTTCTGTTATGGCAAGCGGAATGGGTATGGCTTCAATGGGCATATATTCTTATGAGCTTTTTAACTTTTTTCAGGTTGAAAACATTATCCGTATCGGCTCTGCCGGGGCGATGAAAGAAAACATAAAGGTTCGTGATATTGTTTTAGCCATGGGTGCATCTTCTGATTCTAACTTTCACAAGCAATATAAGTTAAACGGCACAATCGCGCCACTTTGTAGTTATTCCCTTTTAGAAAAGGCAGTTAGTAAAGCAAAAGAAGTGAATTTAACCTATCATGTTGGCAATATTCTTTCAACTGATATTTTTTATAACGAAAATCCCACAACTGAAGAATGGGCAAATATGGGCGTTTTGGCAGTCGAAATGGAAAGCGCCGCCCTTTATCTTAACGCCCAGAAGGCAAACAAAAACGCTTTAACCATCTGCACAATTTCCGACCATCTGATAAACGGAGAAAGCCTTAAAGCAGAAGATAGGCAAAACTCATTTAAAGAAATGATGCTTTTAGCATTGGAAACTGCAATAGAATTATAGATAAAAAAATAATCCCCGCACGTTTGCGGGGATTTAATACGTAATAAAGTATTTAATATTTTATATGTTAATGTCTATTTAATTGTCTTAAAAATTAACTAAATGGTACATTGGACCGATTTCCTTTTCTTAGATTTTAAAGTTACAAAGTTTTTTCATTAAGGAAACACATCCTTTTTTAAAGTAACTTTCCTTTTTTCCGCTACCTGCGGGATTAAGCTAATTAGAACATTGGACTAATTCCTTTCTTATAGATTTCTAAATGGAACCTTTTTTTCATAAAAAGCACGCCTTTCATTTAGAAATTAAGTTCTAAAAACTGCTTAGTACATTGGACCGATTTCCTTTCTATAGATTTTGGCCTTTTCGTTAAGGTAAAGCCACCTGCTTTCCTCCTTAACGCTTTCTTTTTCTTTTTTCACTTACATTATAACAAATCAAAAATCGGTTGTCAATAGTAAATTTAAAAAAAGTTAATAATTTTTTAATAAAATATATAAAAATAAAATTCACGCGGATTTAAACTTTTATCTTGACTGATTTTAAAGTTAAGGGTAGAATAATAACAGAATAAATATTAAAAGAGGTGAACATAATGGAAGACGGAAGTACAAGCACTGTTCCTGTCAAAAAGCGTAACAGGGTTTTTCATTATGTTCGCATTTATTTATAAACGTAATAAAATATCCTATTACGCGCTAATTAGGCGGAAGCAGTATCCATTTGTTAATATGCACAAGTATGCATAGTTTAATCAGATGGATATTTTTTGTGCCTTTTGATAAGAAACGTTGTACCTTTCGTATTTTATTAAAAAGGAGGTACGCAACCAATGGAAAACAAAGATTTACTTTTTGAAAGAATTTATGAGTTGCTTAATCAAAAGCAACCAAACAAGATATTAGAAATTCTTTCTACTCTTCAGCCACAGGATATTGCTGAAATTTTAAATGCTGATTATTTTGAGCAAAAACAAAAAAATATTATATTCAGGTTATTAAAAAAGGACCTTGCGGCGCAGGTTTTTGTTGAACTTGATAATGATATGCAGGAAAATTTAATAAAAGGTTTTTCTGATAATGAGCTTCATCAGATGCTTAACGAACTTTTTGTTGACGATGCAGTTGATATTATTGGAGAAATGCCTTCAAGCGTGGTTAAACGGATTTTAAAAAACTGCACAAAGGATATGCGCGGGGATATAAACGATATTCTCGCATTTGATAAAGATAGCGCAGGCAGTGTGATGACTCCGGAATATATTGCCTTGAAATCGGATATGACGGTTCGCGAAGCCTTTTTGCGTATCCGCAAAGAAGGAATAGACAGCGAAACTATTTATACTTGCTATGTTCTTGATAGAAGCAGGCATATTTTAGGCGTTATAACGGTTCGTGAACTTCTTTTAGCAAACGAAGAGTCTTTGATTAAAGATATAATGAATGAAAACGTTATATTTGTCGAAACCGTTTCTGATAAGGAAGAAGCCGCAAAGATACTTAAAAAGTACGATTTTTTGGCAGTTCCCGTTGTTGATAAGGAAAAGCGTCTTGTAGGTATTATTACCGTTGACGATGCTATTGATGTTCTTGTTGAAGAAACCACCGAAGATATAGCAAAAATGGCGGCAGTTACGCCAATAGATCAATCTTATTTTAAAACAGGTGTTTTTAAACACTCTTTAAGCAGAATTTTGTGGCTTATTGTGTTAATGATTTCTGCTACCGTTACAGGATTTATTATTACTTATTACGAAGAGGCCTTTGCAGCAGTACCGCTTTTGATTGCATGCCTTCCACTTTTAATGGGTACAGGGGGTAACTGCGGTTCACAGGCTTCAACCATGATTATCCGTGGCCTTGCAGTTGATGAAATGCATACAAGGGATGTTTTTAAGGTTTGGTGGAAAGAAATACGCATTTCTTTAGTGGTTGGCATTGTGCTTGCAATAGTAAACACAATTCGCGTATTTTTGCTTTACGGATTTTCTAAGGAAATTATATTGCTTGCAATAACCAATGCTTTGGCGCTTTTATTTACCGTTTCGCTTGCCCAAACATTAGGATGTTTACTACCTATCGGTGCAAAAGCAATTAAACTTGACCCTGCAATTATGGCGGCACCTTTAATAACAACAATTGTTGATGCTTTAAGCGTTACGGTGTTTTTTGCTTGCGCAGTCTGGGTGTTTGGAATGTAAGTGGACTATACAACTTTTGCTGTTTGTATAGAGTTTTTATAAAATTACCCTACATATTATTGTTTGTGTTATACTATAATTAGAGTATTAAACTAAAATGATAGGAGATAATAGAGATGAAAAGATTATTTGGAACAGATGGCGTGCGCGGTGTTGCCAATAGCGAATTAACACCTGAACTTGCGTTCAAGTTAGGTAAAGCAGGGGCAACGGTATTAACAAGTGAGATTCATAAACCCAAGATACTTATAGGAAGGGATACAAGAATTTCAGGAAATATGCTTGAAGCGGCTTTGATTGCAGGTATGATGTCGGTTGGCGCCGATGTATTAATTGCAGGCGTAATTCCTACACCGGCAGTTGCATATCTTACCCGTTATTATCATGCTGATGCCGGTGTTATGATTTCAGCAAGCCATAATTCAGTTGAATTTAACGGAATCAAGTTTTTTGATAGTAAAGGCTTTAAATTACCCGATCAGGTTGAAGATGAAATTCAGCGCATTATGGATACTGATGAAATGCCCTGTCCTATAGGCACAGATATTGGAAGAAGAATTTCAATTAAAAGCGCAAAAGACGATTATATGGAATTCCTTGCTTCTACCATTGATGTATCTCTTGAAGGAATCGAAGTTGTTATGGATTGCGCAAACGGTGCTGCAAGTGGAGTTGCACCCCAGTTATTTAAAAAATTAGGCGCAACGGTTTACCCATATTACTTCCTTCCTGATGGCACAGATATCAATAAAAACTGCGGTTCTACACATCCTGAACGCATTTGTGAAATCGTTAAAGAAATCGGTGCAGATATAGGTCTTGCTTTTGATGGCGATGCTGACCGTTTAATTGCTTGCGATGAACGCGGTGTTGAACTTGATGGCGACCATGTTTTAGCCATCTGCGGCAGAATGCTTATGGATGAAGGAAAATTAAACAAAAACACCATTGTTGGCACAGTTATGAGCAATATGGGTCTTGATATTTTTGCAAATAAAAACAATATTCACTTAGAAAAAACAACTGTTGGCGATAGATATGTTCTTGAAAGTATGCTTGAAAACGGTTATTCATTAGGCGGTGAAAAAAGCGGACATGTAATTTTCCTTGAACATAACACAACAGGTGACGGTATCTTGACTGCGTTACAACTTTTAAGGGCAAAAGTTATGCAGAAAAAAGAAATGAGCGTACTTGCAAAGGATATGAAAAATCTTCCGCAAGTGCTTGTAAATATCAAAGTTGATAACGAAAAGAAAAACCTTTATAAAACAGATGAAAGTATATTAAATGAAATTAAAAAAGCCGATCAGGCGCTTGAAGGCAGGGGCAGAACATTGATACGCGCAAGCGGAACCGAACCCCTTATCCGCGTTATGCTTGAGGGCGATAATGTTGAAGAAATCGATGGATTTGCATTAAATATTGCAAAAGCCATTGAAAAGGCATGTGACGGCAAAATAGTTTAAGGAGTAAAAATGGAACAGGTAAAAACAAGGGCAGAAATTGATCAGAAGTATAAATGGAATCTTGCCGATATTTTTGAATCCGATGAAAAATGGGAAGGAGCCTTTAATTTAGTTAAGGCTGAGATACCTGTATTAAAGCAGTTTAAAGGAACATTAAATGATAAAAATTCTTTAAAAGAGTTTTTTATAAAGGAACACAATGTTTCTTTAATAAGTGAAAAACTGTATGTGTATGCAAAAATGAGTCGTGATCAGGATAATGGCAATGATACTTATGTTTCTATGTGTGATAGGGCATATTCACTTTTGATGCTTATGGAAACGGAAACAGCCTTTGTTACACCTGAACTTACAAAACTTGATGATGAAACACTGCTTTTGTGGGCAAATGAAGATGTTTTTAAAGATAACAGTCTTTTTTTAAAAGGGATAGTGCGCAATAAAAAACATCTTTTATCTGAAAAAGAAGAAAGAATACTTGCGCAAACAAGTGAAATGGCAAATTCTTTTGATACTATTTTTACCATGCTTGATGATGTGGATATGCGTTTTGAAGATATTCAGATGGCTGATGGCACAAAGCAACAGTTATCCCACGGAAGATACGGGCTTTTATTACAAGATAAAAACAGAGATATAAGAAAACAAGCATACGAATCCATGTATAACGCCCATATAAATAACATAAATACCCTTGCAGCGCTATATTCTTCAAGTGTAAAAAAAGATGTTTTTTATGCTAAGGTAAGAAATTTTGAAAGTGTTTTACAAGGTGAATTGTTTTCGGGCAACATTCCTTTAACGGTGTATTCAGGGTTAATTGAACAAGTGCATAATTTTCTTCCCCAAATGCACAGGTATGTAAAATTAAGGCAAGAACTTTTAGGCATAAAAGATGGAAAAATGTATGATATGTATGTTCCATTAATTGATGTTCCTGATACAAACTATACTTATGATGCGGCACAGGAACTTGCTAAAAAAGCCCTTGCGCCTTTAGGCGAAGATTATGTTCGGTTGTTAGAGCGTTCTTTTAAGGAAAACTGGATTGATGTTTATGAAACAAAGGGTAAAACAAGCGGTGCATATTCCTGGGGGGCATACGGCGTTCATCCGTATATGCTTTTGAATTATCAGGGAAGGCTTGATGATGTATTTACATTAGTTCATGAAGCAGGCCATTCTATGCATACTTATTATTCTGATAATTCTTTGCCTTATGAAAAGGCACAGTACAGGATATTTGTTGCCGAAGTTGCTTCAACTGTAAATGAAGTGCTTTTATT
Organism: Clostridiales bacterium; assembly: GCA_015069575.1. Lineage (GTDB taxonomy): Bacteria > Bacillota > Clostridia > Christensenellales > QALW01 > UMGS1322. Next base: position 36,544 of record SVIH01000010.1, read on the forward strand.
AAAGTATATGCTTAAAAATACTCAGGATAAAAAAATGAAAGCATATCTTTTAAATCATTTTATTGATCAGTTCCGTACAACTCTTTTTAGGCAGACTATGTTTGCTGAGTTTGAATGGGAAACTCATAAAATGGCAGAAAATGATGAGCCCCTTACCGTAAGTGTTTTAAATAAAATTTACGGTGATCTTAATCGTCTTTATTATGGCGATGGCGTTGAAACAGATAAATTTATTGAAGCAGAATGGTCGCGCATTCCTCATTTTTACAGGGCTTTTTATGTTTATCAGTATGCAACAGGATTCTCATCAGCGGTGGCAATTGCAGATATGATTTTAAATGAAGGTGCACCGGCTGTTGAAAGATATAAAAACTTTCTTTCTTCAGGTGGCAGTGATTTCCCTGTTGAATTGTTAAAGATTACAGGGGTGGATCTTTCAAAACCTGAACCCATAATTTCCGCATTAAAGGTTTTTGAAAAAACATTAGAAGAGTTTGAAGGAATGGTAAAATAATATGACAGGATATAATGATGAAGCACTTTTATTTATGCTTGATAAATTAAAAGAAGACGATGTAAATGCAGATCAGAATCAGGCAAAACAAGTTTTCAATCTTGCGCTTACCTATGATATTGATTATATGGTATCAGCAGGCATTATCAAGGAGGGCGCATTTACTGATGAATATTATGATGAAGATGACGCCTTTGATTTTATAATCGACCGTATCGGCAACGCAATACCTTCTTTAGATGGCGATGTTTTAGCTGATTTGGTTGAAAAATATTTCGATTACCACGATTTATATATGGAACAAAAAGGACTATTATATTGGGAATAAACAAAGCACCCTTCGGGGTGCTTTGTTTATAGATAAAATCTTTATTCATACAGGCAAAAATGTCTGTTTTTATTTTAACCTTTCGCCTGTCTGGGCGTTAATATAAATTACCCAAAGACCTTTATTTTGCGGGTCCGAACAATCAAGTGGAATCCATTGTGAGTAGCCTTCAAGTTTTTTAGGCGGATCTTCACTCCAACCTAAATCAAAACCGTAACAAATATAAAGGGGAATGTTATTTTCATCGTATATTATGCCAAAAGTATAGTTTTCCTCTAGAACATCAACCCATTTTGATTCGGGAATAAGTGCCATAAGCGATTCATTTACAGGATTGTTATATAAAAGGTCGTTGAATTTTTCCTTGTTGCAATCGAAAAACGAGTTTGGTATTTCTGCGGGGGGGTGAATAAATTCTTCAGGCAAAACATAGCCTGTTTCTTTATATTCAGGCTCTTTTTTTTCAGCAACAATTTCTTCGTTAAATATATCAGGCTCTGTTTCAGAATCAATTTGTTCTATAATGTTATCTTTTATTTCTAAACCCATCTGCTTTTTTAATTCTTTTTTTATAATTGCTTGGTCACCGGTAAAAAGCGTTAAAACAGCATAATCATCTTTAATTAAAAAAATTCCTGCGTTTTTAGGAAATTTTTCATATAAAAAGCGGCAATGATTCATTTCATATAATTCTTTTAATGTAGAATCGCATAATAAAATGTATTTGCCTTTTTCACCTTTAAATGCAACGGTTAAAGTTTTTCCATCTTCCAGTTTTATAAAGCCTTCTTCAACTGTATCAGTTAGTTTGTTAAGAATAATTAATTTATCAGTCATTTTTTACACCTCATTAATGTATATTTAAAGTTATTTAAAATTATGCGGTCATTAAGCCTTTCGGGATGAAATTGGCATAATATTATGTTATGGTTTACTGCAAGTTCAATGCAATCACCGTAATAACCCACAACTTCAAAAGAAGGCGCAAGTTTATCTATTGCCTGATGATGCTTTGAATTAACAAGAAAACTTCTTTTACAGGTAAATAACGGATGAAAAACATCGTTTTCACCAATGTGCATATGTGCATTATTAAGATCTTTCAGCGTTCCACCCATAAATATATTAATTATCTGTGCACCGCGGCAAATTGCAAGAACAGGCATATGTTTTGCTTTTGAAAAAAGAAAAAACTCAAAAACATCTCGTAAAGCGTTGTTTCCATTACCTGTTTTAGTGGAGGAATAAAACCAATATTTTATGTCGCCACCGCCTGTAAAAATAATTCCGCTGCATTTTTCTAATCGGTTTATGCGAAAAAAACGGTCAATAATAACAGGTTCAAAACCTGCCTGCTTTATCCACTTTATATAGTTGATTGGTATGGAATTTTTTTCACAGGTAACTGCTATCTTCAATAAATATCACCGTTTAAATGTATGCGGTGTAATAAAAAAGTATACAAAAAAACCGACTTTATTAAGTCGGTTTTAAGTTAAAAATCAAATAGTGAAATCTGTTGGCTTTTTGGCAAATCCTTAAGACAACCACATTCATCAAGAGATTGCATTAAAGTTGAAGACAGTTTAGTTCTTAATAAAAGGTCATCTTGTGATTTAAAAGGTTCTTCTTTTCTTGCCTGAACAATTGATTCTGCAGCAGTTTCACCTAATCCGGGAACAGCATTAAGGGGTGGACGAATAAGGTTATCTTCAGTAACGGTGAAATTCATTGCTTCAGAAGCATAAATATCAATGTTACAGAATTCAATTTTCCGCATCTTCATTTCAAGCACCATTTCAAGCATAACAATCTTTGCTTTATCTTTTGCAGTTAAAGAAGGCTGTTCGTGAAGGGATTTTAGTGCTTGGCGGATCTGGCTTGCAGTCATTCGCGCAATGCTGATTTCAAAATCGTCTGCACGCACCGTAAAGTATGTGGCATAATACTGATGAGGCTTATAAACTTTAAACCATGCAATTCTTAATGCCATGGTAACATATGCTGCAGCGTGCGCTTTAGGGAACATATATTTGATTTTGTTACAGGATTCAATAAACCACTCCGGAATACCGTGTTGGCGTATATGTTCAATGTATTTTTCAGGAATGCCTTTGCCTTTTCGCACTTTTTCCATAACGTCAAAGGATAAAAATGATTCGCAACCGTTAAGAATCAAAGTATTCATAATATCTTCACGGGTACAGATGCAACCTGAAATAGTGGTTGTACCGCTTGCAATAAGATCCTGGGCGTTGCCAACCCAAACGTCAGTTCCGTGCGAAAGTCCTGAAATTTTAACAAGGTCCGAAAAAGTTGTGGGTTTTGTTTCTTCAAGCATTTTTCTTGTGAACCCTGTGCCAAACTCGGGCACACCGTATGTTCCTGTCTGCGAACCGATATCATCAGCAGTTACACCTAAAGGTGCAGGTGAAAGGAATAATTCCATAACTTTGGGATCATCAAGAGGTATATCTTCTTTTGCATTAATACCTGTAAGATCTTCAAGCATTCTGATAACTGTGGGGTCATCGTGGCCAAGAATATCTGCTTTTAAAAGGGTATCATGCAATGATTTAAATGTAAAATGGGTAGTGATAATACCTTGGCTTGGATCGTTTGCAGGATACTGAAGCGGGGTAAAGTTGTTTATATCGTATGCTTTAGGAACAATAACTACACCGCCTGCGTGCTGGCCGGTAGTTCTTTTAACATCAATACATCCTTGGCTCATTCTTAAAATTTCTGCCATAGGCGGTCTGCCAAGATTATATTCCTCGCAATATTTTTTAGCGTAACCAATAGCAGTTTTATCGGCAACGCCACCGATAGTTCCTGCCCTGAAAACATATTTATCGCCGAAAAGTTCTTCAATATATTTATGTACTACAGGCTGATAAGTACCTGAAAAGTTAAGGTCAATATCAGGAACTTTATCTCCATCAAAGCCCATAAAAACTTCAAAAGGAATATTAAAGCCAAGCCTTAAAAGTTCGGTATTGCAATGAGGACAGTTTTTCTTGGGCATATCAATACCGCAATCGTATTTTGTCATATCGATGTCAAAATCTGAATACTTACAGTTGGGGCAAACATAGTGGGGCTGAAGCGGATTAACTTCAGTAATATCGGCCATTGTTGCGGCAAATGAAGAACCAACAGAACCACGGGAACCAACAAGGTAACCATCACTTAGCGACTTTTTAACAACTTTATGGGCAATTAAATAAAGCACTGAATATCCGTTTTTAATAATAGAAGTCAGTTCTCGTTCAAGCCTCTTTGCAACAATTTCGGGTAAAGGATCGCCATAAAGTTTACGGGCATTTTCTTCACACATTTGCCTTAAATCTTCATCAGCATTTTCCATTTCAGGCGTGTAAAGATGGTCTCTTGGGAAAGATTCCATTTTTTCGCAAAGATCTGCAACCATTCGTGGATTATCAATAACAATTTCCTTGCGCTTTTCTTCAGGCAGATAATAGAATTCCTCAAGCATTTCTTCTGTAGTGCGGTAATAAAGAGGCGCCTGATTATCTGCATCGGAATATCCTTCTGCGCATTGTATAATTGAACGGAAAATAGAATCTCTTTCTAAAAGATAGTGAACATCACCTGTTGCAAGCACAGGCTTGTTTAATTTATCACCAAGTGCAATTATGCGCTTATTTAACTCAATTAAATGTTCTTTATCCCTGACTGTGCCTTCACGCACAAGGAAATCATTATTGCCTAAGGGCTGAACTTCAAGGAAATCGTAAAATTCAGCTATTTTTTCAAGTTTTTCGTCTGTTGCGCCTCTTAACATTGCACGGTAAAGTTCGCCTGCTTCACATGCAGAAGCAATTAAAAGACCTTCCCTGTGCTTGATTAAAGAAGAACGGGGTATACGGGGGCGCTTGCGTTTTAAATGATGCAAATGGGATTCAGTTACAAGTGAATAAAGGTTAAACAAACCTTTTTTGTTTTTTGCATAAAGAATGATATGATAACTTTCGCCACCGTCAACATTCATTTCCTTATTTAAACCATCAACATCATAAATCTTTTTTTGTGCTAAAAGGTCAATAAGTTTATTAAGAATAACGCCTGTTATTTCCGCTTCTTTAAGGCAATCAAAAATATCACCTGTTTTAATTTCAAGGGCGTCACAAACTTTATTGAATTTATTACTTTTAATATTAGGTACGATTTCCCTTGCGATGCGCAAAGTGTCAAGGCATGGCATATTTAAAGTCAGGCCTGCATCACTAAAGGCTGTGGTTAAAAACGCAGATGTGTTTACAGCGTTGTGGCAAACAAGAACGCTGTTGGCAGCATACTCATAAAATTCCTTTATAACTGTAGAAATTTCAGGAGCATTTTTAAGCATTTCGTTAGAAATATTTCTTTCAAATAAAACCTGATTATCAATTTCAATATGAGGGTTTATATATCTGTGGAAAGTTTTTTCCTGTAAAATTCCGTTTTCGATTATGCAAGCGCCAAGTTCATATATTTTACCTGTAAGTGCGCTTTCGTTGCTTGTACGGATAGAATAAACGCAGTAACGGATATTTTTAAGTAGTTTATCACCATCAACGCCTGAAAGAACAGGGTCATCATTTAAAAGGTAACCTTCCATGCCTAAAATCAACTTGATATCGGCATTAAGTTTACCCATTGCCGCTTCCATATCAGTGTAAGCCTGAACAACACCGTGGTCAGTAATGGCAACAGTATCGTGGCCATATTGAAGCATAAGTTTAACAAGTTCCTTTGCATCAACAACGCTGTCCATCTGGCTCATTTTTGTATGAAGATGCATTTCAATTCGCTTTTTAGGGGCATTATCTGTCTTTTTTTCTTGCTTTACAGAAATTATATTAAATGGACTGATAATAACTTCGTTCATAAAACTGTCATAAGCGCATTTACCTTTAAGTGCAATATGACCACTAATAAGTTCATTTAAATTTTCTGCATCAGCAGAACTTAAAAATAATTTGCAGTTAATGGTTGAAGTGTAATCAGTTACCGCAAAAGTAAAAATTATTTTTTTGCCTTCCTGTATAGGTTTCAGGTCTTTTGAAATTACATCACCCTCAATTAATACATTACCGCTGTATTCATTAAGGGTTTTTATGTTCACCGGATCTTTTACTTCAAAAAAACTACCATATATGGCGCGGCCGTCTTTTGAAAGTTTGCTTTCCTGTTTTTTCTTTGCTGTTTTTTTAGCGCCTTCGTATTTTTTTGCATTTTGCGCCGCTTGTTGTGAAAGTTCTTTCTGCCTTTTAAAATAGCGGTCCATGGCAGTTTCGTTAAGGTCCTCTTCAATAGATAAAACTACATCGTCTTCTTCGGGGATATCCTTTTCTTCAAAAGACGGAATAAAAATATCTTCATCGTCAGAGCTCCCGTCTTCGTTCTTATCAAGAGTATCTTCGTTTAAAAGGTAATTTACAGAAAGTTTAACCGAGGCGGGAATAATGCTTTTTATTGCATTTTCAATAATTTCTTTTTTGTTGTCATCTAAAACTTCAAAACAGGTAAAATAAATCAGCCATGAATCACCGTCATCAGAAATCACAGCCTGATCAAATTCTATAATTTCTAAAATTTCGCTTTCAACTACTGCTGATAACGCTTTAGAAAATTTTGAGTTTTTACCGTTCAAAGTTACTGACATTTTTTTGCTCCAATAAAAATATATAATATATTTAAACATAATTTTATACTAGAGTCAAGTGCAAAAAACAAATAATAAACATATTAATCAGTGCGCATATATGCAAACGAAAGTTTTTTTATTCCCACAATGAAAATAGTAAAAATTTTTATAAAAATTTGAAAATATTTGCATATTTGCTTGCCTAAAAACAAATAATGGTATAAAATAACAGATGTAAAAAATAATTTTTCTATATGGAGGAATTTAATATGTCAGTAAAAGTTGCTATTAACGGTTTCGGACGTATCGGTCGTCTTGCTTTCCGCCAGATGTTTGGCGCAGAGGGTTATGAGGTTGTTGCTATCAACGATCTTACCAGCCCTGACATGCTTGCACACCTTCTTAAGTATGATACCGCACAAGGTTCATACATGGGATATATCGGTGAAAACAAGCACACAGTTGAATCAACAGAAGATTCAATTATTGTTGACGGTAAAGAAATCAAAATCTATGCTTGCAAAGATGCTAATGACTGTCCTTGGGGTCAGCTTGGTGTAGATGTAGTTCTTGAATGCACAGGTTTCTACTGCTCAAAAGAAAAATCAATGGCTCACATCAACGCAGGCGCAAAGAAGGTTGTTATTTCAGCTCCCGCTGGTAAAGACCTTAAAACAATCGTTTTCTCAGTAAACGAAGATACTCTTGATAAAGATGATCAGGTTATTTCAGCTGCATCTTGCACAACAAACTGCCTTGCACCTATGGCAAAGGCTCTTAACGATTACGCAGCAATCCAGTCAGGTATTATGACAACTGTTCACGCTTACACAGGCGATCAGATGATCTTAGACGGTCCTCACCGCAAGGGTGACCTTCGCCGTGCTCGTGCAGGCGCACAGAACATTGTTCCCAACTCAACAGGTGCTGCAAAGGCTATCGGTCTTGTAATTCCTGAACTTAACGGCAAGCTTATCGGTTCAGCACAGCGTGTTCCCACCTGCACAGGTTCAACAACAATCCTCGTTGCAGTTGTTAAGGGTACAGATGTTACAGTTGATGGCATCAATGCTGCTATGAAGGCTGCTGCTTCAGATTCATTCGGCTACAACGAAGAAGCTATCGTATCTTCAGACGTTATCGGTATGCGTTACGGTTCACTCTTTGATGCAACACAGACAATGGTTGCTAAGATTGACGAAGATACTTATCAGGTACAGGTTGTTTCCTGGTATGATAACGAAAACTCATACACCAGCCAGATGGTTCGCACAATTAAGTACTTTGCAGAACTTTAATCTTTAAAAAAATTAAAAGAGAGATAACATAGTTTATCTCTCTTTTTTTTGTTTATAAAACGGGCAGGTTATTTAACTTGCCCATAAATGTTTTCTGTGATATAATTGCCTTTGTTTTTAAGGAGTTTTTATGGCAAAAATTATTGATTTTGTAAAGAAAAATGCGGTAATGTGCATAGCATTTTTAGCGGCACTGATAACTGCATTCATCGTTCCGCCTGATAGGGAATATATAGGATATTTTGATTTTAAAACTTTAACTTGCCTGTTTTGTGTGTTGGCGGTAGTATGCGCTTTAAGAAATATCGGTTTTTTCTTTTGTTTGGCACATACCATAGTTAAAAAATTCAAAACTGCAAGAACATGTATATTGGTGCTTGTTTATGTAACTTTTATTGGTTCGATGTTTATAGCAAACGATATGGCACTTTTAACATTCTTGCCCTTAGGCTACCTTGTTTTAAGTGAATCAGGTGAAGAAGGCTATCTTGCTTTTACCTTTGTTATGCAAAATATTGCGGCAAATTTAGGCGGTATGCTTACGCCCTTTGGTAATCCGCAAAACTTATACCTTTATACTAAGTTTAATATTCCAACGATAGAATTTATGGGAATAATGATAATCCCGTTTTTAATAGCAGTAGTGTTAATAACCATTTGTTGTTGCTTTGTTAAAAACGAACCATTGAATATCCGCGGTGAACAAAGCCGCCTACCTAAAAAACGCACAATAATTTATTTGGTATTATTTGCTCTTTCTATTTTAATCGTTTTCAGGGGCATACATTATATAATAGGTCTTGTTGTTATACCTTTTGTCCTATTGTTTATGGATAAAAAGGCGCTAAAACAAGTTGATTATCCCTTGCTTTTTACTTTTGTATTTTTCTTTATTTTTGCAGGGAATATGGCAAGGATAGAAAGTGTAAAAAATCTTTTATCTGCTTTACTTGAAAAAAATACGCTTTTGTTCAGCGCTCTTTCCTGTCAGGTAATAAGCAATGTACCTTCGGCTATTTTGCTTTCGCAGTTTACATCTGATTATGCACCGCTTCTTATAGGTGTTAATATTGGGGGCGCAGGAACTTTGATTGCTTCCCTTGCAAGTTTAATAACATTTAGGGAATATACCCGCCATTATCCTAACAGAGTTGGCAGATATATAGTAATGTTCTCACTTTTTAACTTCGGATTTTTAATAATTTTAACGCTAATAATGTCCTTTTTAGTTTGATAAATTTGTGCGTCTTGCTCTGCAAGGCGCATTTTTTATACTTTTGGGTATAAAACAACAATCAAAAAATAGGGTTTTGTTGGGTTTGATATAAAATTTGTTTGGTTTTCGGTTAAAATTTACTGTTTTTTTCTGTTTTTTATATTGACATTGTGTTGATTTTGTAATAAAATAGTATGTGAAATAGTAGGGTATAAGGGTTTTTGCCCTGAAAGTGAGAAAATTATGGCAAATTACATCGATTCAAACGAAGGTAAAACAAGAATAATACAGGAATTAGTTCCGGGCAAACAGATAACATTAGCTCACATTATTGCTAATCCTGATATTGAAATATATGAAAAACTTGGTCTTGACCCTGCTGACGATCACACAGGCGCTATCGGCATTATTACAATGAGTCCTGCTGAAACCGCAATTATTGCTGCTGACCTTGCAACCAAATCTTCAGGGGTTGAACTTGGCTTTGTTGACAGGTTTTCAGGCACATTAATTGTAACAGGTACCGTTTCTCAGGTGGAAGCATCAGTTCACGCAGTAAGCGAATATGCAGAAAACACCCTTCACTTTTCAGTTTGCCCTATAACTAAAACATGAACAAAGTAATTCTTTTAGGTAGAAGTGGCGCAGGCAAAACAACACTTACCCAGGCATTAAAAGGTGAAGAAATACATTATGCCAAAACACAGGATGTTAAAAACGGCAGTTTTATGATAGATACACCCGGGGAATACATACAGGAAAGGCATCTTGGCGGCGCGGTGGCAGTGTTTGTTTACGAATCAGATATTGTTGGGCTTTTAATGAGCGCAGACGAACCTTATAGTTTGTACTCACCTAATATAACAGGAATGTGCAACCGCTATGTTATCGGCATAGTAACAGGCATAGATAAAGAAAAGGCAAATATACCCCGTGTAACCAACTGGCTTAAACTTGCAGGGGTGCAAAAAATATTTTATGTTTCCTCGCTAACGGGGGAAGGCATACAGGAACTAAAAGAATTTTTGCGTGATTTTGATCCTAAAAAAGAAAAAGCGCGCAAAAAAGCAGAACTAAAAAGGTTAAAATATCCAAATTTGGTCTAAAAACAGAAAAAAGTCGGCAAAAAACAAGAAAAAACCAACAAAAACCAACATTTTTTGTTGACGAAAATCTGTGTTTATGATATTATTTAAGTAATAAAATGTGTATTTCACAAAAAGAAGGAGAGAAACACTATGACAGAATATGAAATTAAAAAACAAATCTGTGACATCGGCAAGAGAATTTACAATCAGGGCATGGTTGCAGCAAATGACGGTAACATTTCCGTAAAGCTCAACGATAACGAATTCCTTTGCACACCTACAGGTGTATCCAAAGGCTTTATGACACCTGAATTCATTTGTAAAGTTGATGCTGACGGTAAGGTTATTCAGGCTAACCCAGGCTTTAAACCTTCAAGCGAAATCAAAATGCACATGCGTGTTTATAAGCAGAGACCTGATGTTAACTCAGTTGTTCATGCTCACCCCGTATATGCAACAAGTTTTGCTATTGCAGGCATTCCTTTAACACAGCCCATTATGCCAGAAGCAGTTATCGCTCTTGGATGCGTTCCGATTGCTGATTACGGTACACCTTCAACAGAAGAAATTCCTGATGCAGTTGAAAAGCATCTTCAGTATTTCGATGCAGTTCTTCTTGAAAATCACGGTGCTCTTACATATTCCGATTCACTTATAAATGCATATCACAAGATGGAATCAGTTGAATTCTATGCAAAACTTCTTTTCAACGCCCGTCTTCTTGGCGGACCAAAAGAACTTACACCTCAGCAGGTTGAACGTCTTTATGAAATTCGTCGTCAGTTTGGCCTTAAAGGAAAGCATCCTGCAAATGTTTGCCCCAATGTAAAAGATGGTAAATCAAGCTGCCATTCCTGCGGTGGTAACTGCACATGCGGTAAACACGGCGATGGTTGTGGCGAAGCTGACCTTGTTGCTGAAATTACCAAGAAAGTTCTTGAATCCTTAAACAAGTAGGGATGATGGCAGTTGAAAAATAATATAAATGAAACTGTCAGCAAAATCGTTAGTGCATATTTAAAAAGCCCTGATGAAATGACTTTGGAACTTGCAATGGCAATTAGCAGATACGTTCGTGTACAAGCGTGTAAAATGGGCGTAAATGCAGTTGTTGCTGTTTCAAATTCAGGGGGCAATCCTGTTTCGGTACAATGCATGAACGATTCATATCTGGCAAGTTATGATGTTGCTTTTAATAAAGCTTACACCGTTGTGGCACTTAAAATGTCAACTATTGATTTAAAACCTCTTGCTCAGCCGGGGGGTAGCCTTTACGGAATACAGTTTACCAATAACGGTAAAATCGTAATTTTCGGCGGCGGCGTTCCTTTATATAATAAGGAAGGCAAAATAATTGGTGGGTTAGGTGTTTCAGGTGGTTCTGAGGAGCAGGATACACTTCTTGCAAAACTCGGTGGTGACATTTTTAAAGCGTGCATCGAAAATATTTGAAAGGACTAAACTGAAATGGATATAAACTCAGTAAATGTAGAAGAAATCGTTAAACAAGTACTTTCTTCTATGCAAAACGGTGATAGCGCACCTGTTGCTAAAAAGCCCGCAGGGGCAATTCCAAAAACAGCCCGTGTTGCAATGCTTACTCAACTTGAGAAGTTTGAGTTGAAAGAATATCCAATTCCACCATTAGGTGATGATGATATTCTTGTTAAAGTTGAAGGCTGCGGCGTTTGCGGAACGGATGCTCACGAATTCAAGCGCGATCCCTTTGGTATGATTCCCGTTGCACTTGGCCACGAAGGTACAGGTGAAATCGTTGCAATGGGTAAAAACGTTAAGAAAGACAGCGCAGGCAAACCTTTAAACATTGGTGATAAGGTTGTAACCTGTATGATTTTTAAGGATAATCCCGATATCACAATGTTTGATCTTAATAAACAGAACGTTGGTGGTGCAGATGTTTATGGTCTGCTTCCTGATGATGATATCCATCACAACGGTTGGTTTGCAGATTACATCTTTGTTCGTAAGGGCTCATCAATTTTTAATGTAAGCGATCTTGATCTTGATTCAAGAATTCTTATTGAGCCTTGCGCAGTTCTTATTCACGCAGTAGAACGCGCAAAAACAACAGGTATTTTAAAATTCAATTCCCGCGTAGTTGTTCAGGGATGCGGACCTATCGGTCTTATCTGTATTGCAATCCTTCGCACAATGGGTATTGAAAATATCGTTGCTGTTGATGGTGATGAAAAACGTCTTGCCTTTGCAAAGGAAATGGGTGCTGATAATTCAGTTAACTTTAAGAACTTTAAAGGTCAGGAAGAACTTGCAAAGGGTGTTGAAGCAGCCTTTGGCGGTTATTTGGCAGATTTTGCATTCCAGTGCACAGGCTCACCTGTAGGCCATGCAAACATCTACAAATTTATCCGTAACGGCGGCGGTCTTTGCGAACTTGGCTTCTTTATCAATGGCGGTGATGCAACAATCAACCCCCACTTTGATATCTGCGCAAAAGAAATCACAACAGTTGGTTCATGGGTTTACACTTTAAGGGATTATGCAACTACATTCGATTTCCTTAAACGCGCAAAAGCAATTGGACTTCCAATGGAAAAACTTATTACACACCGCTATCCTCTTGAAGAAATCAACGAGGCACTTAAAACAAACCTTGCAATGCAGGGCCTTAAAATCGCGGTTATAAATAAGTAAGAGGGTAAAATATGCAAGCAGTTGGAATTATTGAGGTTTACGGTTTAGCAGCAGCTTTTGTGGCTTGCGATGCAGGTTGTAAAGCGGCAAATGTTACAAGTGAACCGTTTGATAAAAATAAACCGGGCAATCCTGAAGGTCTTAAAGTACCGTTAATCGTGTGCGTTAAGTTCCGTGGCCAAGTAGCAGCAGTTGAAGCTGCCGTTGAAGCCGCTAAGGAAGCAGCCCAAAAGGTTTCAGGTGTAATTTGCACCCACGTAATACCCAATCCTGAAGAGGATACACAAAAAATGTTAAAGCTTAACGCTTTTGATAAAAAGTAATTTATTGACGGAGGAATTTTAAAATGTCACAGGAAGCATTAGGTATGGTAGAAACCAGAGGTCTTGTTGCAGCTATTGAAGCAGCAGATGCTATGGTTAAAGCAGCAGAAGTAGTTCTTATCGGAACTGAAAAGATTGGTAGCGGACTTGTATCCGTTATGGTTCGCGGCGATGTTGGCGCAGTTAAAGCAGCAACAGAAGCAGGCGGAGCAGCAGCAGCTCGTTTAGGTGAGGTTGTAGCAACACACGTTATTCCTCGTCCTCACGGCGATGTTGAAAAGATCCTTCCCAAAATCTAATATATTAAGAGGTTAATTATGAAGTCTTTAGGACTTGTAGAGGTAGAAAGCGTAGCAGCCGCAGTTGATGCACTTGATATTATGTGCAAAACTGCTGATGTTGAGTTTGTTACCTGGGAACGTAAATTAGGCGGCAGGCTTGTTACTATAATTGTACAAGGCACTGTGTCTGCCGTATCACAAGCAGTAGAAACTGCAGTAGAAAAATGTATCAAAAATGTTGCAGCCCACGCTGTTATAGCAAATCCTCATAGCGAAACGGCAAGGATTCTTGAGCTTTCAGCCCAAAGAACCCGCAGGACTTACGAGGAAAGGTTAAAGCAACATGAAGATAAAACCTATTTGCAAGAGGTTTAATTTAGGAAAGGCGGTCTAAAAAAATGGCAGAAACTAAAAAAACAACTGTAAAAACAACAGCAGCAAAAAGTACAACTGCTAAAAAGCCGGCAGCACCTAAAGCGGCCTCTGCAGCAAGTAGAGCCGCAAAACGTGTGGCACAGGTTAAAACAGAAGCCAAGCCTGTAGAAGTACAGGTAAAGGCTGAACCAAAACAGCAAATCATTAAGGAGGAAAGAAAAATGAATCAGGAAGCATTAGGTATGGTTGAAACCAGAGGTCTTGTTGCAGCTATCGAAGCAGCAGATGCTATGGTAAAGGCTGCAAACGTAGTTCTTATCGGAACTGAAAAGATCGGTAGCGGACTTGTATCCGTTATGGTTCGCGGTGATGTTGGTGCAGTTAAAGCAGCAACAGAAGCAGGCGGAAGTGCAGCAGCACGCTTAGGTGAGGTTGTAGCAACTCATGTTATTCCTCGTCCTCATGGCGATGTTGAAAAGATTCTCCCTTCAATTAAGTAATCTGACCTATCAGGTTAAAATTTAAATTTAAAAATAAATCAAGGAGGAAACACATATGTCACAGGAAGCATTAGGTATGGTTGAAACCAGAGGTCTTGTTGCAGCTATCGAAGCAGCAGATGCTATGGTAAAGGCTGCAAATGTAGTTCTTATCGGAACTGAAAAGATCGGTAGCGGACTTGTATCCGTTATGGTTCGCGGCGATGTTGGTGCAGTTAAGTCAGCAACAGAAGCAGGCGGTGCAGCAGCAGCACGCTTAGGTGAGGTTGTAGCAACACACGTTATTCCTCGTCCTCATGGCGATGTTGAGAAGATTCTTCCCTCAATTAAGTAATAAATTTCTTATTTTGGCTGGGGCATCGATTAGATGCCCCAGAAAAAAAGAAATAATAGGAAGGAAATAAAATGATAGTAGGTAAAGTTGTAGGCAGTGTAGTTGCCACAAGAAAAAATGAAAAACTTTTAGGCAGCAAATTTATGATTGTTGAGCCTGTTTCCAATATGGAAAAGCAGGGCAGAATTGTTGCCATTGATGATGTTGGCGCAGGTATTGGTGAAACTGTACTTGTTGCAACAGGCAGTGCAGCCAGAATCGGCTGTTCAATGGGTGATGCGCCTGTTGATGCTGCAATAGTAGGTATTGTTGATAACTCGATTGGATTATAAAAACAATAACTTTTAGGTAATAACTATGAAATTAACAGAACTTTCAAAAATACTTAAGGAATGTGGCGTTGTCGGTGCAGGCGGCGCTGGATTTCCAAGTTACGCAAAACTTAATGAAAAGGCTGATACGATAATTCTAAATTGCGCTGAATGTGAACCTTTATTAAAGCTTCACCGTCAGGTAATGGCAGAATATGCCTATGAAATTCTTTACGCCTTAAACGAGGTAAAAATTGCTACAGGCGCAAAGGAAATAATTATTGCGATTAAACCTAATTATAAACAGGCAATTCAGGCAATAGAAGAAGTATTACCTTCTTTTGAAAACGCACGGATAGGCTTATTGCCCCCTGTTTATCCTTCAGGGGATGAAGTTGTTACTATTTATGAGGTAACAGGCAGGGTAGTGCCTGCAGGAAAACTTCCCATTGAAGTTGGCTGTATTGTTTATAATGTTGAAACGATGCTTAATGCATATTATGCAATAACAGAAAATAAGCCTGTAACCCATAAGTATTGCACAGTAACAGGTGCAGTTAAAAACCCTGTTACTCTTAAATTGCCGTTAGGTATGAAAGTATCTGAAGTTATAAAAATGGCTGGCGGCACAACTATTGATGATTATGAAATAGTTTCCGGCGGTCCTATGACAGGAAAACTTACAAGCGAAAGTGATGTTGTAACAAAAACATCAAACGCTTACATAATTCTTCCGCCATCACATTTTGTTGTGCAGAAGAAAAAGGCTAACACACAGGTATCGGTAAACAGGGCTATGTCCGCATGTTGCCATTGCGGAATGTGCACCTCACTTTGCTCACGCCATATGTTAGGCTATCCTATTGATCCCACAAGTTTTATGAATGCTCTTTCAGCAGGGGCAACAGGCAACATTAAGCCGTATCTTAATACGTTTTTCTGTTCTGCTTGCGGTCTTTGTGAAATGTATTCATGTTTCCAGAATCTTAACGCTCAAACGCTTATCAGCGTATTCAAAGGCGGTATGCGTAAAGGCGGCGTAAAAATGCCTGAGGTTCAGATGGCACCGGTTGATCCACTGCGTAGTCAGAAACTTGTTTCACATGCAAGGCTTACTGCAAGGCTTGGTTTAACGCAGTACAATAAAAATGCTCCGTTAAATGAAGAAGAACCACAAGTAAAGCAAGTTAAAATTATGCTTTCACAGCATATTGGCGCACCTTGTGAAGCAATAGTTAAAAAAGGCGATAAGGTAACAAAGGGTCAGGTAATCGGCAGGGCATCTGATGATAAGTTAGGCGTAAATATTCATTCTTCCGCAAACGGCACAGTTCAGGAAGCAAACGATAAATATATAAAAGTAACACTTTGAAAGGAAGTAAATAGATGAGCAAAGCTATTGGTATGGCTGAATTTTCAACAGTATCAGCAGGTATTACCGGTGCAGACCGTATGATAAAAACTGCTGAAGTTGATGTTATTGAAAGCGCAACAGTATGCCCAGGTAAATATATTGTAATTATAAGCGGTGAATTAAGCGCTGTAAAAGCTTCGGTGGAAGCAGCAAAAGCATTTCAGCCTGAAAAGGTAATTGATAGTTTCGTGCTTGGAAATCCTCACGATTCAATATTCACAGCAATTTATGGCACTGCACAGCCTGAAGATGTTCAGGCACTTGGCGTTGTTGAAAGTTTCAGTGCTGCAACTGCTATTGTTGCCGCTGATGCTGCAGCAAAAACTGCATTGGTTGAACTTATTGAGCTTCGTCTTGCCCGTGGTATGTGTGGTAAATCATATCTTCTTTTAACGGGTTCCGTTTCAGCGGTAACAGCTGCAATTGAACGCGCTTCAAACGAAGCAGGTGAAAGAGGAATGCTTCTTGATCATTCAGTTATTCCTAACCCCGATAAAAAACTTTGGGACAGTATTCTGTAAAAAAGATGGTGTAAAAAATGCTTGCTATTGAACGTAGAAATGAGATATTAACAAGGCTTTCTAATGATGGTAAAGTTCTTGTTGCAGATCTTGCAAAAGAGTTTGATGTTACTGAGGAAACAATCCGCAGAGACCTTGAAAAACTTGATAATGACGGTTTAGCCCGTAAAACTTACGGTGGTGCCGTTAAAAATGAAAATTTTAATATTGATTTGCCATTTCATATTCGCAAGCAAACCAATGTTGAAAGTAAAAAGCGTATCGCTGCATTAATTGGCGATATGATTAACGATGGTGATTATATTATGCTTGATTCAAGCACAACTGCTTTGTGCGTAATCAAAAGCATATTACATAAGAAAAACATCACCTTAATAACCAACAGTATCGAAATTTTAATTGAACTTTGTAATAAGCCGGAATGGAACATTCTTTCTACAGGTGGTATGCTTAAAGAAGGTGGACTTTCATTAGTAGGATATCAGGCAGAAAAAATGATTTCAGGATTTCATGTTGATCTTGCAATATGTTCTTGTAAAGGTATTGATGAAATTAACGGTATCACTGATTCAAACGAAAGAGATGCTGAAATTAAAAAAGCATTTTTCAAGTCTGCAAACCACAGGCTTTTAGCAGTAGATAGTTCAAAATTTGATAAAGCTTCATTTGTTAAAGTTTGCGGATATAATGAAGTTGATACTATAGTTACCGAACAAAAACCCAGTGAAATCTGGATCGAACGGTTAAAACAAAACAATGTAAAATTAGTTTACGAAGAAGACTAAAATTTGGAGGAAACAATTATGGCAGATTTTAATCAGTCACAGATAGAAGCCATTGTTCGTCAGGTTATATCTAATGTAAATAACGGTGAACAAACACAGGCAAAAGCACCTGAAACAAAAGTTACAGGCGCAAGTTTTACCTCAACTGAATATAACGGCAGAAAACTTATCGGTATTTATTCAGATATGAATCAGGCTATTGCCGCTGCACAGGAAGGCTATACTGCAGTGCGCAAAATGTCAGTTGAACAAAGGGAAAAGATAATTACCGCTATTCGTGAGCTTACATATAAAGAAGCACCCGTTATGGCAGAAATCGGTGTTAAGGAAACAGGCATGGGCAAGGTTGAACATAAACGCCTTAAACATATTCTTGTTGCAGATAAAACACCCGGCACAGAAGATATCGTTGCCGAAGCCAAAACAGGTGATAATGGCTTAACTTTAGTTGAAAACGCACCCTTTGGCGTTGTTGGTGCTATCACTCCTTCAACAAACCCATCAGAAACAGTTATTTGTAACAGTATCGGTATGATAGCCGCAGGTAATGGTGTTGTATTTAACCCACATCCCGGCGCAATCTGTACCTCAAACTATGCAGTTGACCTTGTAAACCGCGCATGCTTCTCAGCAGGCGGACCTAAGGTTCTTGTTGCATCAATGGATAAACCTACATTAGATTCTGCACAGATTATGTATTCACATCCTGCTATCAGGCTTCTTGTTTGCACAGGCGGTCCCGGTGTTGTTCGTGCAGTGCTTTCATCAGGTAAAAAGGCTATCGGCGCAGGCGCAGGTAACCCACCTGTAATCGTTGATGATACTGCAGATATTAAAAAAGCAGGTAAAGATATTATTGATGGTTGTACTTTTGATAACAACCTTCCCTGCATTGCAGAAAAGGAAGTTTTTGCATTTAAATCAATTAAGGATCAGCTTATTTCCGAAATGCTTAAAAACGGCGCATACCTTTTAACTAAAGAAGAAGCTGATGCGCTTTGCAATATCGTTTTAGTTGATGTAACAGATAAAAAGACAGGCAAAACAAAGAAACAGGTTAACCGTAAGTGCGTTGGTAGAGATGCTTCTGTTATCTATGCAATGCTTAATAACGGAAAAACATTACCAAGCGATGTTCGTTGCCTTATCTGCGAAACTGAATTCGAACATCTTTTTGTTCAGGAAGAACTTATGATGCCAATTCTTCCTATCGTTACTGTTGATAATATTGATGAAGCTGTTACTTTGGCAGTTAAAGCAGAACACGGCAACCGCCATACTGCACATATGCACTCAAAGAACATTGATAACTTAACAAAGTTTGCTTCTCAAGTTGAAACAACAATCTTCGTTAAAAACGCACCTAGTTATGCAGGTATCGGCTTTGGCGGTGAAGGTCATACAACTTTTACCATCGCAGGTCCTACAGGTGAAGGTATTACCTCGGCCCGTAGCTTCACCCGTAAACGCCGTTGCGTAATGGCAGATAGCTTCAGAATTATTTAAGGAGATTGAATATGGACGTTAATATTCAAGCTATAACAGAAGCCGTAATAAAGGCTATAAATGAACAGAACGGTGTTTCATGCGCCCAGTGCGATGGCGATATTCCTGTTGGCGTATCAAACCGTCATATCCACTTGTCAAAGGCTGATTGCGAAACTTTGTTTGGCACAGGTTATGAACTTACACCCTTAAAGGATCTTTCACAGCCCGGTCAGTACGCTTGTAAGGAAACGCTTACAATCGTTGGCCCATCATTAAGACCAATTGAAAATGTTCGTGTTTTAGGCCCATTAAGGCCTGAATCACAGGTAGAAATTTCCCGCACAGATTCCTTTACATTAAAGGTTAAACCTCCTGTTAGGGAAAGTGGTAAAATTTCAGGCAGTGCACCTGTAACTATTATTGGTCCCAAAGGTGTTGTAACACTTAAAGAAGGCTGTATTATCGCAAACCGCCATATTCATATGAGCCTTGAAGATGGTATTAAATATGGTGTTAAGGATAATGAATATGTTACCGTTGATGCTTGCGGTGAAAGAAAAACAAGATTTTTTGATGTTCAGGTTCGCGTAAGCGATAAATTCCGTCTTGAAATGCACCTTGATACTGATGATGCTAATGCAGCAGGTCTTTCAGGAAAATCACTTGTTAAAATTGTAAAAGAATAAATTACAAGGGCTGACTGTGTCAGCCCTTAATTAAAGGAAGATATTGTGTATCGTTTGATCGTTTCTGATTATGATGGCACATTAAATATTAACGAAAAGCCATTAAGTAATCAGTTTTTTATAAAACTTAATAATCTGTCAAACCGTGGTAGTATCTTTGCCCTTGCCAGCGGAAGACCGTATAATCAGTTAAAAAAACTGTTTTTTAAGGTTTCAAACAGTATTGTGTTTGTTGCTGATGACGGTGCGCAGGTAATGTACAAAAATTGCCTGTTATATAAGAAAACTTTACAAATGAATGATGCTAAAGCGCTTTGCGGTTTTGCTATTGAAAATGGTTTTACTGCTATCTGCGCTTTAAGAGAAGAAAACAGAAGTGTTAAAAAAGAGCAACTTTCTTTGCCGTTTTTTTTAAGTGCAGATATTTTCAAAATTATAATTATTAAAGATGGTAAAAACGCTCAGGCGATTAAGGAATTTGCTTCTGAATTAAATGTACGCGTTTGCTATGAAGATGAAACTTATCTTGAATTTTGCCACAAAGATGCTAATAAGGGCGAAGCGGTAAAAAAATTAATGGAAAAATTTAACATTAGTCAAATGCAAACCGTTATATTTGGTGATGGAATAAATGATATTTTAATGCTTAAATTAACAAAAAACAGATTTTTCCCACCAAATGCCCACAAAGAAGTTTTTGATGTTGGCGGAACAGTGATTAATGATGTGGAAAAATATATTATAGGACTTAATTAGATGAAGATTTACTTGTTTGATTTTGATGGCACATTGGCAGATTCAATGCCTGCGTGGGAAAATAAATTAGTAGTAGTTTTAAAAAGTGAAGGCATTACACCCCCTGAAGATTTAATGGAAAAAGTTTCGCCGTTAGGGGATAGGGGCGCATCAGAGTATCTTATAAGACTTGGCGTCAAAAAAACTGTTGAAGAAATTAACGAACAAACAGATGGGATTATAAGAAATTCTTACGAAACAAGCATTCCATTAAAAAAAGGTGTGCTTGAATTTTTGCAAAACGCAAAAAAACAGGGGATATATATGGCAGTGCTTACTGCAAGCCCACACAGGTTTCTTGATCCTTGCCTTAAAAGAACAGGCGCATATGATTTGTTTGAAAACATATGGTCTATAGAAGATTTTGGTTCATTAAAAAAGAATCAGATTGAAATCTATCAGGCGGTTGCGCAAAAAATGAATTGCCAAGCAACAGATATTGTGTTTTTTGATGATAATATTATTGCCTTACAAACTGCAAAAAAAGCAGGTTGTAAAACTGTAGGTGTTTTTGATAAATCATCAGCAAGCCTTGTGGAAAAAATTAAAAAAACAGCAGATAAATATATATATTCTTTTGAAGAAATGTAAAAGCGGCTATAAAGTCGCTTTTTTTCATAATGTAAAAACAAAAGAGATTTTACCATGTTAAAAATTACTGTATTAAAAAAATACAGAAAATAACATGCAAAAAAATTGATTTTTTTAAAATAACTGTTTACTTATTTTAATAAAAGGTGTATTATATAGTATGGTAGAATCCCGTAGATTACGGGTTTTAGTAAAAAAACGGAAACTTCCGTAAAAATATTTAGGAGGAAAACACTATGGCAAGAAAGTTTAAGACCATGGATGGTAACAATGCTGCGGCATATGTCAGCTATGCGTTTACTGAGGTTGCAGGTATTTATCCTATCACACCCTCAAGCCCTATGGCAGACTATGTTGATCAGTGGTCAGCAGCAGGTCAGAAAAACATCTTTGGCACAACCGTTAAGGTTGCAGAAATGCAGTCAGAAGCAGGTGCTTCAGGTACAGTACACGGCTCATTAGCAGCAGGTGCACTTACAACTACATACACCGCATCACAAGGCTTACTTCTGATGATCCCCAACATGTATAAAATCGCAGGTGAATTATTACCTTGCGTATTCCACGTTTCAGCACGTACAGTTGCAAGCCACGCCCTTAACATTTTCGGCGACCATTCTGACGTTTATGCATGCCGTCAGACAGGCTTTGCTATGATGGCAGAAACAAATACACAGGAAGTTATGGACCTTGGTCCTGTTGCTCACCTTGCATCAATTGAAGGTAGAGTACCTTTCCTTAACTTCTTTGATGGTTTCCGTACATCTCACGAACTTCAAAAGGTTGCAGTTTGGGATTACGAAGATCTTAAAGAAATGTGCGATATGGATGCAGTTGATGCATTCCGTAAACGCGCACTTAACCCTGAACGCCCCGTAATGCGCGGAAGCCACGAAAACGGAGATATCTTCTTCCAGCACCGTGAAGCTTGTAACGCATATTACGATGCAATTCCTGCTATTGTTGAAAAGTATATGGACAAGGTTAACGCTAAACTTGGCACAGATTATAAGCTTTTCAACTACTATGGCGCACCTGATGCAGAACGCGTAATCATCGCAATGGGCTCAATTTGTGACGTTGCTGAAGAAGTTATTGATTACCTTACAGCACAGGGCGAAAAAGTTGGTTTAGTAAAAGTTCGTCTTTACAGACCTTTCTCAGCCGAAAAACTTGTTGAAGCTATTCCTGCAACAGCAAAGAACATCGCTGTTCTTGACAGAACAAAAGAACCCGGCGCACTTGGCGAGCCTCTTTATCTTGATGTTATCGCTGCTCTTGAAGCAAAAGGCGTTAAGGCAAATGTTATCGGCGGCCGTTATGGTTTAGGTTCAAAGGATACACCTCCTGCAAGCGTATTTGCAGTATTTGATGAACTTAAGAAAGATGCTCCTAAAAAGATGTTCACCATTGGTATCGTTGATGACGTTACAAATCTTTCATTAGAAGAAAAGCCCGCTCCCAACACTGCAGCAGAAGGCACTATCGAATGTAAATTCTGGGGTCTTGGCGGTGACGGTACTGTTGGTGCTAACAAAGACTCTATTAAGATTATCGGTGACCACACAGATAAATACGTTCAGGCATACTTCCAGTATGACTCAAAGAAAACAGGCGGTATAACAATTTCTCACCTTCGCTTTGGTGATAAGCCTATCAAGAGCCCTTACTATATCAATAAGGCTGACTTTGTTGCTTGCCACAACCCATCATATGTTGAAAAGGGATTCAGAATGGTTAACGATGTTAAACAAGGCGGAACATTCCTTATTAACTGCCAGTGGGATGCAAAGGAACTTGAAGAAAAACTTTCAGGCGAAGCAAAGAGATATATCGCAAACAATAACATTAATCTTTACACAGTTAACGCTATTGACCTTGCTGCTGAAATCGGCTTAGGCAAGCGTACAAATACTGTATTACAGTCTGCATTCTTTGCTCTTTCCAACGTTCTTCCCCGTGAAGAAGCTATCGGCTATATGAAGGAAAAAGCACAGAAGTTCATGAAGAAGGGTAAAGAAATCGTTGAAATGAACGAAAAGGCTATTGATGCCGGTGCTAACGCATACGTTAAGATCGATGTTCCTGCTTCATGGAAGGATGCAAAAGATACTAAAGATGCTCCTACTGAAAAGGGTAGAGCAAAACTTGTTAAGATGGTTGACGGTATTATGAAGCCCGTTGCAAAGATGAACGGTGATCTTCTTCCTGTTTCCGCTTTCGTTGACCATGCTGACGGTACTTTTGAACAGGGCGCATCAGCATACGAAAAACGCGGTGTTGCAGTTTTGGTTCCTGCTTGGGATAACACAACTTGCGCACAGTGTAACCGTTGCTCATTCGTTTGCCCCCATGCAACAATTCGTCCTTTTGCATTAAATGCTGAAGAAATGGCAAACGCTCCCGAAGCACTTCTTAAAGGCAAGCGTCCTGCTGCACCTAAAACAGAATATGTTTACACACTTGCAGTTTCACCTCTTGATTGTATGGGTTGCGGTGTGTGCGTAGGCGTATGCCCCACAAATTCACTTAAGATGGTTTCCCGCGAATCACAGGATCATATGCAGGAAGTATTTGATTACTGTGTTGACGTTGTTACAGAAAAACCTGAAACAGTTGCAAATCTTAACCTTGTAGGCAGCCAGTTCAAACAGCCTCTCTTAGAGTTCTCAGGCTCCTGCGCAGGTTGTGCTGAAACAGCTTATGCTCGTTTAATTACACAGCTTTTCGGTGATAGAATGTATATCTCAAACGCAACAGGTTGTTCATCAATCTGGGGTGGTCCTGCAGCAACAAGCCCCTATACAGTAAATAAGGAAGGCTTTGGTCCTGCTTGGGCAAACTCATTATTTGAAGATAACGCTGAACACGGCTATGGTATGTACCTTGGCCAGAAAGCTATCCGTACTCGTCTTATGGATCAGGTTAAGGAAATGGCTGAATCCGATAAGGCAAGCGATGATTTTAAAGCAGCTGCAAAACAGTATCTTGATACTGCAAACGATGGCAAAGCAAACGCTATTGCAACAAAGGCATTAGTTGCTGAACTTGAAAAGGCTGAAAAAGCAGGTTGTCCTATTGCTAAAGAAGTTCTTAATAACAAAGAATTCCTTTCCAAGAAGTCCGTATGGATCTTCGGTGGCGATGGTTGGGCATACGATATCGGCTTTGGCGGTGTTGATCATGTTCTTGCTTCTGGTGATGATGTAAATATTATGGTATTTGATACTGAAGTTTACTCCAACACCGGTGGTCAGGCTTCAAAGGCATCACAGATCGGTCAGGTTGCACAGTTTGCAGCAGCCGGTAAAGGTATTGCTAAGAAGAGCCTTGCTGAAATCGCAATGAGCTATGGCTACATCTATGTTGCACAGATCGCTATGGGTGCTGATATGAATCAGACACTTAAGGCAATTCAGGAAGCTGAAGCATATCCAGGACCTTCACTTATTATTGGTTATGCACCTTGTGAAATGCACTCCATTAAGGGTGGTATGATTCACTGTCAGGATGAAATGAAGAAGGCTGTTGACTGCGGTTACTGGAATATGTTCCGCTTCAACCCTGCAAGCGAAAAGCCCTTCACAATTGATTCTAAAGAGCCCACAACTGATTATAAGGAATTTATCCTTAACGAAGCTCGTTATTCTTCACTTACCCGTTCATTCCCTGAACGCGCTGAAGAACTCTTTAACCTTGCTGCTGAAACTGCAAAGAAGAAGAGAAAACATCTTGAAAAGCTTCAGGCTCTTTATAACGACTAATTTATTAGTTAAAATTAAAGACCGCAGAAATTTTTCTGCGGTCTTTTTTACACCTGTAAATAATTTTATAAAAAATAATAAAAAAGTTTAGTTATACTAAAAAAATACACACAAATAACTAAACAAAAGCAATAAAAAAGGGTAAAAACATTAAAGAAACAGACAAGCTAATAATAGCCAAAATAAAGATGGCACAAGGGTTTTTGTTTAAAAATCAATAAAAAAACAAAAAAAATAAAAGTATATAAAAAAACTATTGACAAATTTTGTAGTATTGATATAATTTATCTATCTTTTAAGTTTAGCAAAAATAAACTTTTAGTTTAAGCAAGCCATTGTAACTTAGTTCAGGCTTAGGGAGGCGTAAAAATGCTTTTAGGTGAAAAAATAAAAATGTTGCGAGTGCAACATGATTTAACACAGGAAGAACTTGCAAACCGATGTGAGCTTTCAAAAGGTTTTATTTCTCAGATAGAAAGAGATCTTACAAGCCCAAGTATTGCAACGCTTATAGATATACTGGAATGTTTAGGTACAAATTTAAAAGATTTCTTTTCTGAAGAAACTGAGGAAAAAATAGTATTTACCAATGAAGATTACTTTGTTAAGGATGAAGAAGATTTTTCTGTTACATGGCTTGTACCTTCTGCGCAAAAAAATTCAATGGAACCTATTATGCTTCAGTTAAAAGGAAATGCTAAAACAGAAATTGATGATCCCCACGAAGGTGAAGAATTCGGATATGTTCTATCAGGTAAGATAGTTGTTGTTTGTGGCAAGGTGCGAAAAAAATGTAAAAAAGGCGAAAGTTTTTATTTTAATTCCAACCAACCCCATTATATTGAAAATTTAGGTAGTACTGAGGCAACTGTGCTTTGGGTAAGCACCCCGCCCAGCTTTTAAAAGGAGAAAATAGATGAAAAATATAATAGTAGATTTAAAAAATATTTCAAAAAGCTATGATGGCGAAACGGTGCTTGATAACATCAGCCTTTATATAAGGGAAAATGAGTTTATTACCTTATTAGGTCCATCAGGTTGCGGTAAAACTACAACGCTCAGAATTATTGCAGGCTTTGAAACTGCAGATTCAGGGGAAGTGTTCTTTGAAAACAAAATTTTAAATGATATTCCGCCATATAAACGCAATATTAATACAGTTTTTCAAAAGTACGCGCTTTTTCCGCACCTTAATGTGTATGAAAATGTTGCCTTTGGTCTTCGTTTAAAAAAAGTTAAGGATGAAGAAATCCGCAATAAAGTAAAAGAAATGCTTGCAATGGTAAATCTTAAAGGCTTTGAAAAGCGTAATATAAATACGCTCTCAGGTGGACAGCAACAGCGTGTTGCTATTGCCCGCGCTTTAATTAATGATCCAAAAGTTCTTTTGCTTGATGAACCGTTAGGCGCACTTGATTTAAAACTTCGTAAAGATATGCAAAACGAACTTAAAAACATTCAGCTTAAAACAGGTATTACATTTATTTATGTAACACATGATCAGGAAGAAGCACTTTCAATGTCTGATACCGTTGTTGTTATGGCAGACGGTAAAATTCAGCAGATAGGTACACCTACTGATATTTATAATGAACCTAAAAACGCCTTTGTTGCAGATTTTATCGGTGAATCAAATATTATTGACGGCGTTATGCTTGAAGATTATAAAGCAAAATTCTCAGGTCAGGTTTTTGAATGTTTAGATACAGGCTTCAAGAAAA
The DNA here is from genome assembly GCA_015069575.1 of Clostridiales bacterium. Taxonomy (GTDB): domain Bacteria; phylum Bacillota; class Clostridia; order Christensenellales; family QALW01; genus UMGS1322. The sequence continues at coordinate 63,203 of SVIH01000010.1, forward strand.
ACGAAGCAGTTGATATCGTTGTTCGCCCTGAGGATGTCGATGTTGTTTCGTTAGATAAAGCAATGCTTTCAGGTATTGTAACAAGCGTAACATTTAAGGGTGTTCACTATGAAATTATTGTTGATATCGGTGGTTTTAAATGGATGATTCAGACAACCGATTATGTTGGCGTTGATGAAAAAATAGGTCTTTATATTGAACCTGACGCAATTCATGTAATGAAAAAATCACTGTATTCAGATATGTTTGGCGATTACTCCTCATTCTCTGATGAACTTGAAAAGCTTTCTGACGCTACGGAGGTAATTGAAGAATGAAGAAAAATGCCTTTATGAAACAGTTGTCAGCCACACCTTACTATGTGTGGGCGGCATTGTTTATAATAGTGCCAATAATCTATGTTTTGTACTATACATTTACTGATGCTAACGGCAGTTTTGTGCTTTTTGATAATTTTAAGATTATTGAACATTATTCATCAACATTTTTACTTTCTTTAATGATGGCATTTATAGCAACGGTTATATGCCTTTTAATCGGATACCCCCTTGCATTAGCCATTTCTAGAACTAAACCTGTAACACAAAAGATTTTAATAATGCTTGTAATGTTACCAATGTGGATAAATTTTATTATCCGTACAGATTCTATTGCAATCTTATTGGAGAAAAACGGCTTAATCAACCAGTTTTTAAGCATATTCAATTTGCATTTTGAACTTATGGACACCCGTTTTGCAGTTATCGTAGGTATGGTTTATGACTTTTTACCTTATATGATTCTGCCTATATACTCTGTATTAACCAAACTTGATATCCGCCTTGTTGAAGCAGCAAGAGACCTTGGTTGCAATGCATTTCAGGCACTTGTAAAGGTTATTGTGCCTTTAAGTGTTGCAGGAATAATTTCAGGCATTACTATGGTTTTCGTGCCTTGTGTAAGTACTTTTTATATTTCACAGCGATTAGGTGGCGCAAACACATATCTTATCGGTGATGCTATTGAAGCCAGAATGTTATCCATTTCTGCAGATTATAATAAAGGCGCAACATTATCCTTTGTTTTAATGATTTTAATCGTTGTAAGCACCTTAATAATGAATCATTATTCTGATGAAGATGAAACAGGCACAGCAGGAGGGTTTATGGCATGAGAAGCAGTAAAATATATATCGCCCTTTGTTTTGTGCTTTTGTATGCACCTATTGTTATACTTATATTCTTTTCGTTTAATTCACTTGAATCAACAGGTGTGTTTGGCGGATTTTCTTTAAAATGGTATGAAGCACTTCTGCAAAATGAACTTGCTAAAGAAGCACTGATAAATTCGATTATAATAGCAGTTTCTTCGTGTATAGTAGCAACTGTTATAGGTACTTTTGCAGCACTTGGCATTTCAAAAATAAAATCTAAATTCTTTAAAAGCAGCGTAATGACTGTTACCAATATCCCAATGGTTAATCCCGAAATTGTTACTGCAGTTTCAATGGCATTTTTGTTTATGGGTACTCTTGCATCGCTTGGTTTTATAAAAAACGATGATACCGTTGATATGATCAGCCTTTTAATTGCACACACCACATTTGGATTACCATATGTTATACTTTCTGTTTTGCCTAAAATCAGACAGATGGATAAATCGCAGACTGAAGCTGCCCTTGATTTAGGCTGCAAACCAATACAGGCGTTTTTTAAAGTTGAATTACCGCAGCTTATGCCCGGCATTTTAACAGGGCTTATTATGGCCTTTACAATGTCTTTTGATGATTTTGTTATCAGTTACTTTGTGCGTCCTAAATCAACGGTTATGACTCTGCCTCTTTTAATTTATTCAATGACGGGTAAAGGAACTGTTACACCTGATATGTATGCGCTTTCAACATTTATGATTGTTGCTATATTTACACTTTTGATACTTGCTAACATTGCAGGTTCAAGGCAAGAAATACAAGCATCCCGTCAGGCAAGAAAATTAAGAAAACAACAGGAGGCAAAAAAATGAAAAAAATAATAACTCTTGTTGTATTAATAGTTCTGTGTTTATCCGTGTTTTCCGGTTGCGAAACAGAAAAAGAAGAAAAAGTAGTTTTAAATGTTTTTAACTGGGGCGAATATATTTCCGATGGTGAAGGCTCTTGGGAATATGTTGATGAAGAAGGAAACATAATTGAAATTCCTTATTTAGATATAAACAAGGAATTCGAAGAATATTATAAAAAAATGCATCCGGGTAAAAGTGTAGAAGTAAACTACACTACATATTCTTCCAATGAAGAGATGTATGCAAAAATGACTACTTCTGATGCATCGTACGATATTATTATTCCGTCAGATTATCTTATTCCGAAGTTAATTAAAGAAAACTTAATTCAACCTATCAATATTGAAAACATACCTAATTATAAAAACATAGGTGAAAAGTATATCGCACCTAATGTTTCTTATGTTGAAGAAAACGGTGAAAGAACCTATTATTCTGCAACATATACCTTTGGTAAAGTTGGTATAATATATAACAAAACACTTCTTGAAGAAACTTTTGAAGATTTTGATAAAGAAAGTTTTGAACAGGAAGGCTGGGGCGTTTTGTGGAACGAAAAGTATAAGGACCTTGGTATTTTACAGTTTAACAATTCCCGTGATGCATTTGCAACTGCACAGTTCACATTGATGCAACAGGATAATTATGAAGGCGATCTAAGTTATATAAATAAATCCGTTTCAGAAGAAAACGGAAAGGATATATATGACCGTGCCTTAAAAATGCTTAAGGACCAACAGCCTTTAATCCAGAAATATGTTATGGATGAAGTGTTCAATAAAATGGAAACAGGCAACGCTGCAATAGCACCGTATTATGCAGGTGATTACTTCACAATGACATGGAACTGCGAAGATCATGAACTTTGCCTGTTTTATCCAAACGAGGGTTCGAACTCGTTTTTAGATGGTATGTGTATTCCCACAAGTTCAAAGCATCCTGAAATTGCAGAAGAATATATAAACTTTATGCTCTCAACAGATGAAGATCCAACAAAAAATATTGCCGCAATAAATGCTGAATATATCTGTTACGGATGTCCCAATATGCAGGTTCAGCAAGATCCTGTTTACAAGTATTTTGTTGAAAACGAAATGCATGAAGAGGGTTATGATCTTCTTTATGGCGAAGGCATTTTTGATTTTGAAAATGAAGGCTTTGTTTGTTTGGATGATGAAACGCAATATTATCTTAATGAGTGTTGGGATTCATTAAAAATTCAGGATAGTGGTGTAGGTGTAGTAATGCCCGTAATCTGTATTACCTTGATTTTGTTAATTACAATATATTTAACAGTTCAGGGCGTTACAAAAAAACGTAGAGCAAGGTATTGGGATTAATGGAATATAAACTTGACTTTAATCTAACCTGTTGTTTTACAGGGCACAGAATAATTGCTTTAAAAGATAAAGAAAAGTTAAGCACCGATCTTGAAAAAAAAGTGGAAGAACTTATTTTAAAAGGTGTAAAGCATTTTATTTCAGGCGGTGCTATCGGGTTTGATACCTTGGCAGCAAAAACGGTAATAAGAATGAAAGAAAAATATGATATTTTTCTTGAAATTGCAGCGCCTTGCAAAGATCAGGACGCCAAATGGAATAAAAAACAAAAGGAAGAATATCAAAAAATATTAAAAAGCGCCGATAAGGTAACGGTGCTTTTTGAAAAATATGTAACGGGATGTATGCATTTCCGCGATGCATTTATGGTGGATAATTCGGATATTTTAGTTTCCTATTATCGCGGAAAGCAAGGCGGAACACAGTATACTTATTTGTATGCAGAATCCCGCGGATTAAAAATTATAAACCTATAAAAAAAGGATGTTTCAAATGAAACATCCTTTTAGTTTTATTAAATTACTTTGTTTTTAAAACAACGTCGTGTGCGCCGCCTTCAACAATACTTACTGATGAAACTAAAGTAAGTTTTGCTTTTTTCTGTAATTCAGGAATACTAAGTGCGCCACAGTTACACATTGTGCTCTTAACCTTTGAAAGAGTTTTGCGAACGTTATCTGAAAGATTACCTGCATAGGGAACATAGGAATCAACACCTTCTTCAAAAGAAAGTTTGCCTGCGCCGCCTAAATCATATCTCTGCCAGTTTCTTGCGCGGTTGGAGCCTTCGCCCCAATATTCCTTCATTAATGTGCCGTTAACATTTACCTTTGCTGTGGGGCTTTCTTCAAAGCGTGCAAAGTATCTGCCAAGCATAACAAAATCTGCGCCCATAGCAAGTGCTAATGTGATGTGATGGTCATGAACGATACCACCGTCTGAGCAAACAGGAACATAAATACCGGTTTCCTTAAAATATTCATCTCTTGCTTTGCAAACATCAATAACTGCAGTAGCTTGTCCTCTGCCGATACCCTTTGTTTCACGGGTAATACAGATTGAACCGCCACCAATACCAACTTTAATAAAGTCAGCACCACATTCTGCAAGGAATCTGAATCCTTCACCATCAACAACGTTACCTGCGCCAACCTTAACTTTATCACCGTATTTTTCACGGATAAACTGAATAGTTAATTTTTGCCATTCTGAATAGCCTTCAGATGAGTCGATACAAAGCACATCAGCGCCTGCTTCAACTAAAGCAGGAACGCGCTCAGCATAATCTCTTGTATTAATACCTGCACCAACAATATAGCGCTTTTGTGCATCTAAAATTTCATCAGGATTATTTTTGTGTGTTTCGTAGTCCTTACGGAATACAAAGTAAAGAAGATTGCCTTCTTTGGTTACAATCGGAAGTGAGTTTAATTTGTTTTCCCAGATAATATCGTTGGCTTCACTTAATGTTGTGCCTTCTTTTGCAACGATTAATTTATCTAAAGGCGTCATAAAATCTTTAACTTTAATATCCTCGCCCATACGGCTTACACGGTAATCTCTGCCTGTAACAATACCAACAAGTTTGCCGTTTGGTGTGCCATCTTCAGTGATAGCAACAGTTGAATGGTTTGTTGCTTCTTTAAGTGCTAACACATCTTTAAGCGTTGCGCAAGGTGAAAGGTTTGAATCACTCTTTACAAAGCCGGCCTTATAACCTTTTGCACGGGCAACCATAGCTGCTTCGTCTTCAATGGATTGTGAGCCATAAATAAAAGATACGCCACCTTCTCTTGCAAGGGCAACTGCTAATTTGTCGCTTGAAACAGACTGCATAATTGCTGAAACCATAGGAATATTCATTTCAATAGCAGGCTTTTCACCTTTCTTGAATTTAACAAGGGGTGTTTTAAGACTAACATTCTGGGGAATGCAAGTGCTGTCAGAATAACCGGGCACAAGCAAATATTCGTTAAAAGTGTGGGATGCTTCATTAAAGAATGATGCCATAATATTATCTCCTTTATAAAAAATTATATTGCTATATATAATAATGGTTATATAAAGCTGAAACAGCACAAAGGAGTGCTGTTTCTGAGCCAAATCTTTGATTTGGCAACAAATTTTCAAGGAAAATTTGGCTTTTAACCATTGCAATGAATGTATCGCAAAATAAAATTGCAGATTTTATTTTGCCAAAGCCGATAAAATCGGCTTTACAAAACGCTTTTAAGCGTTTTATAAGATAACAATCATTATAAACGCCTTTAGCTTTTTTGTAAAGTAAAAACTAAAGGCAATTTGTTAATTTTCTTTATAAATAGGGAATTTTTTGCAAAGTTCCACTACTTCAGCAAGCACAAGGTCTTTATTTTTTTCAAAATCAACAGCACAAAGTTTAAGCCAGTGGGCAATTTTTTTCATTTCTTCTTCCTTAAAACCGCGGCTTGTAACAGCGGGCGTACCAATACGGATACCGCTTGTAATAAACGGGCTTTGAGGGTCAGAAGGAATAGTGTTTTTGTTTGCAGTAATGTGAACCTCATCAAGCATATGTTCAAATTCTTTGCCTGTTAAATTAAAGTTTCTAAGGTCAATAAGCATAAGATGATTATCAGTTCCGTCAGAAACAAGTTTAAAGCCTTCTTCTTTAAGGGCGCATGCAAGAACTTGCGCATTTTTTGCAATCTGCTTTTGATATTCTTTAAATTCCGGAGTCAAAGCCTCGCCAAAAGCAACCGCTTTTGCTGCAATAATGTGCATCAAAGGACCGCCCTGTGTTCCTGGGAAAATTGCTTTATCAATTTGTTTTGCAAGTTCTTCTGTGCAAAGAATCAAACCACCGCGTGGTCCACGAAGAGTTTTGTGTGTTGTAGTTGTAACAACATGGGCATAGGGCACAGGTGATTCGTGCACGCCTGCTGCAACAAGGCCTGCAATATGTGCCATATCAACCATAAAGTAAGCGCCAACTTTGTCAGCAATTTCTCTGAAACGCTTAAAATCTATTTTTCTTGGATATGCAGAAGCACCTGCAAGAATAAGTTTAGGCTTATGTTCTAAAGCAAGTTTTTCAACTAAATCGTAATCAATAACTTGCGTTTCTTGGTTTACACCATAAGGCACAATGTTAAAATATTTGCCTGAAATGTTTACGGGGGATCCGTGTGAAAGGTGTCCGCCTTCTGCTAAAGACATTGAAAGCACAGTGTCCCCAGGGTTTAAAAGCGCAAAGAATACTGCAAGATTTGCGCTTGCACCACAATGTGGTTGAACATTTGCATGCTGGGCACCAAACAGTTTTTTAGCTCTTTCTCTTGCAAGATCTTCAACCTCATCAACAAATTGGCAACCGCCGTAGTAACGCTTTGATGGATAACCTTCTGCGTACTTGTTGGTAAGGGGGGTGCCTGCTGCTAAAAGCACTGCTTTTGAAACAACGTTTTCAGAAGCAATAAGTTCTATATTATATTGTTGGCGGTCAAATTCTTTTTTGCAGGAAGCATAAACCTCACTGTCGTATTTTTCAAGTTCTTCGTAAAACATTTATAATACCTCGGATATTTAATAATAATGTTATTATATCAAACAAACAGGTTTTTAGCAATTATTTTATAATGGTTTAGTTAAAAAGTTTATAAACTATGGCAATTGCACAACCACTTTCAACAAAACTTAAAATTTCATAGCCGTCTATTTGAATTTTTCCATTAGTTACGGTGTTTAATTTTTTTATTCCCTTAAGACCTTCTCCGGTAAGTTTTAAAAAGGCCTCTTTTACAGTCCATATCTTAAAGAATTTTTCATCGCTATCAATGTAAGCAATTTCGCTACTTGTAAAATACCTGTTTATAAGGCGGTTGTCAAAATGACGAACAACCTCAATATCAACACCAACAGGCAGTTTGTTTGTACCAACAAGAAAGAAGTCTTTTGAATGGCTGATACTTACAAAAAGTTGGTTACCTTCAATATAAGGCTTACCGCTTGGGGCATACAATATTTCATAATCAGTGCCAAGCTCATCAATAATCATTTTTTTTAAAACTGATTTTGCGTCTATGGAAGGATTCTTTGAAGCAGAAAAAATATATTTCATTTAATCACCTGTTTATATATTACACTAAATATTAATAATCGTCAAATTTGTTAAAATTTTTCACTAAAAAAATGTTAATTAAATGTTGACTTTTTGTTAATGAAATGGTATAGTAAGACTACTCAAATATTGTGTTTATTTGTGATGTTAAAAAAGAAAGGAAACACTATGAAGAAGGTTTTAAGCGTTTTTATCGCACTTTTAATTTTAGTAACATGCTTTAATTTAAGTATTGTATTTGCAAATGAAAATCAAAGCGTACCTGCTAATATGATAAAAGGTGCAACACTTCGCATTGGTGAAAGTTTAAGCATTGATTATTATGCTGTTTTTGAAGCAGATCCATCACTTGTTAAGATGGTGTTTACTAAAGAAAACGGTGAACAAATTAATGCTAACGGCGTGTATGATGAAGAATATAAAGCGTATAGATTTACATATGCAGTAAATCCCCAGTGCATGACGGATACTATAAAAGCAGAACTTGTTTTAAATGATGGAACAGTTCTTGCAACAAAGGAGCAATACAGCGTAAAAGAATACTGTGATTCAATGGCTGCAAAAACTTCACAGGATCTTCAAGGCAAAGTAAAAAATGTTTATATTTTAAGGCGTTTGTTAGCCGATACTCTTATTTACGGTAAATATGCGCAGTTAAGAATGGATTATAAAACAAGTGCTCTTGCAGATAGTTCCTCATGGGTAAATGATTATGCAAGCACTTTTGCTATGCCCACAGGCGTTAAAAAAATTACAGGAAATGAAGATAAACAAAATGCAGTTAAATCAGCAAGCCTTAATATGTCAGAGTATAACAGAATCTATTTCCGTTTAATTTTAACTGATGAAACAGTTAAGGTTACTTTAAATGATGTAGAAGTATCACGCGAAGAACTTAAGTTACAGGAAGATGGCACATATATTGTTTATACTCCCAATTTAAAAGCCATTGATTTTGATAAAGTATACACCTTAAAACTTATTAAGGGCGATGATGTAATTTCTAAGGTTGATTATAATATTAACGCTTATATTGAAAGCAAATATTCAAATGCAACTGTAGGTGATATTGCACAATCTCTTAATAATTACGGTGCTTCAGCAGTTGCTTACAGAGATATGTTAAACGGGGCATATGATGATGATTACGATCTTGATGAAGAAGAAAGTTTTATGCTTAATCTTCTTCCTCAAAAAAGCAGTAATTTCAATTCAGCCACAACTTTTGCAAGCACAGGTTGGAACAGCACTGCATATAATAATGGTAATATTGTTTCAACAGGTATTGCTGATGATAATAATGGCGGCAATTGTGTTTATTACGAAAGAACACCTAATACAAGCATAAATTTTGATACAATATGTTTTAATATCGCTCCATATATAACCAAAGGTGGCGATTACAGGATAAACTTTAAATTTAAAGCAGAAGGCGCACAGGGTAATTCACCTTTCTTAGGTATTTTAAGAACAAGCTATCGCCAAAATAATCAAGCACCCGGTAAAACTTCGTTTGTAAATAACGAAGGCTATTGCAATTTAGGTGAAGTTGAATATGCACCTGATGATAGCACATGGGTAAACTTCTCAACGATTCTTCATGTTGAAGAAAGTGATATTGGTTTTGGCGGAAACTGGTTTATAGGCGTACATTCATTGGTTGGAACAGTAACAAAAGTTTACTTTGATGATGTTGAATTATATTATCTTGATACTCCTGTAAATGCTAAACATGTTACAAATGCACAAACATGGGTAGCAAATGAAGCTGTATTTGTAAGCAGTAAAACTTATGCTGATCCATACCGCGATGTAACAATGGATCTTAAGTTAACAAATGGTCATGTTACATATCCTGTTCCTTGCTTCTGGGATGGCGGAAATGTTTGGCGCGCCCGTTTTGTATGCACAAGTGCTGGTGACTGGACATATACCACAGAGTGTTCCGATACAACCAATACAGGATTACATCAGCAAGAAAGTGGCGTTATAAATTGCGTACAGTATACAGGCGATCTTGATATTTATAAACATGGCTTTGTAAGAACACAGGAAAACACAAAATACTTTACCTATGCTGATGGAACACCGTTCTTCTATTTAGGTGATACCCACTGGAATCTTGGCAGAGAATCATTAGGTATGGTTAAGGAAGTTGCTGACTTCCGTGCAGATCAAGGATTTACAGTATTCCAAAGCCAGCCAAACGGCGCAGCATTTGATTTTATAGATGGTATCAGCGCAAATGATATCCCACGTTTTGAAACATTTGATAAAAAGTTCAAATATATAGCAGAAAAAGGCTTTGTACACGCAAATGCACAGTTCTTCTATCCAAGTTCAATGGATGATTTTATTGAATACTTTGGTAAAAAGTATAATACTGATAGCGTAGATATTGTGTATAACGACGAAGTATTGCAAACAGTTTACGGTATTGATTCAACCCAACCTTATGCAGAACAGGAAAATATGCATTATGGATACCTAGATGCCAATAATGTACTTCAACACGAATACATTCCTGTTACCCTTTATGATTTTGCAGCAGAAGTTAAAAACGAACTTGAACTTGCTTCAAGATATTGGGTGGCAAGATATTCAGCATATCCTGTAATGTGGACATTAGGACAGGAAGTTGATAATGACTTTATGTTTGGCGATGAAGCAAGTACTGCAGGAGTTGGCTTTGGTCACGCAGTATGGGGCAAGGCAAACAACCCGTACAAACTTGTTGCTCAGTACATTAATAAACACGATCCATATAAGAGCCCATTAACAGCCCATCAGGAAGGCGCAACAAGATTCCTTGAAGATGATTCCTTATATGGCAAAAACGGTGATTATAACGAAGTGTTCGGAACAGAAACTGCTCACACCTGGTATGGTGCACAGTGGAAAGTTAAGTTTGATGCAGATAGCCTTAAAGATATTCATAAAGTTCCTAAACTTTATTGGGAAAATAATTCCAAGGTAGTTGTTAACTACGAAAGTTATTATGATATGCTTCAAACTGAAGAATTTGGCGCCCGTGCTCAAGGTTGGATGGCTTACCTTAGCGGTATTTATGGATATGGCTGGGGCGGTCAGGGTACATGGCAGTATCTTGGTAATTATTATAGTAACAGTGGTACTATAAAAGACGGCGTTGATGAAATAACTCTTAGTGAGCGTACCGAATATAATAACTGGACAAAATATAAGGATTATGCTAGTGCAGAACAATTAGGCATAATGCATGATTTCTTTGAAAATACCATTGAAGATTGGCATACACTTATACCAAGATTTGATGATACTAATTATTTAACCCTTGATGATGGTGCAATAGCAATTATGGCTTCAAAAGATGATAAATCAAAGGCAGTTATCTACTTTATGAATTTCTCAGATGAAACTGTTGCTGATGATCCAAATGCTTTAACAAAAATCTTTAGTGCTGTTATTTCTGATAAAGGAGATAGAACAGGAACAGTTAAGAATTTAGAAGGTAATACCCCATACAAGTATATATGGCTCAACCCAATAACAGGTGAAAAATCTGTTGAAAGCACATTTACTTCAACAAGCGCAGGCGAATGGGATATTCCTAACAAAGCAAAAACAGATATGGTACTTTATATCTATCAGTAAAACTAAAACACCGCAGAATTTTCTGCGGTGTTTCTCTTTTATTTAATTAAATTTTAATTCTGTTAAAATCATTTTTGAACTGTCGTGTGTTACCATAACTGGTACGCCTGTTTCTTTATCAAAATAAATTCTTGCGCTGTTTACTGAAAAGTTTGTGTCAGGCCTTATTCTCACAACCTTGCAGTTAAAATTACCTGCGCCTGTTTCAACAGTTTCGTCTTCCGTAAACTCGTATCTTGTTCGCTGTAAAGAGTTTCTGTTGCCCGAACAAACATTTATAACACCGTCGCTTTCGGGGAAAGTTGCCATTATAAAAGGCAAAGTATCTTTATCAAAAAACTGTTTTGTTAATGTTACTGATTTTGTATCTTCTTTAAAACCTGTTTCTGAATTTTTTTCATATACTTTTGTTTTTAAAAAGCCTGAATTAAGTGAATAATCAAAACTGTAATCGAAGGAAGTATAAAAAGATTCTTCAACATCAACCATAAATTCTTGTTCAAGTTTTATTGGCATACCAAAGGAAATACCTTCTTTTTCAGCATACTGTAAGAAAGCAAAAGTAGTGATTATCTGCCTGCCTTCTTTCAAATTTTCACCTGTTTGACCGTTAGTCCAAGGCTCATTGGCTTTGCCTTTAAATTCTAACTGACCGGTTTCTTCATTTAAAGATACTGCGTATTCCATATTATATTCAAGTTTGCCATCAGGCGCATTTGATGCGCTTGTGGAAATATGGTATCTGGCATAATAATTAACAGGCATTTTTGTTTTATCAAGTTCAATAAAGTTTTCGTTTTGCTTACAGCCAATAAAAGAAAATAAGCAGACAGATATAAGTAAAAAGGCAATAAATTTTTTCATAAAATTCACTCCGTTAAGATTTTTATGTATTATACCAAAAAAACATAAATAAGAAAAGAAAAACTTTTGTGATGAAGTTATGTATTTGCTTGCAAAAAAGTGCTTATTATAATATAATATAGTTGAAAATTTACGGCAAAGCCGAATACGGAGGTAAATTGATGAAACCCATCGAATTAAAAACTGTAAACGCAATAAGAATTCTTTCAGCCGAAGGCGTTCAGAAAGCAAATAGTGGTCACCCTGGTCTTCCTATGGGAAGCGCACCTCTTGCTTATGCACTTTGGGCAAAACATCTCAAATTCAATTCTAAAAATCCTGATTTTCAAGATAGGGACCGTTTTGTTCTTTCTGCAGGTCATGGATCAATGCTTTTGTATTCGCTTTTGCATTTGTTTGGATATCCTCTTTCAATGGATGATATTAAGGATTTTCGTCAGTGGGGTTCAAAAACTCCCGGCCATCCTGAATATGCTCACACCAAAGGCGTTGAAACATCAACAGGTCCTTTAGGTCAGGGCTTCGCAAATGCTGTTGGTATGGCAATTGCCGAAAAACATCTTGCAGCAAAATTCAATAAAGAAGATTTAAAACTTATTGATCATTATACTTATGTTTTAGTTGGCGATGGATGTGTGCAGGAAGGTATTCAATACGAAGCTGCTTCCTTGGCAGGAACATTAAAATTAGGCAAACTTATCTGCATCTATGATAAAAACAATATTACCATTGAAGGTGATATCAACACCACTTTCTCCGAAGATGTAGGTGCACGCCATCAGGCTATGGGTTGGCATGTTGTTTATGTTGAAGATGGCACTGATACAGATAAGGTAGCAAGCGCTATTGAAGAAGCAAAACAAGTTGCCGATAAACCCTCACTTATTATCTGCCGTACCGAAATAGGCTTTGGATGTCCTGATAAACAAGGTAAAGCCTCTGCCCATGGCGAGCCTTTAGGTGAAGAAAATCTTCAAAAAGCAAAGGAAACATTAGGTTGGGATTACGCACCTTTTGAAATTCCTGAAGATGTATTAAACCACACTAAAGAAATTGCAGATAAGGGACAGGCTATTGAAGACGCTTGGAACGAAACTTTACAGGCTTATAAAACAAAGTATCCCGAAGATTATAAGGAATATGAGCTTTGGATGAACAGGGAATTCCCTGTTGACCTTGAAAACAACGAAGATTTCTGGGCTTTTGAAAACAAACCAAATGCTACAAGAAATATTTCAGGTGAAATTTTAAACCGCCTTAATAAAATGCAACCTAACTTATTTGGCGGCAGTGCTGACCTTGGACCTTCAAATAAATCCGAGCTTAAAGGCAAAGAATATTTCAGCGCAGAAACACCTGTTGGCTCCAATATCCACTTTGGTATTCGTGAACATGCAATGGCAGCAATTGTAAACGGTATTTATCTTCACGGCGGTGTAACACCATTTTGTGCAACCTTTTTCGTATTTACCGATTATATGAAAAACGCTATGCGTATGTCAGCTTTAATGAAACTTCCTGTAACATATGTTTTTACACACGATTCAATCGGTGTTGGTGAAGACGGTCCTACTCATGAGCCTATTGAACAGCTTATCGGTCTTCGTTCAATCCCAGGTATGACAGTATTCCGCCCGGCAGATGCCAAGGAAACTGCAGCCGCTTACACAGTTGCTATGAATAATGACGGACCTACCGCAATTGTTTTAACAAGGCAGAATCTTCCATATTATGAAAACAGCGGAAAAGCAGCCCTTAAAGGCGGATATATTCTTGCTGATTCTACTAAAGAAACACCTGATGTTATCTTAATGGCTTCAGGTTCTGAGGTTGAACAGGCAATAGGTGCAAAAGAACTTCTTAAGGCAGAGGGTATTGATGCCCGCGTTGTTTCAATGCCCTCAATGGAAATTTTTGAAAAGCAAAGTGAAGAATATAAGGAAAGCGTTCTTCCTAAAAAAGTTCGTGCCCGTGTTGCAGTTGAAGCAGGTTCAGCATACTCATGGTATAAGTATGTTGGTTTAGATGGTGCAACAGTTTGTATTGACCACTTTGGCGCAAGCGCACCTGCAAAAGTTCTTTTTGAAAAGTTTGGCTTTACTGCCCAAAACGTTAAAGAAAAAGCAAAAAGCATTCTTAAATAAATAAAAAGCACCCAAAGAGGCACACTCCGTAATGAAGTGTGCCTCAGTTTTATTCGCCAAAGGCGAGTTGTATTGCTTCGCAGTGATATTCGGCTATAGCCGAGTGTTATTCGCTTTGCGAGTTTAGGGGCGAATAAAATATCACTAAAACCGCAAGGTTTTAATATCACTTTTGATTTATCAAAAATATCACTGTGAGACCTGTCTCA
>SVIH01000011.1 GCA_015069575.1 Clostridiales bacterium
TTTGGGGTCTTGGTGTTTTTATACCTCATTCTATTCATTTTTCGACAAAGGGCAAAAGTGCCAAAAACCCTGTAAAATAAAGGATTTTAAAAAGTCTTGGTGAATACTTGACACGTGGAGACGACCTAACAAGAGTTGTTATTACATAAAACACAAAAAACCCATCTTTTTGAGATGGGTTTTGTTTTATTCATAATGTTTTTGTTATTATCGCCAGCTTAATACTCCTTTCCAACCGGGACCATAACCATCAAAGGGATCGGAAGAAGAATTGCCGGAAGATGAATTTGCAATAAGGGGGACACTGAAACTGAGAATAGCAGCTACAAATAAAAAGCTAATTTGAACTAAAAAGCTATCTGAAAAATTTATTTTAACAAAATACCTAATAAGTCCACAAAGAACCATTATTAATAAGACAAGGAAATAAGCCTGTAACCAAACAAAGCAGGTTTTAATGTTTATTCTTGATACGAACAGCCATATTAAAAAATTTAAAACAATAGCCGTTATTGAGAAAATCAAGGCACTTGTGGGTGTGGCATAATTATTAAAAGTAATGCAAAAACCAAACGTATAAAAAAGTGTTGCAAAAACAGAAAAAACACCTTTAATAGTACGGTCTTTAAAATTATGTATGCTAACAATAAGCGCAATCAATCCCAATGCAAAAGTAAGATAGTGACCAAAATTAAGATTTCCTTGCAAAATAAGTTTTGTTTGAGCGATTAGTTCGTTAAAAAACATATTTAATCCTCCCGCAAAGGATTTTTGTTTATTGTATCATTTTTTATTTAAAAAGTCAATATTGATGTAAATATAGTATAAAAACCCATCTTTTCAGATGGGTTTTTGTTTTAAAAAATACCTTTTTTCTTTTTCTTTTCTTCGTGGCCGTTAAGCTCGTCGCCAAAGGCGCGTAAAAGGTCTTTTTGTTTATTTGTAAGTTTTTTAGGAACCGCAATATTAACAGTAACATACATATCGCCTTTTGACTGTGTGTTGATATATACGATACCCTGATTTTTAATGCGGAACCTTGAACCCGGCTGTGTACCTTCGGGTATTTTCAACGAAACAGTACCGTTAAGGGTAGGTATCTGAACTTCGCCACCTAACACTGCTTTAGGATAGTCAATTTCAAGATCAAGGAGAATATCACTACCCCTGCGCACAAATTGCGGATGCGGTGCAATAGTAATGCGAACATAAAGATCGCCCGGACTTCCGCCCCTTTTACCCTGTTCACCTTCGCCATGAAGGTTAATTGCCTGACCTTCATTTATACCTGCAGGAATGGTAACTTTTATTTTACGCTTACGGCGAATTCTGCCCTTTCCATTACAGCGTGAGCAAGGCTCTTTAATAATTTTGCCTGTGCCGCGGCATCTATCACAAGGGCGCGTTGAAGCAAATGAGCCAAAGATGGTGTTCTGCTGGGTGCGAACCTGACCTGAACCGTTACAGATAGGGCAGGTTTCGGGGCTTGTGCCTTCCTTTGCGCCCGAGCCGTGACAAACATCACATTCTTCTTCCCTTAAAACTTCTATCTCCTTTTTACAGCCGAAAGCGGCTTCTTCAAAGGAAATCCTTAAATCAACCCTTAAATCGTTGCCCCTTTGGGGTGCGTTGGGGTTGCGACTTTGCCTTGATGCACCGCCACCAAAAAAAGTATCAAATATATCACCAAATCCTGAAAATCCGTCAAATCCGTCCTGGTATGTACCACCGCCAAAGCCCTGCGGTCCGTCAAAACCGAACTGGTCATAGTTAGCGCGTTTTTGCGGGTCGGAAAGCACATCATAAGCTTCGTTGATTTCCTTGAATTTTGCTTCAGCGTCTTTATCACCCGGATGAATGTCCGGGTGATATTGTTTAGCCATTTTTCTGAACGCTTTTTTTAATTCGTCATCTGAGGCGCCTTTTTGAACGCCAAGCACCTCATAATAATCTCGTTTATTGGCCATAAAGATTATTTATCCTCGTCAACTACTTCATAATCTGCATCGTAAGTGTTACCGTCTGATGCGTTTGCACCGCCGTTTGCAGCGTCAGCACCCATATTGTTTGCCTGGGCCTGAGCCTGTGAATAAATGTTACCAAAGATTTCCTGGCTTACCTGGCTAAGCTTATCGCTTGCAGCCTTAATTGCTTCGTTATCGGTGCCTTTAAGAGCTTCCTTAACTGCATCTGCTTCTGCCTGAATTCTTGCCTTATCGTCAGCAGAAATCTTGTCGCCAAGCTCGTTTAAGGTGCGTTCTGTGTTATAAACAAGGCTGTCAGCCATATTACGTGTTTCAACTGCTTCCTTGTTCTTCTTATCTTCTGCTGCGTACTGTTCAGCTTCTTTTACTGCCTTATCAATTTCTTCATCAGAAAGGTTTGTTGAAGCAGTAATTGTAATATCCTGTGAGTTACCTGTTCCAAGATCCTTTGCAGAAACGTGAACGATACCGTTAGCGTCAATATCAAAGGAAACTTCGATCTGAGGAACGCCTCTGGGTGCTGCGGGAATACCTGTTAACTGGAAGCGACCTAATGTCTTATTGTACTGTGCCATTTCTCTTTCGCCCTGAAGAACGTGGATTTCAACTGATGTCTGTCCGTCAGCTGCGGTTGAGAAGATCTGGCTCTTTTTAGCAGGAATAGTGGTGTTACGTTCAATAAGTTTTGTGCAAACACCGCCTAAGGTTTCAATACCAAGTGAAAGGGGAGTAACATCAAGCAAAAGAACATCTTTAACTTCACCGCCTAAAACACCGCCCTGAATTGCTGCACCGATTGCAACACATTCATCGGGGTTAATGCCCTTGAAGGGTTCTTTGCCTGTAACCTTTTTAACTGCTTCCTGAACTGCGGGGATTCTTGTTGAACCGCCTACAAGAACAACGCGGTTAATGTCACTCATTGAAAGGCCTGCGTCACTCATAGCCTTGTTAACAGGGTCAATAGTTCTCTTTACAAGGTCGCTTGTAAGGTCATCGAATTTTGCGCGGGTAAGTGTCATATCAAGGTGTAAGGGGCCTGCTGCGCCCATTGTGATATAAGGAAGGTTAATGCTTGCTGAAAGTGTGCCTGAAAGGTCAATCTTTGCCTTTTCAGCAGCTTCCTTTAAGCGTTGCATTGCCATCTTGTCAGTTCTTAAATCAACGCCGTTTGACATTTTGAATTCATTAACCATCCAGTCAATGATCTTCTGGTCAAAGTCGTCACCGCCAAGACGGGTATCACCGTTTGTTGCAAGAACTTCAAAAACGCCATCGCCGATTTCAAGAATTGAAACGTCAAATGTACCGCCACCAAGGTCGTAAATAAGGATTTTTTGGTTATCTTCTTTATCTAAACCGTATGAAAGTGATGCGGCTGTAGGTTCGTTGATAATACGAAGAACTTCTAAACCTGCAATTTTACCTGCGTCCTTAGTTGCCTGGCGCTGTGAATCGTTAAAGTAAGCAGGAACAGTAATAACTGCCTGTGTTACGCTCTGTCCTAAATAAGCTTCTGCATCTGCCTTTAATTTAGCAAGAATCATTGCAGAAATTTCCTGTGGTGAATATGCTTTGCCTTCAATAGTTTTTTTGTTGTTTGTGCCCATATCGCGTTTGATGGACATAACTGTGTTATCAGGGTTTGCAACTGCCTGACGCTTTGCAATAGCACCAACTAAGCGTTCGCCATCTTTAAATGCTACAACAGAAGGGGTTGTTCTTGCGCCTTCAGAATTAGGAATTACAACGGGTTCGCCGCCTTCCATAACTGCTACGCAGGAGTTAGTTGTACCTAAGTCAATACCAATAATTTTACTCATAATATATATCCTCCAAAATTTAATTAAATTTATTTATTAAATGGTTAACCAAACCATTATAACTTGAATCAGTTGTAAAATGTAAAATTTACGTTTTAATTGTGTCAAAGCCCTTGATAATATTTCCTATATTGTCTGCGGGCTTTTCCTTGTTAAAACAAAAATTTTATCATTTTTCAATCTGCGACCTTAAACTGCTCAATTTTGAGCAGATTTAGGTGCGAAGGACGCGTTAAGACAGGTCGCCTTAAAAGGACGCCAAACCGAAATATGCCTAAATTCAGCCGTTTAAGGCTGGTTCAAGCTATCATGGTTTGGTTACTTGAACCATTGAATAGCGAATTATTTTGTCACCCATTTTGTAGCCTTTTTCAAATACGGTGGCTACAACGCCTTTTTCCTGTCCTTCTTGCGCAGGAATTTGCATCATCGCGTTATGGCAGGTAGGGTCAAAAGGCTTATTTAATGCTTCAATTTCCTGAACGCCTAAATCGCTTAAAGATTTAAGCATCTGTTTAAGTACGATTTCAAGGCCTTCCATTAAAGAACCTGTTGTACCGTTTTTGCGTTCAGTTTCCAACGCGCGTTCAAGGTTATCTAAAACAGGTAAAAAAGCTTTTACTGCTTCAACCTTACCGTCGCTTAATGCATCTGCCCTTAATGTAACATTTCTTTTTCGATAGTTATCAAAATCTGCTTGTATTCTTTGGGCAAGCGCAAGATATTCTTCTTCTTTAGAAATAGGCTGTTCTTCTTTAACTTCTTCAACTGACTGATAATCGTCATTTGCGTTGGTTTCTTCAACTGTCTCTTTTATTTCTTCTTCTTTTTTCTTACTCATCGTCATTCTCCTTTAAGCCCGCAGGCTCTGTAAATATATCAGAAAGTGTTTTGCCAACCTGATCTAAAACAGAAAGCACTTTATCATATTGCATTCGTGTAGGTCCTATAACACCAATTTTACCAAGGTCTTTGCCATGGGCAGAATAAGTTGCAGTAACAACACTGACATCGCCAAGGCCTGTTTCATGACCAATGCGAACGCTTATTCCGTTTTCGTCGTTATTAACAAGTTCGCCAATTTTTTGATTTTCTTCTAAAAGTTGCAAAAAACCGCGGGCTTTATTTACATCGGTAAACTCCTGATGGGAAAGCATTTTACTTGCCCCTTCAATAACAAGTTTCTCCTGTTTTTGTTTTAATCGTGCGCAAAGCACTGTACATATAGCATCAAAAATCTGTTTTTGGTCAGCGATTTCATTTTCTACAATATATTGGGCGCCGGGATGAATTTCGTCAACACTTTTTCCTGCAAACATTCTGTTTAAAAGTTGACTCATACTGTTAAGTTCATCAACAGAAACACTTCTTGGTAATGTTATGGGCGTGTTCTGAATCATTCCTGTATCGGTTAAAAGCACAACCATTGCTGTCATAGAATTTACCGGCATAAGCTGTATGCTTGAAACATTAACATTTTTTGTTTTAGGCGGTGTTACTATTGAAACGTATTGTGTAAGGTCACTTATAACCTTTGCGGCATCTGTAAGCACTTCACCTGTCTGACCAATTCGTTTATCATAATAGGTTTTTATGTATTCTATTTCCGGTAAAGAAAGGGTCGAAAGTTTTAAAAGGTTATCAACATAAAATCTGTAAGCCTTTTCGCTTGGCACTCTGCCTGCAGAAGTGTGAGGTTGCTCAAGATAACCAAGATCTTCAAGATCGCTCATCTCGTTACGGATTGTTGCTGAAGAAAGAGCAAAGTTTTTTGAAATAGTTCTGGATCCAACAGGCATTGCGTTTGAAATATAATCTTCAATTATAGCCTGCAATATTTCCCGTTGCCGCTGACTTAATTCACCCATGTTTTACCCTCCCCTTTTTTTGACTTTTGTTAGCACTCGGGTTTGGTGAGTGCTAATTACGATTTTATTATATGCAACTTAAATTAATTTGTCAACTAGTTTGGTGCAATTTAATTTAATTGTTATCAAATTTTCACAAAATATACAAAAAACACTTATTTCAAGGCTAAAAAATAGCAAAACAAGAAAAATTTTAGGCAAATTAAAATAATTGAATGAAGGAAAAATAAAAGCGCAATAATATGAAAGGAGCAAAAAACCGTGAAACAAATTACGGTAAAAATTTCAAATAAAAATTTTGAGGCATTAAAAAAAGCATCAAAATTTTCTGATAAAGATAAGGTAGTTAATAAGGCGCTTAAACAATTTTTTGTAAAAAAGCATAAAATGAAAGTAAGAACGCTTTTAAAAAGAGGCTACAAAACTTTTGCAAAACTAAATTTAAGGCTTTGCAGAATATTAGAAGAAGATGCCGATTTTTAAAAAGCGGTCTTGTTATTGAAAGGGTGAAGCACATTGATAAAAAGGGGCGAAATATATTACGCTGACCTTTCGCCCGTTGTGGGCAGTGAACAAGGCGGAATCCGCCCTGTTCTAATACTGCAAAACGATATAGGCAATAAATACAGCCCCACAATTATCGTTGCGGCAATAACATCAAAAACAGATAAAGCAAAACTGCCCACCCATATAGCCCTTCAGGGCGAAAGACATGGCTTGCCAAAAAATTCGGTAATACTTTTAGAACAGATACGCACCATCGATAAAAAGCGGCTTAAAGAAAAATTAGGCGGCCTTAACAATATAACAATGAACAAAGTAGAAGACGGCTTGCGCGTAAGCCTTGGCTTTACGGAGTTTTAACAAAAAAGCCAACGGATAATCCGTTGGCTTTATTTATTTTCCATCATACTGAATAACTGATTCAACTTTATAATCCTTTAAAAGTTCGCGGCCGTTTAAGCCTTTTAACTCTAAAAGGAAAAGAATTTTTTCTACCGTTCCGCCAAGTTCTTCAACAAGTTCGCAACAGGCTTTAACTGTGCCACCGGTTGCAATTAAATCGTCAATTAAAACAACTTTTTCTCCTTTTTTAATTGAATCTTTGTGCATTTCAATTTGCGCGGTGCCGTATTCAAGGGCGTATTCTTTTGTAACGGTTTCCCTTGGCAGTTTGCCTTTTTTACGAATTAAAACAAAGGGTTTGTTTAATAAGTACGCTAAGGGCGCGCCAAATATAAAACCGCGTGATTCTGCGCCGGCGATAACATCGAATTCAACATCTTTTAAAAGTTTTAAAAATTCATCAATGGCAAGTTTAAAGCCATCTGCATCCTGTAAAACGGTTGTTATATCTCTAAATAAAATTCCTTCTTCGGGAAAATCGGGAATAGTGGTTACATAATCTTTAACGGATTTCATATTTTTGCCTCCATAAATATAAATACATACTAAATATATCACAAATTTCAAGGATTTTCAATAGTATTGACTAAATTTTTTTAGATGGTATAATTAGGTTAATCAAACCATTATAGTTTGAACCAGCCTTAAACTGCTGAATTCAGGCATATTTTGGTTTGTCGTCCTTTTAAGGCGTCCTGCCTTAATGCGTCCTTCGTACCTAAATCTGCTCAAAATTAAGCAGTTTAAGGTCGCAGATTGAAAAATTTTACATTTTACAACTGATTCAAGTTACAATGGTTTGGTTAAGGCAGGTGAAATAAATGCTTCCTAAAAATGCGGAATACATATTAAATAAGTTAAACGAAAACGGGTTTCAGGCATATCTTGTTGGCGGATGCGTCCGTGATAAACTGCTTAATAAAGTTCCTGAAGATTACGATATAACCACAAACGCTCTTCCGCAGAAAATTGCAGAAGTATTTAGTGAATTTCACCTTAACTTAAAGGGGCTTAAACATGGCACTGTTGGTGTAATAATAAATGGTGAAATGATTGAAATAACCACCTACCGTATTGATGGGGATTATCTGGATTCGCGCAGGCCCGAAAACGTAACTTTTACCCCAAATTTAAAGGAAGACCTTGCCCGTAGGGATTTTACCATAAACGCTATGGCGATGGATAAAAATGAAAATATCATTGATGTTTTTAACGGTAAAAGCGATTTAAAAAACAAAATTATCCGAACGGTAGGAGACCCTGAAAAAAGGTTTAACGAAGACGCTTTAAGGATTATGAGGTGTTTGCGTTTTGCTTCTAAAGAGGGCTTTGTTATACAAGAAAACACCTTAAATTCTTTAAATCAATTAGCGCCCAATTTAAAGCATATTGCTTATGAACGTATTTATACCGAACTTAAAAAAATGCTTTCAGAGGCTAATGCACATAATATAATAAGGAAAACAAAGCCTGTTTTTGAAAACGTTTTTCCTACGCTTAACACAGAAAAATGGGATATAATATGTAAACATATAAAGGAATGTGAATGTTCATGGCTTTTATGTTTGGCGGTGCTTTTAATAAATAGCGACACAAAAAAAGAACTTGACCGCTTAAAAGTTGAAACCAAAACAAAGTGTTTAGTATTAAACTTAAAAGAATTGCTTAATAAAAAGATTTTAAACGATAAAGCGTTTTTGCAAAAAATGATGTGTGAACATTCAAAAGAACAAATCCTGTTTTTATGTTCATACTTAACCGTAATAACCAAAGAAGATTATAATAAAAACGCTATTTTAGCATCAAAAGGAATAACAAGTGTAAACGAACTTGATATACAAGGGCAAACGCTGAAAAATCTTGGTTTTAAAAGTTATAAAATAAAGGAAGCATTAAATGTTTTATTAAATGCGGTTATTGAAAACAAGGTTAAAAACCAAGAAACAGATTTAATTGAATACATAAAAAAACAGGCTTAATTTAAGCCTGTTTTAATTTTTATTCTTCGTTATTTAATTCTCCTGTACTGCCTGCTAACCAAACCATTATAAATTGAACCAGCCTTAAACGGCTGAATTTAGGCATATTTCGGTTTGTCGTCCTTTTAAGGCGACCTGCCTTAACGCGTCCTTCGCACCTAAATCTCACCAAAATTGAGCAGTTTAAGGTCGCAGATTGAAAAATGATAAAATTTTTGTTTTAACAAGGAAAAGCCCGCAGACAATATAGGAAATATTATCAAGGGCTTTGACACAATTAAAACGCAAATTTTACATTTTACAACTGGTTCAAGCTATACTGGTTTGGTTAAAATCAATGCGGAAACAATTTCGTCCATAGCGCCTTCTAAAAATGCGTCTAATTTATAAAGGGTAACGCCAACGCGGTGGTCGGTAACACGGCCCTGTGGAAAATTATAAGTGCGGATTCTTTCACTTCTGTCACCTGAACCAACCTGACTTTTTCTCGCCTCAGAGTATTCGTTGTCAGCGATGGTTTTATAGTAATCGTAAACGCGTGATTTTAAAACTTTCATGGCTTTTTCGCGGTTTTTAATCTGCGAACGCTCGTCCTGGCAGTCAACCTCAATGCCTGTTGGCAAATGTATCATTCTAACGGCAGATTCAGTTTTATTAACGTGCTGACCGCCTGCGCCTGAAGAACGGTGTGTTTCAATTAATAAATCTTCAGCGTTTATAGTAATATCAATATCGTCAGCTTCAGGCAACACTGCAACGGTTGCGGCAGAAGTATGAATTCTGCCGCCTGATTCCGTAACGGGCACGCGTTGCACGCGGTGAGCACCGCTTTCGTATTTCATATGGCGGAAAACTTCTTTGCCTGAAACTAAGCATACGGCTTCCTTAATACCGCCGATTTCCGTTTCGGAAAGGCTTGTTATTTCAAAGTTCCAACCTTTTTTTTCGGCATATTTCATATACATTCTTAAAAGGTCAGCACCAAAAAGAGCTGCTTCTTCACCGCCTGTACCTGCGCGGATTTCCAGAACAACGTTTTTATCGTCATCAGGGTCACGGGGTGCAAGCAATTCCTTTAATTCCTGCTCTAAAATTTCTTCCTTTGGCTTTAACTCACTTAATTCAATTTCGGCAAGTTCATTCATTTCTTCATCGCCTGATTCAATTAATTCGTTTGCATCGTCAATGCCTTTTAATACAGCAGTATATTCTTCATATTTTTCCTGTATCTCTGATAAAACAGCGTGCTCCTTTGCAAGCTCCTGCCAAAGTTTTCTATCATTTATAACGTCAGGCTCGCTTAATTTCTGATTAAGCTCCTGAAAGCGTATTGACATTTCTTCAAGTTTTTCTAACATAAATTATCCCTCGTAAAAAGTGTAAACTATGCGGTCTAACCTGGAATAGTCCTTTAAAACCACACTATCGGTAAATCCGCTTTTTGAAAGCAAAGTCTTTACTGCGTCTCCTTGGTCAAAGCCGATTTCAAACATCAAAAGCCCGTTTTTGTTTAAATGCTCTTTCGCCTGGCAAATTATATCCCTGTAAAAATCAAGCCCGTCACTACCGCCATCAAGAGCGTTCTTTGGCTCGAACGAAAGTTCTTTTTCTAACTTTTCCATATCTTTTGTGGGAATATAAGGGGGGTTTGATAAAATGCAATCAAACTTGCGGTTTTGCAGATTTTCAAAAAGGTCACTTTTTATAAATTCAATTTCGGTTTCGTTTTCTTTTGCGTTTTCTTTTGCTAAAGAAATAGCCTTTTCGCTGATATCAACTGCAGTAACGCAAGTTTCTGGTGCATTCTTTTTAACTGAAATTGCAATGGCACCTGAGCCTGTACCAATATCAAGAATCGTTTTATAGTTGTTTTTTTGTATAAAATCAAGCGCCTGTTCAACTAAAAGGGCAGTTTCGTCTCGCGGTATCAGCGCGCGGTTATCTGTGTTTAAAATAATGTTATAAAAGGGAACAAAACCTAAAATGTATTGCAGTGGTTCCCGTGTTTTACGTCTTTGTAAAATTGCGTTAAGACTAACAATCTGTTTTTCAGTTAATTCCTTGTCTTTTTCAAAGTGCAGGGAATTTCTTTTTATTCCTGTAACAGCACAAACTATCCATACAGCATCAACGTCCCTGTCAGGTACATTATTAAGGGTTTGTTTTGCCAAAACCAACGCATTATTGACTGTCATTTTCATTACTCTCATTTAATTCATCAACAGTTTTTACTTCTTCTTCCATTAATCCATCCATAACCAAAACAGTTTTAAAACTCACAAGAGAAACTTCAAGCATGCTATCGTCAGGCTCTCTTGTTGATAGTTTTTGCAATAACATTCCCGGAGCCCTTAAAATGCGGAAAAAGATATTATCGCTTTTTGCTAAAAGTTTTAAAATTTCATAGGAAGTGCCTGCAACAACAGGAAGCAAAAGAATCTTTGCTAATAAACGAACAATTGATGCGCCCATAGTTAATGTGTTAAAACCAAACAAATTATCTATAATTGAGGCTATCAATATACCAACAACCATTATAATGAACATAAACGACGTTCCGCAACGCGGGTGGCTTGTGGAATACTTTCTTGCGTTTTCCACGGTAAGTTCATCGCCGTGTTCATAACAAGAAATAACCTTATGTTCTGCGCCGTGATACATAAAAAGGCGTTTAATATCCTTCATAAAACCAATGGCAAAAAGGTATCCTAAAAAAATTAAAATTTTAGTAAAACCTTCGGCAATATTCAAAAGAAGTTTCGTTAAGGGGGTAGCGGTTTCAACGGTAATTCCAAATATTTTAGAAATCAAAGTTGAAACAAGGGAAGGCAAAAACATAAAAAGCACAAAAGATAAGCCTAATCCAAGCACAATGCCCAAAACGATGGCAACGGTTTCTAATTTTATTTTAAATGTTTTTGAAAGCCATTTTTCAAACTTTGTTGGTTCTTCACCTTCTAAAAGGTCCTCACCATACATTTGTGCCGACTGGCTTGTTAAATTCATACCTGAAATTAAAGAATCAACAAAGGCAACAACACCGCGCACAACGGGAATTTTGTTTACAGCTTTGCGCCAGGATTTCATAGTCAGTTTTTGTTTTTCAACAACTATCGTGCCATCTGCGCGGCGAACAGACATAGCAAGTGATGAAGCAGACTTCATCATAACACCTTCCATAACTGCCTGACCGCCAATAGAAACATATTTCATTAAAATCACCTACTGATATATGATGTACTAAATATATAATAGTATAATATATTTCACATTTATTTGCAAGTGAAGAAAATGTGTAATAAAGTATAAAAATATTTAACTTGCCAACAATCATAATAAAGGCTATAATTATATTAAATAATGATTTGGAGGAAATGAAAATGGAAGATTTATTATACTTTCAGGATGATGCAGGCAACGAAATTGCTTTAATGATGATTGATAATTTTGAGTTTGACGGTAAAAACTACGCTCTTTTAGCAACCCCACAGGATGCTGAAGATGGCGGCATATATGTTATGCGAATGGAAGATAAAGACGGCGAACTTGCATTCCATATGCCCGATGATGACGAGATGGAAAAACTTACACCTTTCTTAATGGAAATGTTTGAACATCAGGGCGGCGGATGCAGCGGTGATTGTTGCTCTTGCCACGGTTGCCACACAGACGAAGATTTTGATGAAGAATAAAAAAACAAACGGTCAGATTTAATCTGACCGTTTTTTTTATCCATTAAATTCGTCTTTTAAAATACTATACCAACAAAGATTACAAAGTTCGCCGTTTACAACGATATGATTACGGAACTCCCCTTCGAATTTAAAACCCATTTTTTTGTAAAAACCGTTTGCTCTTTGATTTTGAGGAATAACATTAAGGTAAACGCGTTCAAGGTTAAGAACGTTAAAAGCGTATTTTAAAATCTCTTCTGTTGCGAATTTTGAAGCACCTGTGCCTTGTGCATCATAGCAAAAACTAATGGCATACTCAGCATTTTTTGCAATTGGATCAATGTTTTTAAGGCTTACTGTACCTAAATATTTGTCTTGGTCATCTACACAAACAAAATTCACATTATTAGGATCGTTGCTAGCGTTTTTGATAAAGTTTTCAACTTTTTCATCAGTAAAACTTGCAAAATCAGTGGCAAAAATTGTTTTTGTGCGAGGATCTTTCATCCAACCAAGCATTCTTTCTTTATCTTTTAATTCCGGGTTTCTTAATCGCATAATATCACCTTAAAAATTATTGATAGCATCAATAACATAATCAATTTCTTCGTCAGTCATACCAACAAACAGTGGCAAAGATAATTCTGTTGCTGCAATTTCAGATGCAAGCGGCATGTGCGGTAAATTAAGGGAGGCATATGCTTTTTGATCAGGAATTGCTATAGGATAGTGTTTTGCAACACCAATGCCTTTATCAAGCAAATATTTTTCAAGTTCGTCACGGCAGGATGTCATAATTGCAAATATGTGCCAGATATGTGTTCTGTCTTTTCCGATAACAGGAAGTTTGATTTTTGAATTTTTGATACCTTCAAGATATCTGTTGGCAATACGGTTACGATCAGCATTGTATTCATCAAGATGCTGAAGTTTTATTCTTAAAAGACCTGCCTGAACTTCATCAAGACGGCTGTTTGTACCCATATAAACATGGTTATATTTTTCTTTTGAACCATAATTGGCAATGGTGCGTACTTTTTGCGCAATTTCATCTGAATTTGATACAACAGCGCCACCATCACCTAAAGCGCCAAGATTTTTGCCAGGATAAAAACTAAAACAGCCAGCAACGCCAAAGGTACCTACCTTTTTGCCCTTATATAAAGCTCCGTGGGCTTGGGCGCAATCTTCAACAACAAACAGGTTGTGCTTGTTTGCAAAATCCATAATTTCATCCATTTCGGCAGCCTGACCGTAAAGATGAACGGGAATAATTGCTTTGGTTTTATCTGTTAAAGCTTCGCTAAGCCCTTTTGAACACATATTATATGTAATTTCATCAGGATCAACAAGTACGGGGGTTGCGCCGGTATATGAAACAGCAAGGGCTGTAGCAATAAATGTGTTAGATGGAATAATAACTTCATCGCCTCTGCCAATACCTAAAGCAAGAAGAACAAGGTAGATTGCATCAAGACCGTTGCCAACACCAATACAATGTTTTGCATCACAATATGTTGCAAATTCTTTTTCAAAGCTTTCATATTCACTGCCCTGAATAAACCATCCACGGTCGCACATTTTAGTAAATTTATCAAGCATCTCAGTGCGGATGTCCGCATGCATTCTGTCAAATGTAGAAAAAGGTATATTCATATTATTTAACCTCGCTTTTTAAAAAATCAGTAGCGATTTTTTCATATTCTTTATAATCTCTTATGTAATCGTTAACATTATAATGTTCGCTTGCAAGCACCAGCAATACTGAACCGGGGGTAAAATCATACATTTCACGCCAAACCATAGGGCCGATGTAAAGACCTTTATCGGGGCTTGAAAGCTCAGTTATTTCTTCTTCATAAGGGGTCTTTGTAAGTATTTTTACACTGCCGTGAACACATATAAGCATTTGGTGCAGGTCTTTATGGGAATGAAATCCCCTGCGCGTACCATCCGGAACCTCATAAATATAATAAACACGTTTAACACCAAAAGGAAAACTTTGTTCGGCTTCCAGTGCAGTCAGACTTCCGTAGGTGGCATCAAAAAACCTTCCAAATTTGTAATGTGAAACATTAAACATAAATTATCTCCTTTTTATAAAGTGTTTCAGAGCTTTAAAAAATTTTAACCCAAAGGACATAAACAGTACAATCAAAACCACTGCTGTGCTGATTATAAGGCTGTATTCAAGGATATAAAGGAGGAATAACTGGCGATTAAATACTTCCAATGAAGCAATAGAATATCCTATATAAATTGCTGATAAATAGGCGGTAAATTTTGTTACTTTTAAAAGGGGAGACCAACTATCTAAAAAAGGAAGCAACATGCAACGAATAAAATGGGAAGGAAACATCTTAAAAAGTTTTAGTTTTGATAAAACTTTTTCAGTTCCGCCACCGTTATAATAAGCATGTTTTTCATAGTGATATCTTTGGAAAATAAGAGTGCGTTCTTTCGATTCAAAATGCTTAAAATAAGGCATAATTTCATTTTCAAAAATATGTATCATGTCAAGCTTATATTGAAGAACATGCTTTGGCAAAACGCCCGTTGTTTCATAATGGCTGATACCGCCGTCGCGGTGCAAAAGACCGTTAAAATCAACATAGCGGATAAGCCCGCCTGAACGGGTGAGATGTAAAAAATAAGCCCAGTCTTCTATGAATTTATAGGTTTCGTTGAAATATCCGAATTTTTCAAACATATCGTTGCGCATTGCTGTTGCGCCGATAGCAAGAAAACAAGTTGAACTAAATACACGGAACTGTTCAAATGCAGTCATTTTATTAAAACTTGCTGCTTGTGTAGGGCGCACAAAAACACTCAACTCGTTTTTCATCTGCTCGTCCATCATATGACATTGAGATGAAATCATATAAACGTTATCCTCGGCTTTTCTAAATGATTTTTCAAAATTAGCAACAACATTTTCATCATATAAAGCATCGTCAGCAGCAAAAAACAAAATATATTTACCTTTTGCAGCTTTTACAGCGCGATTAATAGTTTTTACTGTGCCTTGATTGATTTCGTTAATGCAATATTCTATATTGGATATGTTATCCTTCTTATTAACATTGATGTAATCTTTTATCATATCAAGATCAATGTCTGTTGAGGCATCATCTGCCAGAATGATTTCGATATTATTATAATTTTGTTTTAAAACCGAATCAATGGCGCTTAAAACATATCGCGGTTGGTTATAATGCAACAAAATAACAGTAAAAAGATCTTTTGTCATTAATGGTTTCTCCTAAAAATATTGCGGAATTTTTTTATTAAACTTGCTAATTTCCATGCTTTTGAAGCGTAGATGCTTTCAAGTTCGTTTTTTAAAGAAATGTTTTCTTTTTTGTAAATGGGAAAATCTTTATGCATATCTGAATCACAGTTTGCTGCAAAATTGCCTGTAAAAGCATATAGATCGTTTAAAGAATATCCGTATTCTTTTTTCATGCATTCACGAAAAGTTTTGTTTGAAAGATTCTTCATTAAAAAGTCCAACCCAAGAGTTTTTACGCTTGAGTTCCACAGGCCTTTATTCCAGAGAATAAAAAACTTTTCGCATTTTATTTGTTCCGGTGAAGAAGCGCCGCTATTAATGAAAAAATCACCAAAGCCTTTTATAAAATCTTCATCAGAAATATGTTCAAACATATTTTCAATAACGAATTTTGCTTCGTTGTAAAGGCGGATATTATTTGTGTCGCTTGCCTGACTTACGTTATTTGTATTTTCCACAAACCTGTATTTTACAAGATTTTCTTTTATTATGTAGATAGGATGTTTTAATAATATTTTTATCCAGAGGTCAAAATCATGCAACTGACGTAATTGAGGCAAATATTGACCGATTTGGTTATGAACGGTAGTTCTTATTAACGCACTTGAATGACATAAATGATTACCGCTGACAAAAAAATCACAAAGCATTTTTTCGCGGGGGAAATTATCATATTGAAAAATTGATAACGGAAAAACATCACTTGCGCTGATTTTTTCAGAATTTTTATCGATTATTTGTGCGTAAGTAAAACAAGCCGCAAGGGATGCATCGTTTTCAAGTATTTGCAGTTGCTTTTCTAATTTATCTTTTTCCCAAATATCATCTGAACCTAAAACTGCAATATATTCACCTTGCGCCATGCCTAACAGATGATTTAAAGAAATTACTGTGCCTTGATTTTCTTCAAAAAAAACAGCTTTTATGCGCGCATCATCATAGCTTTTAATAACTTCTTTTGTGTTATCGCAAGAACAGTCATCACCAATCAGAAGTTCAAAATTGGAAAAAGTTTGGTTAAGCACGCTTTCAATAGTAAGACCTACGTAATTTCCATGATTATAAGCAGGAATAAGGACACTGACCCTTGGCTGCATTTTTAACTCCT
Organism: Clostridiales bacterium; assembly: GCA_015069575.1. Lineage (GTDB taxonomy): Bacteria > Bacillota > Clostridia > Christensenellales > QALW01 > UMGS1322. Next base: position 16,636 of record SVIH01000011.1, read on the forward strand.
TTTATATTGCACAATTATGCATTATAATATTTTACTAAATTATACAACTTAGCAAATGCATTGTCAACTTATAAATATTTCAATGTCCTTGACGAATGTGTAAGACGGGTATATAATTATAAAAAATTCAAGATAGGGGAAAGATATGAAAAAATTATTAAAAGTTTTAAAACAAGTGATTAGCTCAAAAGCATTCATTTTTTCTTTGGCGGCGCTTATAATGTTTTTGATAACTTATTCTGTTGATTTGTTATCATTGTCCGGTGATGCCCAGGAAACATGGAAGGTTGCTCAAACATTTTTTAGTCAAGACAAGTACTACTCTTATGTAATGTATAAAGGTGTATATGCATTTTTGCCTTGTGTGTTGGATATATTTATAGCAGGGATTTTAAATATTCCCCAATACATAATATTTAAACTGTTCAATGCTTTGTGTTTTGGATATGTGGCAGCATATGGCATTCCAAATCTTGTAGGGCATATTCATAAAAACGAAAAAGTGTCTGTTTTACAAAGATATCTTCTTGTAGCGCTTTTAATCATTTTTGAAAGCAACATTAATTTTATAGTCAGTGTTGATATGATGAGTTGCGCAATGTTTTTTGCTCTTTGTAACAGCGCTATGAATATAGTAAAAAATGAAGATAAAAAAGTCATTAAGTTTGTTTGGTTTGGAATATGGTTTGGCTTAAATATGTGCTTAAGCGGACAGTTTGCGATTTCTACAGTAATTGTTGCAATTGCACTAATTATCAATACCATTTATAAGCATTTTAAAAAGCATGGATTTAAACAAATTAAGAGTTATGGTTCATTGGCACTTTCTTTGTTAGTTGTTTTTTGTTGTTACTATATCGCAAAGCTTCCTAACCAATTTTACATGAACAATGTTGTTGAACCGGCAAGGGCAGCGGGGCAATGGATACCTACCGGGCAAGCGTGGATAATAAATGGGTTATCACAAAATCTTTTACATATTACATATCCTTCGCAAGTGCCTGATAATTTAAGCATGGGCTTTTTAACTCCGGAACAGCTTGAGCAAGTTAACGCAGGCGGTGCAATATTAAATTATGGTGATTATATACAACTTATTATACAGCACCCTGTAAGATTTCTTGTGCGTTGGAGCGAACGTCTTTTCCTGGGTATAATGAATGACCCTCAGAATTTAATTGCTAAAACAGTAAATTATCCTTCGGTAATGTTAGTAAGTATGGCAGTAATTGTGTATTCGCTCTATGATAGATTTAAAGCGCGCTTTACAAATTATAAAGATATAATTTCAGTAGATATGGCAATCTATCTGGCGCTGTTGTTTTCTGCACTTGTTCCATCGTTTGGACATGTTGAAAACAGATATTTCTTTACGGCAAGATGTTTTATTTTTGGCGTGTTTGCAATATCGCCTTATCTTAATCAAACTTTTGAAAGTATAAAGAATAAAATTAAAGAAAAGACGCTGGAACCGATTTCCTGGCGATTTTGGGGATGCGCAGTGTTTGTGTTACTTTCACTTATAATATATTATGCAATATATCAGAGTGCAGGAATAATGAAAATGTAATAAAAAAAGATGCTTTAAATCTAAAGCATCTTTTTTAATTTTTAAGCCTTGTTAATTGAACCAAAGAGTTCCATTTTTTCTTTAACAGTTACCTTTATTGCTTCAAAGCCGGGGGCAAGAAGTTTTCTTGGGTCAAAACCTTTACCTTCAAGATCCTTGCCTGCTTCGATATATTTTCTTGTAGCTTCCTGAAAAGCAAGCTGACATTCAGTATTAACATTAATCTTTGAAACACCTAAGGAAATTGCTTTTTTAATCATGTCAGCAGGAATTCCTGTTCCACCGTGAAGAACAAGGGGCATATCACCTGTTAACTTCTGAATTGCATCTAAAGTTTCAAAACTTAAGCCTGCCCAGTTTGCAGGATATTTGCCATGAATGTTACCAATACCTGCTGCAAGCATTGAAACGCCAAGATCAGCGATCATCTTACATTCGTTTGGATCTGCAACTTCGCCTGACCCAACAACACCGTCTTCTTCGCCGCCAATAGCGCCAACTTCAGCTTCAACTGAAATGCCTTTTGAAGTTGCATCTTTAATAATTTGTTTTGTTTTTTCAATATTTTCTTCAATTGGGTAGTGTGAACCGTCAAACATAACTGAAGAAAAACCTGCTTCCATTGCCTTATAAGCGCCGTCATAGCTGCCGTGATCAAGGTGAATTGCAACAGGAACGGTGATGTTTAAAGTTTCAATCATACCTTTAACCATGTTTACAACGGTATTAAAACCGCACATATACTTTGCTGCGCCTTCAGAAACACCTAAAATAACAGGTGAATTATTCTCCTGTGCAGTTAAAAGAATAGCCTTTGTCCATTCAAGATTGTTGATGTTAAACTGGCCAACTGCATATTTGCCTGCTTTAGCCTTTTGTAACATCTCTTTTGCAGAAACTAACATATATTTATACCTCCAAAGATTTATTTTCTAAATAATATTATAAGATAAGTTTGCAATAATTGCAACTTAATTCGATTGTTTTTTAAAAAATTAACCTTTGATTAAATCGTATAAAGTAGGAATAGTTATCTGATGATCACCGTTAAAGTGCCAGCCTTTGCCACCTTGTGAGGTTGGGCGGTTTACGATGTTTTTTCTTGGGCGGTAGTAGTAATTGGGGTCATCGTAACCAATTTTTGAGCGGTAATTACCTAAATTAATAAGGTCAAAGTTAGCGGTAGTAATATTAAAGGTGGGGTAGCCTAAATTACGGGCAATAGAAAGTGCCTTTAAAAACACTTCTGCACCGATAACTGCCGAGCCAAAGTTTAAGAACACACCACCGTCAAGTTGAGCAACGGAAGCGCACATTTTTTTAAAATCAATACCGGAGCATTTTCCGATTATGGACATATCACAGGTTGGGTGCTGATGGATAATATCTGTGCCAAGGGCGATATGATATGAACAGGGAATATTGTTTATATAGCACTGATAAAGCACACAATCTTCGCGGTAGGGGAATTTTTTGGGATTTTCTGCAATATATTTACCCAAAGCTTCACCATAGCCTAAATTTTCTTTTGCACCTAATTTTAATGCTTCATTCATCCAAGCGCCTGTTTGCTCCCACATACCAAATGAGCCATCTTCAATGGCAGTAGGAACATCTTCACTCGTTCCGCCTAAATAAGCAAGTTCAAAATCGTGAATACTGCCTGCGCCGTTAGATGCAATGTGAGTAATAATGCCCATTTTAATAAGTTGGATTATATACCTGGAAAGCCTGTTTTTTATAACGTGGGCACCCATTGACCATATTACAGGGCGTCCGTTTTTGCGTGCTTGCTTAATTCTTTCAACAAGCTCTAAAAAATCAGGGTCTTCAAAATTTTCGTGGGGTGTTTTACCCGGAATCATAAGATTTTCAATGGTAACTAAATTGTGCCTGTTATGTGAATCGTAGGTTTTAATGTTTTTAAAATCAAGGGTCATGCTCTTTCCTGAACCGATAAAATTGTTATCCATTTTTTATTCCTCCATCCAATTTAAAATTTCGTCAATGTTTTCAAAACTGTCAATTAAAACGTGGGCTTTAGCGTTAGTTAAACGCTTTATCTTTGCTTCATCAAAGCCTTGTAAATTTTTTTCGTTAGCGCAAATACCTAAAGTAAGGGCTCCTGCTTCTTTGCCTAAACGGATTTCAACGGGACCGTCACCTACAACAAGTAAGTTTTCGCCTTTATATTGTTCCATTAAGGATTTTAAAGTGGCTTCCTTTGAGCAGTCTGTTGAAAAGGGCATAGCGCCTTTTATCTGGTCAAAATATTTATCTAATCCTAAAACAGCGGATTCTTTTAAAACATCAGCATCGTCAGTTCCGCTTGCTGCGTAAAGTTTAATACCTTTTTCCTTTAAAGCCTTTAAAAAGTTTTCGCAGTTTTTAATTAAGTAGTTTTCTTTATTATCCTTTGCAAGCTCTTTTTTTGTTTCAACGCTTTGCATCAGGCGGCGGTTGTATTCAGCTTTATAATCCCAAACATCCATAGGCTCGTCACCTTGCTTAATAACCTGATCTTTAAGCCACTGCATCTGCATAACGGTCTGAATACCTGTTGAAGCATCAATAAATTCTGCAACAAGTTCTTTAACATTTGGTGTTTTATTAAGATATTCTTCAAACAATGGCGCCATAACGTCTTCCCAACCACATCTTAAAGTTGAAAGAGTACCATCAAAATCAAAAATAGCGGCTTTTATATTATGTTTTTCATGTGCTTCTAATATTTTCATAAAAATCTACCTCGCTAAATAATTTTCAATAACTAAATTTGCACAAGCCTTTGCTCTTGCATCTTCCTTTAGTGAAGAAACGCAAACATCAATCTTTCGCGTTGCACGGGACAAGGCCTGTTTTTCTATTGTTTCTTTAATTTTTGGCACTAAAATAAAACTGCCGTTTATTAAATCTCCGCCTAAAATAATACCTTCGGGCTCAAAAAGATTTATAAAGGAAACAAGAGTTAACCCAAGCATTTCGCCTTGATAATTCAATGCGGAAATTGCTTTTTTATCGCCATTTAATGCATTAAAACAAAGAGTGTTATAATCTTTTTGCCCGCCGGTTTTTGCAATGCGCGGGTTAGCGGTGTATAATTCCGCACAACCTTTGTTTCCACAAAAACAAGTTTCACCGAAAATGTTTAATGAGATATGCCCGATTTCACAACCAAATCCGGAAGCGCCCTGAAAAAGAGAACCATTTTTTATATACGCTGAACCAAGCCCGCTATCAGCAAGCAAATATAAAAAGTTATCCCTGTTGCCTGTAACCTTTTCCGCTAATGCTAATGCGTTGGTATCCTTTTTAAAGCAAATATTATCTATTCCCGTTGCATCTTTAATTGCTTTAACGATATTAAAATTATTAAACAGTTTTAAATCAGGGGGATTAAGAATAACGCCGTTTTCCTGGTCAACCGGACCCGGTGCAATTATGCCCACACCTAAAATGTTTTTATATTCTTTTTTTAATTGGTTTATATTTTTACTAATCGCATTAACCGTATCAGATTCAGTTTTTTTAAACTCTTCAGAAAAATTTTTAATAATGTTGCCAGAAAAATCCGTTAAAACTACTAACCAACCTTGTCTTGAAATATCAATACCAATGATATAAAAAGCAGATGGGTTAAGGTGTAAAAGTGTTGGATGCCTTCCGTTTAAAGATTTTACAGCATCACCTTCGATAACAAGATTTTCTTTTAATAAATTATCAACAATCAGTGAAACTGCCGCCCTTGTTAAGCCTGTTTTACGGGCAATTTCTGCGCGGGATACAGGCTCGGTACGAATTAAATTTAAAATGTTTATTCTGTTTTGCGCCTTCATTAAAGAAGAGTTGTTAGGCTTATTCATCTTTTGCCTCTTTATTAAAAAGATTCAAAATTTCCTGTCGTGAAGCACTGCCTGTTGTGTTTATTTTCTTAATGGAAATTGCAGAAGCAAGGTTGCCTATTGTTGAAGCGTGAATGATTTCAGATTTAACCGCCAAAGAAAGTGAGAAGGCTGATAAAAAGCAATCCCCTGCACCACAGGTATCAATGGGGTCTTCAACCTTTAAGCCGATACAAGAATAAATTTTATCATCCTTTAAAACACGAACGCCTTTTTTGCCTAAGGTAAGGCAGATGTTGGAGTTTGTTTGATTATATAATTCCTTTAAAGTGCGTTCAGTTTCAATTTCGTCAGCCTTTGTAAGATGGTCGTCATTTAAATTAAGGGTGCGTGCGCACTCAATTTCGTTAGGCTTTAAAAATGCATTTTTATATTCTGAAATTCTGCTTCTGCTATCTACTACAACAAGCATATTTTTTGCAATTTCGTTAATTGCCTGGCGAACCTTTTTTGTAATGCAACCGTTTTCAAACTGGTCGCTTACACATAAAACATCAGCGCCTTTTGTGGCGGAATAAAGGTTTTTAATAATTTTGTCTTCCGTTTCTTCATCTATTGAAGAATAACTTTCAAAATCTAATCTTGGGTCTTCAACCTCAAAACCTAAAAAGCCTTTACGCATAGGCTTACAGTAAGCGTTTGTAATTCTGTCTTTAACTGTAACGATATATTCATCGTTTATACCTGAATTTTTTAAACAGTTTTTAAGGCAAACGCCACGCCAATCAGAACCAATAACACTTACAACACTTACATTTTTGCATAAGGTTGCCATATTGTTTGCCGCATTTCCGCCTGCACCTAAGGACATTCTTTCTTCCACAACAGGTAAAGGAAAATGGGGCGTTTCTCTTGAAAGCACGCTCTTTGTCATATCTGCAACCCAATAAACATCAAGGCAGATATCACCAATTAAAACTGCTTTAATATTTTCAATTTTATCTAAAGTTTCATTTAATATCTTTTCATTCAGTCCGTTTAACTGCTTCATAAATAAAAAAACCTCACTTTCAGTAAAAATTATACGCCTTGAAAAATAGTTTGTCAAGTCATTTAACAAAATAAAATTGTTAATTTGATTGACAGATTTATGTTCTTTCAAGTATAATACAAATATTATTATATAAGAATATGCTAAGGGGGTATATTTTTTATGAAAACAGATCTTGTAAAAGATATATATGCGTCCAATGAAGCAAAGCGCGTTACCGTTGCAGGTTGGGTGCGCACCATAAGGGCGTCAAAGGATTTTGGGTTTATTGAACTTAATGACGGCACAACACAAAAGAATATTCAGATTGTGTTTGACCGCAATATAGATAACTTTGATATTGTTGAAAAGCAGAATGTTTCAGCTTGTTTAATTGTTGAAGGCGATGTTGTTCTTACACCTGAGGCTCGTCAGCCACTGGAAATTCACGCAACAAAAATTGATATTCACGGTACAAGTGAGCCTGATTTCCCAATTCAGAAGAAAAAGCATTCTTTTGAATATTTAAGAACAGTTGCTCATTTAAGGCCAAGAACAAACACATTTACCGCAGTATTCCGTGTTCGTTCAGTTTTAACCTTTGCAATTCACAAGTTCTTACAGGATAATGGCTTTGTATATGTTGCAACACCTTGCGTAACTGCAAGTGACTGCGAAGGCGCAGGCGAAGTTTTCCGTATTTCTACAATGGATGTTGATAATCCACCAAGAACAGAAGATGGCAAGGTTGATTGGTCAAAAGATTTCTTTGGCAAAGAAGCATTTATGACTGTTTCAGGTCAGTTGAATGTTGAGCCTTTCTGTTGGGGCTTCAGAAATGTTTATACCTTTGGCCCTTGCTTCAGGGCAGAAAACAGCAATACACCCCGCCACGCAGCAGAATTCTGGCAGGTTGAACCTGAAATGGCTTTTGCAGATATTAACGATTTAATGGATACCATTGAAGCACTTTCAAAATATGTTATTAAGTATGTGCTTGAACATTGTCCTGATGAAATCAATTTCTTTGATAAATTTATGGAAAAAGGCTTAATTGAAAAGCTTAACAATACCGTTAACAGCGATTTTGCCCGCGTATCTTATCGCGATGCATTAAAGATTTTAAATGAATCAGGTATTAAATTTGATATTCCTGCAACCTGGGGCACAGGTATTCAGACCGAGCACGAAAAATACCTTGCTGATGTTGTATTTAAGCGTCCTGTTTTCGTTACCGATTATCCCAAGGAATGCAAGAGCTTCTATATGCGCCTGAACGATGATAACAAAACTGTTGCTGCAACCGATCTTCTTTTCCCAGGATTAGGTGAAATCGTTGGTTCATCACAGCGTGAAGAACGTTACGATGTTTTAATGAAGCGTATTGATGAATTAGGTCTTAACCCCGAAGATTATTCCTGGTATATGGATCTTCGTAAATACGGATCCTGTCAGCACTCCGGTTTTGGTATGGGCGTTGAAAGAATGATGCGCTATATTACCGGTATGGAAAATATTAGGGATGTTATTCCTTATCCTCGTACACCCAACTCCGCAGAGTTTTAATGCGAGAACGAGAAATCTTCACAAACAAGCCCCTGCAATTTTGCAGGGGCTTTTTTTCTTCCATAAAAGCAGGAATTTGCAAAAATCTTGACGGATATAAATATAGCAGTTATAATGAATATGTAAACAATGCGACATTTGTGGAAGGAATAAAAGGTGCTTTCGGAGGATAAAAATGAAGAAGAAAATATGTAGTATCTTGATGTATCTTTTTTGTGTTACCAAAATTATTTGCACTTTTATATTTTTTTCTAAAGGTGGATTAGACATAGCATCATATTTTTCAATAGTGTCAATTCCTACATTGCTTGCAATGGCATATTATGAGAAATTATTTTTTCTTTGCTTTATAATGCTTTTTTGTGTGTTTAATGTTTGGATATTGATAGTTGTTTTATCACTTGTTGGTATATTTATAAGAAAGATCAAAAAAATAACCAATATACTAATTATAATAGCTGGGGTATTTGATTTTTTTTCAATATTTATCACAAGTACTGTGTGGTGGTATAAACTGCTTTGTACAATTATTTCAATCTGTTTTATTTCGATAGCTTTAAGTGCTTTGTTAGTCGACGACCAATCGAACACAGGGGACGGTTCTCCTGTGTTGTAATGAATATGTAAACAATGCGACATTAGTTGAATTAGATATCAATAAAAGGGATAAATTTATAACGCAATTGAAAGAAAAAGGTCTTTCAATACGTCAGATATGCAGATTAACAGGGGTTGGTTTTAGTGTTATTAGGAAATTATAAAAACACAAGAGACCGTCCCTTTGTGTTTCCCCGTACCTTTGTGTTTCCTGATTGGGTGATTTTATGAGAGAAAAACGATATTTTTATTTTGCTGATTCTCATTCTTTTGAATATCCTTATTGTGTTAAATTTGTTTTCAAATACAAGGATGGACAGATTATACATCGCAAGGAACGTAAAAAATGGAAAGAAGTTAGAGATTATTCGTATTATGGCGAACCAGTTAAATGCATCATTCCAGAAGATTTAATGGATTATGAGTTTGTTTTTGAAATGTTAAATTCAAAACATAGTGATAATATTTTTGGAGCTATCAATTATTTGCTGTATAATTACAAAGATAAATTTTTACGTGATGTGAACTCTAATAAAATTGAAAAAATTAATACCGAAATATTGTATCGTTATTTTGGAGAAATTGAAGAATTAAGGACACAAGGGGACGGTTCTCCTGTGTTGTCCCCGAATAATAATCTATTGTGAATTTTCTCGCACTCTATGAGTATAAAAAGACCGACTTTTGTCGGTCTTTTTTCTTTATTGATTTATTTTACATTTATATATAATAGCGCCTAAAATTATGCCTATTGGAAAAATTATTCCAAACAAAATTCCAATTTGCAAGTTTTGCCCGAATATTTCTGAAAAAAATCCGGCAATACCGGGACCTAAACTGCAACCTAAATCTCCGCCTAAAGCAAGCAAGGCAAACATAGCAGTTCCACCGCCGTAAATTGATTTTGCTGAAAGGGTTAGTGTTCCGGGCCAAAGTAAAGCCGATGCAATTCCCGATAAGGCGCAACCCGTTAAAGAAATAAAGGGAACAGGTGAAAGTGCAATCATCAGGTAGCCGATAACACCGATAATTCCGCTTAATAAAAGGGCGTTCTCGATTTTTAATTTATCGGTAAACTTGCCGTAAAAAGCACGAACAAGCCCCATTAAAAGTGCAAAAATGCAAGGCCCTGTAAGGTCACCTACAGTTTTTGATACATTAAGATTTTTTTCTGCTAAGGCAGAAGCCCATTGGCTTACGGTTAATTCTGTTGCTCCTGCGCAAACCATAATAAATATAAAAAGCCAGAACAATTTGTTTTTTAATAAACTTTTAATGGGTAAAGGTTTAGCCTTTTCGTTTAAAGAGCGTATGGGAATAAAAAAACAGTAAATACTGTTTGATAATGGCAAGCACGCCCATAAAAACGACATTATGCGCCAGTTTTCAATACCACAAACAATAAAAAACAAAGTAGAAACAAGCACTGTTAAAAGCTGACCCCAACAGTAAAAGGAATGCAAAATGCTCATAGCGCCTTTATGCTTTTTGTCTTTGGGTATTGCTTCAACTATGGGGGAAACGGTAACTTCAATTAACCCGCCGCCTAAGGCAGTAAAAAGTGTTGAAATAATTATGGCATAAAATGGGTCAATAATATCGGGCAGAAAACCAAGCAGAATAAAACCAAAGGAAGCGCTTAACTGGGCGCATATCATTGATGTTCTGTATCCGATTTTATCTAAAAATCTTGCAGCAATAAAATCAATAAACAACTGAAACAAAAAGTTTATTGTAACTAAAAACCCTATTTTATCAAGGCTGATACCGTAATTAAAAGAAAATGTAACAAATAAAAGGGGCGTAAAATTATTTACAAGCGCCTGTACGGTATATGCAATATATGAAGCTGTAATAGTGTGGTTGTAACCTAATTTTTTCATTATTCACCCAAGTAAAAAAATGTTTAAAAATATTATACGCTCTAAAAACAAAAGGCGCAACAAAAAAGACCTGTTTTTAATTACTTAAATAAAACAGGTCAACAATTTACATAAAGTAATCAAAAATCACTTGTTGCGGGTCCATTGAAAATTCTTTTTCCATAATGTCCCGCTGTTTTTTTAAGGCGGGTTCGTTTATCAGCCTTTTAATTATAAGTTCAGGCAGCTTGCTTTGATCGTTAGATGCAATAGCCATACCTCGCGTTAAAAAGAAATAACGGTTATAACTTTCACACCCTGAAACTGCGTCAATAAATGCTAAAGGCAAACGCTTCATAGCCGCTTCAGTAGTAGATAATCCGCCGGGCTTTGTAACATAAAGGTCGGCACTGTCCATTAAAAGTGAAACATTATTGGCATAGCCAAGAACGGTGATGTTTTCTGCTGCATGTTTTTCAATTTTTTTCTTTAATTTTGTGTTTGTGCCGCAAACAACAGTTAAATGTGCATCGCAAGGCATAATTTCTTTGATTTTTTCGGTCATATTTTCCATTGGACCGCAACCCATACTACCGCACATCATTAAAATATGCGGTTGATTACTATTTAAACCAAGAGTCTCTTTTGCTTTTGATTTATCGCCTTTTTCATAAAATGTTCTTTTTACAGGTATGCCTGAAGCAATAATTTTTTCCTCAGGAACGCCACAGGCAACAAATTCACCAATAAGATTTTCGTGGGGAATAAAGTATGCATCCATATTACTTTCCTGCACCCCGGGGTGACAGGTGTAATCTGTTGAAACAAAGGCTGTTTTTATATTTAATCTTGAATTCTTTTTAAGTTCGGTAACCATAAGGGCGCAGAACATATGTACAGAAATTATTCCCGTAAATTTATTTTCTTCAACAAAACTTTCAAGTTTTTTTACACCAAGGCAGAAAAAATTATATGCAACTGAATCATTTGCAAAAACAGAAGGGTGCTTTTCGGCAAGTTCATACCCAAGATCAAAGATAACAGGGGCATATTTATATAATTTTGCGTGAGTGTTGCAAATGAAATCGGACATCTTTGGAGAAACAAAACTTAAAGCATCGGCGATTTCGCACGCCACACCTTCGTTTATAAATTTTTCTTTTATGGAATCTGCAGTAGAATTATGACCTTGTCCTGTATTGCAAGTAAGTATAAGTATTTTCAAAAAAATCACATCCTTTAAATATATTATAAACTTTAAAAAGTATATGTCAATAATAAAAGAATGATAAAATAACCTATTTTATGCGCAAATATTCTGATTTAAATTTAACAAAGTTGTTATGCCTTGACTTTATAATGTTTTTTGGGATATAATAAAAAAACAAAAAAGGAGGTAGCACATTGGAACAAAAAGATGATTTCGTACAATTGTTTTTTAAAACTTTAGCAATAATTTTGTGTGTTGCTACCATTGTTGTTGGCGGCGGCTATTGCTTGTGGCTATACTTAACAAAGGATATTACAGGGGAAGTTTTTACCCCAAACATAAGTGTTGATATTAAAAGTGAGTTCATTTACGATAAAAGTACCGTTAAAGATTATTCTGTTAATGAATTGAATACAAACATTCTTTCATGGCGTGAAAACGGCGCTCCCGCAAAAGAAGAAAATGTAACAAATATTCTTTTGTTGGGCATTGATACTGATTCGGAAAATATGAATCTTAATTCTCGTGCTGATGCGATGGTTATAGTTTCCATAAACCATAACACTAGAAAAATCACACTGGCATCAATTTTAAGGGATCAGTATGCATATGTTGAAACAAACAAGAATAAAGGGTTTGAAAAATTTCATCATGCCAACAGTTATCAAGGACCCAGCGCACAAATAAAAATGATAGAGCAGTATTATAAAGTTTCCATTGATAATTATGCCCTTGTTAATTTTTACTCGTTGCCAAAAATAATTGATAAATTAGGCGGTGTTTCCATAAACATAACAAAAACAGAAAAAGAATATATGAACACAAGCTGGGGCACAAAAGTAAAGGAAGGGCTGAATACAATAAACGGCGAAACAGCCCTGATTTATATGCGTATCCGCCATCAGACAGGTGGCGATGAAGCCCGTGTTACAAGGCAAAAACAAGTAATTAAGGCGATAATCAACAAACTTAAAACAAAAAATGCGACAGCGGTTGCTTCTTTGATAACAGAAATCAATGGCTATGTGCGGACAGGGTACACTTCACAAGAATTACTTGATTTAGCAATTAATGCTGTTTCAGGCGGTTGGCTTAACTATGAAATTGCTGAATTCAGTATGCCTGACAGGGAATGTGCAGGCGAAATAACTGTAAACGGTATCTGGTACTGGAAAGTGGATTATCCAAGGGCAGCCCAAAAATTACAACTTGCATTGTATGATAAAACCAATATACTTTTTTATCCTGACAGAAAAGCGTGGATAAAATAAAGCGACCTATTCGGTCGCTTTTTTTATTAAATATCCTTCAAGTGAATCGCGGTCACTTACTACAATATTATCAAAATTATAATACTCCATAAAGGAGGAAAGTATACATCCGCCAAAGACGATTATATCGGCTCTTTCCTTAAAATCACCAGAAAACTCTCTGCGTTTATCCTTTGTTAAAGAAGCAAGGCGATACAAAATATCGTCAAGATCCTTTTTTAAAAAAATACCATTTTGTATTTTTGAAGGCGAATATTCTTTCAGCCCAAGAGAAAGGGATAAAAGAGTTGTGGGCGTTCCGCTAACGCCAATAAGTGTCTTTGCATTTTTTATATCAGTAGAATCCATGTATTGCGGAATATAATTTTTTAATAAAAACTCTTTTATAGGTGCTATATCAATGATTCCTGAGGGTGTTTCAAACTGCTCTTTAAGGCGAACACCGCCTGTTTTAAGGGATAATGCTGATAAAACACCATTTGTTTTGGTAACAACTTCAGTTGAGCCACCACCTATATCAATTACTGCAGGATTTTCAAATCCGCTTGCAGAACCTAAAAAAGCAATCTCACCCTCTGTTTGCCCTGAAATAATATCTAATTCAATACCTGTTTTATCAAGTATCATCTTTTTAAAAACATCTTTATTTTTTGCTTCGCGAACAACCGCGGTAGCATAAACATATATTTCTTGCGCGCCTTGTTCTTTTGCAATTAAAACAAATTCTTTTACCTTATCACTTGTTCGTTCCATTGCTTTTTCAAGCATAAACGGTGAAGATAAAATGCCTTCACCAAGCCTTGTGGTAGAAAGCATTTTTAATATAGTATTTAATTTATTTTCCTTTATCTTTGCAACAAAAAGCCTTGTGGAATTTGTGCCGATATCAATAACTGCTTTTATCATTATTCTTCTACAATGTCAACGCGGATTTCGCCATCTTTAACCATGCCAAAATGACTGCGCATATATTTATCAATATATTCTAAAGTGCTTTTGTTCTGAACTTCATCAAGCATTTTTTGATATTCTTCTTCAAGGCGGGCGTTTTCCTGAGTCATACGGTCAATTTGCTCGTTCTGCCTTTGAAGAACAATACCTTGATTTATATACATATAGCAAAAATATCCTAAAAGGCAAACAAGCACCAAAGTGCCAAGCATTCTAAGAAATGAAGATTTTTTCTTCCTTGCCATAAATAAACCCCTTTTTTACCTACTTTGAAAGCATTTTTAAATATTTTGAAATATTCAAACGTCTATATAAATTATATAAGATTTTTGCAAAAAAGTCTATAAAAATTTTAATAAAATTTCCTAAAGTAATTCTTTCTGCAATAAAACCTAAAATTAGTGCTAAAAATATAAACCAATACATATTTCCATTGTTGAATTTTTCAATAAAATGTAAAGTTAAAACGAAAAATATGCCTGAAAAAAGTATATCGGAAACCGCCATTAAAACAGGTCTTCTTTTATATCTGAACACATAAAAAATATCGTATACTATTCCTAAAATTATTCCTAAAATTATAAATAAAGCAAACAAAGGCGCTTGCTTTGATGATTCAAATAACTTCATTTGAATAACCTTGATAAAATGCCTTGGTGTGCCTGTAAATCAGAATATTCTACACCCGTAATAAACCCGTCAACAACTAAAATGCCGTTATCAAGGTCAAGGCGGGAAATATGTAATCCTTGCCCGTAAACCGAAACGGCACAATTTTCAAGGTGGGCACTAATTTCACTTTCATCAAAACTATCTACCTGTTTTATACCGGTAATACTTATCTTTTCACGATTTTCAATAGTAACAAGACTTCTTGAGGGTAACCGTGCAGGCTGATTCATAAGTTCATTCATTTTTTTATCACTCCTTCTTTATAAAACATATGTTTTAACAAGGAAAAATATTACTGTAAAAAGCGTTTTTTCTTGCATAATATAGAAATATATTATATAATATGTAATTATGAGATACTGTTTTAATATTACAAGCCCTGCTGAAACTGAAGCCTTGGGCGAAAAATTAGTTAAAAAAATAAATATCGGCGCATTTATTGCTTTAACAGGCGATCTTGGTGCAGGTAAAACTGTGTTTGTAAAAGGTCTTGCAAAAGGGCTTAATGTTAAAGAAAGGGTGGTAAGCCCAACCTACACCATTATGTGCCAATACTTTGGCGATAAAATGCTTTGCCATTTTGATCTTTACCGCATTACGCAGGACGATTGCTATAATATGGGTTTTGATGATTTCTTTTTTGACGAAAACATCATTTGTGCTGTTGAATGGAGTGAAAGGTTAAATGAATTTCCGCCAAATGTAATACAGGTGGATGTTGAAAAAACAGGCGAATTTTCAAGAAAAATTACTGTTATAGATAATAACGCCATTATAAAAGGTGAACTTTAATGAATATTTTATGTATTGATACTTCAAGTGTATATGCTTCATGTGCACTTTTAAAAGATGAACAGATTATTTCAGAAAAAACAGTTTTAAGCGGTCTTGTTCATTCAAAATCCATTATGCCTCTTGTTGAACAGGTGCTTGAAAGCGCCAATGTTGATATTGAAGAAATTGATATTTTTTCATGTGTTGCAGGACCCGGCTCATTCACAGGCGTTCGCATTGGTGTTTGCGCAACAAAAGGTCTTGCACAAGCAATGAATAAACCCTGTTATGCAGTTAAAACTCTTGATTGTTTAAAAGAAAATGTTCCGTATTTTAAAACTGTGTGTCCCATTCTTGATGCAAGGCGTTCACAGGTATATTCAGCAGTTTATGAAAATGGCGAACTTATCAGGGAATATGATGTTTGCCCTTTAGAAGAAGTGCTTGAGTTTTTAAAAAACAAAAAAACTTTATTTTTAGGTGATGGGGTAAAACCATTTAAAGAAAAAATAAGTTCAATTTTAGGTGAAAATGCAATTTTTGCACCTTTACAACATAATTTTATAAGGGCAGCAAGCGGCGCGTATTTAACACTAAAAGCGTATAATGAAAACAAACTTATAACCTATAATGAACTTGACGCAATATATTTAAGAAAGCCACAGGCAGAGCGTGAGTATGAAAACAGAAATTCACTTACTTGAAAAACGGTTTTTAGATGAAATTGACCTTATCGAAAAAGACAGTTTTAAAGAGCCTTGGTCAAAAGATGCGTACGAAAAGGAAATAAATAATCCTCTTTCTACTATCTGCGTAATAACAGTAAACGATGAAGTTGTTGCTTACGGCGGGTTTTGGAAAATATTAGATGAAGGGGATATTAATAATATTGCCGTTAAAAAAGAATACAGGGGCAAAGGGTTTGGTAAAATGCTAATGAACGCCTTAACAGAAGAGGCCAAAGAGCAAAACATCAAGGCTATGACATTAGAGGTAAGGGTTTCAAACAAAAGCGCAATAGAACTTTATAAAAAATTCGGGTTTGTTGAAGCAGGTGTAAGAAAAAAATATTATTCTGATTCTGAAGATGCTTTGATTATGTGGTTGGAGGAACTTTAATTGATAGTTGAAGTTGATAACTATAAAATTAATTATGAAACTGAAGGCGTTGGCGAAGATTTAGTAATTCTTCATGGTTGGGGTTATGACATAACTTTGCTTAATAACCTTAAAAATGCTTTAAAAGATAGTTACAGGGTAACATTAATTGACCTTTCAGGTCACGGCAAATCACCTGAACCTACAACACCTATCACTGTTTATGATTATGCAGATATAGTTGAAAAAACACTAGATAAATTAAACATAAACAGCGCATATTTTTTAGGCCATTCATTTGGTTGCAGATTAAGTATTATTATTGCTTCCCGTAATCCTGGAAGGGTTAAAAAAATGGTGCTTTGCGGTGCTGCGGGCATAAAAGATAAACGCGGTTTTGATTACTATTTAAAAGTTTATTCTTATAAAATTGCAAAGTCTTTCTTAAAAACATTTGCGCCTAGAAAATTTGAAAAATGGAAAAACTCAAAAGGTTCAGAAGATTATAAAAAGTTATCAGATGTTATGAAAGCAACTTTTTCTAACATTGTAAACGAAGATTTATCTTATTTATTATCAAAAATTCAGGCACCCACGTTTTTAATCTGGGGCGAAAATGATACCGCCACCCCCTTATATATGGCGGATATTATGGAAAAGGAAATTCCGGATTGCGCAAAAGTAGTTTATATGGGCAGAACTCATTATGCCTTTTTAGAAGAACTTCCGCGCACAGAAGCAATAGTGAAAACATTTTTTAAGGAGTAAAAATGAATATAGTTAAACTTGTGTTAGTGCTGTCCTCAACTGCGCTTACACTTATGGCATCAAGATATTACATACATATGCTTCAATTAGAAGGTTATTTCATAACCCAGTATGTTCATCATCTTTTTGCCCGTATAAGAAAACCAAAACTGTTTTTTAATAAGCAAAAAGCAAAAAAACCTCTTGTTTATACTGCAAGAATAAAGCGTTTGTTTTTTGCGCTTTTCTTGATCACTCTTATATATAATTTCTTGTTGGGATATGTTTTTAATGAAAAGATAAGCGAAACATTATCTTTTAACGCAAGTGTGTTTTGCATTATTCCTATAATACTTGTTTCCCTTTTTGTTTTGCTTGCATCATTAATTATGATGCCTGTTGAAAAATTAATTGCAAAATGGTATGTTTTTGATGCAAAACGAATTTTACAGGGAAGACCTGATTTAAAAATAGTTGCCATAACAGGTTCTTATGGAAAAACAAGCACAAAATTTATACTTTCAACTATTCTTAGTGAAAAGTACGCATGCCTTACACCGCCTTCAAGTTATAATACCACCATGGGCGTTGTGCGTGTTATAAGGGAAAGGCTTCAGCCTGATGATCAGGTGTTTATTTGCGAAATGGGTTCACGCCATATTGGCGATATTAAAGAAATCTGCGATTTTGTGCATCCTCATAACGCAATAATAACATCAATAGGACCTCAGCATCTTGATACTTTTGGATCTATTGAAGGTGTTAAAAAAGGTAAATTTGAACTTATTGAAGCATTACAAAAAACGGGCATCGCTGTGTTTGCATCAAGTAACGAGCATATTTTGGAACTTTACAATAAGGCTCAATGCGAAAAATACACTGCGGGTTTTACGCCAGATGATGATTTAATTGCACAAAATATTTCTGTTGGATGCTTTGGCAGTGCTTTTACCTTAATTGATAAACAGGGAAACAAACAGGAATGTACCACAAAACTTTTAGGTAAGCATAATATTTCAAACATATTGGTTGCAGCTTTGATGGCATATAAAATAGGGCTTACTTTAGAAGAAATCGCAAGGGGAATCAGTAAAATTCAGCCTGTTGAACACAGATTACAGATAGTAAGTCAAAAACCGGTAACAATTATTGATGATGCGTTTAATTCAAGCCCTAACGGTGCTTCTGCGGCGTTAGATGTTTTAGGCAGGTTTGTTTCAAGGCGGATAATAGTAACGCCGGGATTTGTTGAACTTGGTAAAGATCAGGATAAATATCATTTTCAGTTAGGTGAAAAAATAAAAGATAATGCTGATATTGCCATATTAGTTGGTAAAAAGCGTACTGAAAAGATAGTAGAAGGCTTAAATGGATTTAAAGGTGAAATATATCAGGTTTCTTCTTTAAATGAAGCAACACAGGTTTTACAAAAAATCACTATTCCAGGTGATGTAGTATTGTTTGAAAACGATTTACCGGATAACTTTAATGAATAAGGAGATAATCAAAATGTTAAATGTTGCAGTTTTCTTTGGCGGAAAAACAGTTGAGCATGATGTTTCTATTGTAACGGCGCAACAACTTATACAGAATATGGATAAAACCAAATACAACCCTGTTCCTGTATATATTACAAGGGATGGTGATTGGTTTACCGGCGAAAAACTTGTCAGCATTGAGGCTTTTAAAAGTTTTGATAAAGGTGCAAAAGATGTAAAAAGGGTATACCTTCCTGCTAACACACGCATTAAGCAATTATATCTTTTTAAACCTGAAAAACAGGGCGTATTCAAAAAAGAAAATAATGTTTATATGACCATTGACTGTGCTATTATTGCGATGCACGGGTTAAATGGTGAGGACGGAACTTTACAAGGGTTGTTGGAACTTGCAGACATTCCGTATGCTTCAAGCGGTGTTTTGGGATCTTCATCAGGCATGGATAAAATTTTAATGAAAGCAGTTTTTCAAGGTGCGGGATTTCCAACATTGCCCTACACATTTTTTGATAGAGGCGATTTTGATAAAGAACCTGAAAAGGTGCTTGATAAGTGCGAAAGCATTTTAACTTATCCTATGTTTGTTAAGCCTTCCAATTTAGGTTCAAGTATTGGTATTACAAAGGCACATAACAGGGAAGAATTAAATAGTGCGATTTTAGTTGCAAGGGAATATGATAGGCGTATTTTAGTTGAACAGGGTATTGATAGCCCAAAGGAAATAAATTGCTCGGCTTTGGGATTTGCCTCAGAAGTTAAAGCATCTGTTTGCGAAATGCCATATAACAGTGATGAGTTTTTAACATTTTCAGATAAATATCTTAACGGCAACAAAAATCAGGCAGGTATGGAAGCCCTTTCAAGAAGAATACCTGCGCCTATTTCAAAAGAACTTACCAAGAAAATTGAGAATATGACCGTTCAGGCATTCAAACTTATGGACTGCAAAGGCGTTGTTCGTATTGACTATATGCTTGATAAAGACGATAATCTTTACATTAACGAAATTAATACTATTCCCGGCTCATTTGCATTTTATCTTTGGGAGCCAATGGGTATAAATTACACCCGTTTAATTGATGAACTTATTGATATAGCATTTAAAGCCAACAAGGATAAAAAGCAGAACAATTTTGCTTTTGATTCTGAAATTATTGCAGGGTTTGCCCGCAACAGCCAAAAAGCAGGTAAATTCGGTGGCGGAAAGTTTGGCAAAATATGAAAAAAGTAATAGCATTATTATTTGTTTTAGTGCTTTTGTTTACCGGTTGTGTTTCAGGCAGTGATAAAAAAACAGTAAATAGCGTGCTTGACCAATATTTTTCCTGTTTAAAATCAAGGGAATACGAAAAAGCCAATCAGCTGGTTGTTCAGGCTGATGAAAACATAATTTTTTCAATTGAAGCAAGCGCAGTAAACGATCTTATTTTTAAAGATATCAAGTATGAAATATGGAAAATTTATTCTAAGGATAAATATCTTGTGGCAGAAACAGTTGTTACACAGATAAGCCTTAAATCAGCGTACATTGATACTGTTAAAGAATATGCTGAATATGTTGAAGAAGCGAAAAATCAGAACAAAATTTTCACAGAACAAGCATTAAAAGAAAAGTGGGACGAAATCTTTTATAAGCATGTGGCTTCGGTAAAAGAAAAGTCTGTGTTTAAATGCGATATTTATATAAATGTTGAAGATAAAAATTCCCCCCAAATACTTATGACTGCAGATTTCAGGAATTGTTTGTTTGGTGGCGAATTAGATGCAATAAACATGTTAAATCAAATGAAATAAAGGTAGGAAAACATATGAACGAATTTAAATTAAAATTAATTGAACTTCTTCATAACGATGCTTTTTTAACAAATGCACAACTTGCAGTTATGCTTGATAAAAGTGAAGATGAAGTTAAACAGGCAAAAAACGAACTTGAAAACGAAGGCATTATTATGGGATACGGCGCTATAATCAATGCTGAAAAAACTAACGATAATAAGGTTTCTGCTTTGATTGAAGTAAAAATAACACCTCAAAGGGATATGGGTTTTGATGCTATTGCACAAAACATATATTCTTTTCCTGAAGTTAAAGCCTGTTATCTTATGAGCGGCGCCTATGACCTTATGGTTATTGTTGAAGGTGATGATATCCGTCAGGTTGCAGGATTTGTTTCAAAACGCCTTTCAGTGCTCGATAATGTTTTAAGTTGCGCAACTCACTTTATTCTTAAAAGATATAAACAAGATGGAAATGTTTTTGAAGAAAACAACCAGGATAAACGTCAGGCGGTGTCACCGTAACAATGAATTGGCAGGATAAATTATCTAATACAGTTATAAATATTAAGCCTTCGGGAATCCGCAAATTTTTTGATATTGTTCAAACTATGCCTGATGCTATTTCGTTAGGCGTAGGTGAGCCTGATTTTATTACCCCTTGGCATATTCGCCAGGCGGCTATGGATTCTATAAGAAATGGTGAAACCGCATATACTTCAAACGCAGGCGATCCAAAGTTGCGCAAAGCAATTTCAAGATATATTGAAGAAAGATTTTCTCTTTCCTATGATCCAATGGGCGAAATTATTGTTACCGTTGGCGCATCAGAAGCCATCGACCTTGCAATGCGTGCGCTTATTAACCCAGGGGATGAAGTTATTATTCCTGATCCAAGCTATGTTTCGTATGTGCCTAATGTTTTGATGGTGCACGGTGTTCCTGTGCCTGTTAAAACTAAAGCGGAAAATGATTTCAGGATTACTCCAAATGAAATTGAAGCAGCAATAACAGATAAAACTAAGGCAATTATTTTACCTTATCCCAATAACCCCACAGGCGCTGTTATGGAAAAACATCACCTTGAAGAAATTGCAAAGGTAATAAAAAAGCACGATTTAATTGTTATTTCTGATGAAATTTATGCTGAATTATCTTACGGCATTAACCACATTTCCATCGCAAGTATTGATGGAATGAAAGAGCGAACAATTCTAATTAACGGTTTTTCAAAGGCTTTTGCGATGACAGGCTGGCGCGTAGGCTTTGTTTGTGCGCCCAAAGACGTTCTTTCAATGATGTTAAAGGTGCATCAGTATGTAATTATGTGCGCTTCAACAATGTCACAGGCGGCGGCTTTAGACGCATTAGAACGCGCTTTTGTTGATGGCTTTAAGGATGTAAAGCATATGCAGGAAGATTACGATATGCGTAGGCGCGTTATCTATAAAGCACTTAATGAAATGGGCTTAAGCTCCTTTGAACCAAAGGGCGCATTTTATATCTTTCCCTGTATTAAGTCAACCAACAGGACAAGCGAACAGTTTGCAACGGATTTATTAAAGAGTCAGCATGTTGCAGTTGTGCCCGGCACTGCATTTGGTGAAAGTGGCGAAGGCTACGTTCGTTGTTCTTATGCTTCAAGCCTTAAAAATATAAATGAGGCTATGGATAGAATTAAAAAGTTCCTGGAGAGTATAAATGCTTAATATAGTTTTGGTTGAACCTGAAATTCCATATAATGCAGGTAATATCGCCCGTACTTGCGCAGCAACGGGAACGGCTTTACATATGGTTCGCCCCTTTGGCTTTTCTTTAGATGATAAAAATTTAAAAAGGGCAGGCCTTGATTATTGGAACTTGCTTGATATACACTATTACGATAGTTTTTTAGAAGTTCGGGAAAAGTTTAAGGATAGTCAGTTCTTTTATGCCACCACAAAGGGTGGTAATATCTACAGCGAAGTTCAAATTCCCGATAACAGTTTTATTGTCTTTGGCAAAGAAACAAAAGGCTTGCCTGAAGAACTTTTAAAGGAAAATTTAGATTCCTGCATCCGTATTCCTATGGTTGAAGGTGCAAGAAGCCTTAACCTTTGTAACAGCGTTGCTATCGTGTTATTTGAAGGTTTAAGGCAGAACGAATTTTCAAATATGCAACTCTTTGGCAAATTAAAAGAACATATTGATAAAATTTAGGTGTAAAAATGAATTTTCAACAAGAACAGGATAATATTATAAAAGGTTTAACCTTTAAACCAAGATTACTGTTACATTCTTGTTGCGGACCGTGTAGCAGTTATTGTATTGAAGCGTTAATAAAACACTTTGATGTTACTGTTTTATGGTATAACCCTAATATTCAGCCTAAAAGTGAATATGACCTTCGTTTAACCAATCAAATAAAACTAATTAAAGAGTTTGAAAAGCAAGGTAAATTAACGCTGATTGAAATCCCCTATGATGAACAGGAGTTCTTTTCTTATGTTTTAGGATTAGAGCAAGAAAAAGAGGGGGGCAAGCGTTGCACGGAATGTTTTAAATTAAGGTTAAACCAAACCGCGAAAATAGCAAAGGAACAAAACTTTGATTATTTTACAACTACGTTAACGGTTTCACCCCACAAAAATGCTCCTTTAATAAATGAAATAGGATATTCTTTGGCAGAAAAATATTCAACAAAGTTCTTGCCTTGCGATTTTAAAAAGAAAAACGGATACAAACGCTCTATTGAACTTTCAAAGCAATTAAATATTTACCGCCAAAACTATTGCGGTTGCATTTTTTCATTAAACGAATAAAAACAGGCTCTTGCGAGCCTGTTTTTTTGTAAATTATATTAAATAAAATCTTCGATATTGCCTAAAATTCCATAATCTGCATAATCAAAAATAGGCGCGTCTTTATCGGGGTTGATTGCAATAACAGTTCCTGCCCGTTGCATACCAACAATGTGGTGAACTGCCCCTGAAACGCCAATGGCTATATAAACCGGCGGGCTTACTGTTTTGCCTGTTAATCCAACTTGCAGACTGTAAGGAAGAATATCATTATCAACTGCTTTTCTTGTGGTGGAAATATCTGCATTAATGGTAGAAGCAAATTCTTTTAATTTTTCAATATGGTCTTTTGCACCGTAACCAAGAGCGATTATTATATCACTATCTGTTTTTGCAGTTCTTACCGTTGCCATTGCGGGCATAGTAAGGCTTTCTATTTTAGCGATAATACTGCCTGAAAGGGCAGGACGGTACATAATCAGTTTATTACCATCAGTTTCAAGTGTTGTGCAATCGGCACAAAGCCCAAGGTTAAGCATTGCGCTTACTTTTGCAGAAGTTTCTTTGCTCCAGGCGTCGCTTGCCCATAAAACAGCGTTGGGCTTTTGCTCTTTTATAATTTCAGCAATAGTTTCAGCGTCAGTTTTATCAACAATAGTAATATCGTCACTTACAGTTTGCGCAAAACTTAACGGATCCTCTCCTACAATAAATACTTTATTTAATTTTGTATTGTTATTCATTAAAACATCAGTTTTAGAACTGTTTTTACTTAACCCTGCATCTATTGCTGATTGCAATTGGGTAAAGGGAATAAACTGGCACTTTCTTTTGCCTGATTGATTTTCAAAGGTTTTAAGCACCCTTGTAGGCGAGCCTGTAAGACCGCATTTTTTTATATCAGCGCCAATATCTTGTGCTGACCATATTTCAACTGTTCCCATTTTAGATAATATACTGGGAAGCCTTAGATTGTTAATGCGTTCAACAGTAATTAATGCAGGAAGTAATACCTTTTGAACACCCATTTCACGAGTGGTGCATGTAATGGTATCGTTGATATCATTAATTTCCATAACATTGGTTATAAGGTTTAAGTTTGCATAAACAGATAACATTGGTCCTGTTTGCGCAGTATCACCAACCAAGGTTTGCCTGCCACAGAAAACAAGGTCAGGGGACAGTTTTTTTACTGCTAAAGAAAGAGCGTATGCAGTTGCTAAAGTATCAGCGCCGGCAAAGGCTTTATCTGATAAAAGTATAGCCCTTTTTGCACCAAGCCGTGTAAGGCGTAAAAGAAAATCTTTTGTTGTTAAGGGCCCCATACTTATTATAGTAACCTCTGCCCCGGGAATGCTTAAGGCAGCCTCATAAGCGCAAGCGTCGAATGGGTTGATTTCACCGTCAAGCCCTTGACGGATACAAACAAGTATCTTCATATTATCTCTCATTATAAATAGGTGCTAATGCATCATGTATTTTTTTATAAGATTCAAAAACTTTGCGGTACTTAAGAGTGTTTTCAGTGTTAGGATAAGTAATATCAGATTCTTTAACACACTTTTCAACTGCATCAAGGGGGTCTTTAAAAACGCCAACCGCAATACCTGCAAGCATTGCTGAACCTAAAGAGGAATCACTGCTTTGTGTGGTTTTAAGCGCTATTCCAAGTGCGTCTGAAATCATCTGGCGCCACAGTTTTCCTTTTGTACCGCCGCCTATTGCGGTGGCAACTGAATTATAGGGAATATTTAAAGAATCAAGATACAATTTGCTATCAAGTAATGAATATGCAACGCCTTCTAATACTGCGCGGGTGAAGTGTGCTTTTGTGTGTGTGGCGCGAACACCTGTAAAACTACCGCAAAGCATAGGATCAGCATAGGGGGTTAATTCACCGTTAAGATAGGGGTGGAAAATTAGTCCATCACAACCAATGGCTATGTCTTTTGCGCCATCGTCAAGTTCTTTGTATTCGCCGCCGAATGTATCTCTGTACCAACGGTAAGATGCTGCGCATGATTTTGTTGCAGTGCCTGGATACCAAAGGCCTTCTGAAATGTGTGAATAGTTTACAAGGTGCTTATCAGGGTAAGGTTTATCGGTAATAACACAAATTCTGCCTGCTGTTGCAAGTTTAACGGTTACATCACCTTTTTTAACTGCACCGCTTGCAAAAACTTCCATAACAGTATCTGTTGTTCCGCAAATAACGGGAATTCCTTGCTTAAGTCCTGTTAACTGTGAAGCCTCAGAAGTAACACTTCCGATAATGTCGGTAGGTTTAACTATAGGCGGAAGCATTTGGGTAGTTATACCTGCTAATAAGCAAAGGTCATTATCCCATTGCATTTTGTTGCAGTCAAAAAGCATACTTCCCTGTGCTTCAATATAATCGGTGCAGAAAACGCCTGTTAAGAAATAGCGCACATAATCTTTTTCGAAAAATATATATTTTGATTTTTCGAAGTTTTCAGGTTCGTTATCTTTAAGCCATATAAGTTGTGGAAGCGTCCATATAGTATTTGGCTTATGAAAGGTTTTTTTAAAAATTTCGTCACCTAAAGAATCAAGCAAAATATCTGCCTGTTTTCTTGAACGGGTATCAGTCCAATGAATTGCGTTGCGAACAGGGTTAAAATTTTCATCGCAAACAAGAAAAGAATGGGTTGCTGAATCTATTGCTATTGCCAAAATATCAGCACTATCAATACCGCTTTTTGCAAGTATTGATTTACTGTTTTTTAAAAGGGCATTAATCCAATCTTCAGGATCTTGTTCGCAAGCGCCTGCTTGTGGATATAATGTAGGGTATTCAACTGTATTTTCGGCAATTATATTGCCATTTGTATCAATAAGCGTTGCTTTTGAAGCGCCGCCGCCAAAATCTATACCTAAAAGATATTTCATGCTTTTTACATTCCTTTAATATTTAATCTGGAAATTTGTTCCTGTAATGCCTGCAACAACGCCTTTATTGATTAATGATTTGTTGTCAACATGTGCGATAATCCATTTGTTTTTGCGGAATAATAACGGATTAACTGTTTTTACAGTAAGATCAGTATTAGTGTCTTTAGGTAAGCCAACAATACAACCAAAGCCGTCATCACTTACCTGGCAGGGACAGTAGTGTAATGAAGTTGCATAAACTTCAACAGCGGTGCCTGCCGGCAAATAAAACGCCTTAAATTTAGAAGAATCAATTTTATTGTTTTCAACATCCCAAAGATGACCTAAAATAAGCACGATAGGGGTGATGGCAATATTAATTTCACTTGAAGTATGCCATTCTGTAGCATCCATAAAAGAGTTGTAACCCCAACAGTATCCTACCTGTGATCCAAGAGTGCCAAAGAATTCGTTTTTAAGTTCTGTGGCAATATCAAGGTTTTCAAATTCCTTAACTGAGGGCAAGTATGCTGAACCGCTTTCTGTGTTGGGGATTTTTTTTGCTTCAGAAACAAGTTCTGAAATATCAAGGCCGTTTATAATTCTGCCAAATGATGAAAATTCTTTATCACTTACATCATAAAATTCAATTTCCGGGTTTAATTTTTTTAATTTTTCTAACATTTTATTCACCTTATTTAAAATATATTTAAATTGCTTTATGCAATTCTATGTTCGTTTTTAAAATACTATTTTTTGTTCAAATTAGGATAATAGAGATATACCCGTTGGCATATCTCTATTTTAAAATTTATCTTTTTTCTATCCAGGCGTGTTCAGGGTCAGAACTTCTGTTAAAGCCCTGATAATCCCCTGCCATAAGCCAAAGGAAATATGTTTTATAACCGGGGGTTGAAACGGTTGTATGGTATCCGTAAGGGAATTCTACAAGCTCGTCATTTTTAACCCTGTATGCTTCGTCAAGTTCGCCGTCAGCAGTATAGAGGCATTGAACTGCAAAGCCTTGCTTGGGGTCAAACAGGAAGTAATAAATTTCTTCAGCAATACATTCTGTGGGCATATTGTTTTCATCATGCTTGTGTGGTGGGAATCCTGCCCAGTTACCTTCAGTACAATATGCTTCGCCGATAGTTAAGATTTTGGCATTTGAATTACCGTCAATAATAAAACTTGTTTCTCTCTGGAAAGGTTGTTCGCCTAAAAGTTTTAAAATGACATGGTCTTCGCGCAAAACCTGAGGCTGTGTTTTTTCCTGAACAGGTGTTGCGCAAACTGCTATCTTAATATGGTCAATAGCTTCTATTGAAAGCTCCTGCTCTTTAGGCATATAAAAACTTTCAGCCTTGCGGTTTTCAAAAACAGACATTCTGTTACCAACATTTTCATAAACTTCATCGTTTACATAAACATTGCAGTGACCTTCAAGCATAATAAAAGCAGTTTCTTTATCTTCTGTATCGAAGAATAACTTCTGACCTGCGTCAAGTTCAATAATGCCAAACTCAAGTTTTTTAAGGCTACATTCACCAATTTTGCAAATGGGTGTATAACCTATGCTTGATTTATACGCTTTCTTAAAGTTCATATTCATTCTCCTTTAAGTTTTGTAGTATCAAAATGGGGAACACATTCCCTTGTGCTTATAAAAATATTAAATATAGAACACAAGGGATCAGTGTTATTGATATAAATTATTCACCTAAAATTAAATCTTCAATAGAAATTATTTCAACATCTTCTGCTACTGCTTTTAATGAAACATATTCAGAAACGCAAGCTGTTACAATAGCGTTTGCACCGATGCTTGTTGCATTAAAGATTCTGCGTGCAGCAACTTTTTTAATAATTTCAGGCATATATTGTGCCATTAAAATGTTACCTGCCCAAACAGTTTCAGCACGGTTAAGAAGCATTTCATCTAAAGAAGCGTAAGCGCTTACGATTTCGCGCGCAGGTTCTGTTTCTTCAAGATCTCTTGAAAGCTGATAAGGATCCTGGAAAACAACTTTTTTGCCGCTATTAACAGCTTTTAACTTACCATCTTTAATAAGATCTGCTACAAAGCTTGTGTATGTAACAACATTAGCCTTAACTTCGATGCCGTATTCCTTGTAAAGTTGTTTAATAGCCTTTGAATCATTGGGGTCATAAACAACAACAGTTTTATACTGATCAAGAACTTTAGCACAAGCAGCCATTTGTTCTTTGGTTTCGTTTGCAGCGCCGATAAGGAAATCAAGTTGAACGCCTGTAGGAACTTCGTTTTCTAAAACTGCAAAATCAACACCTGCTTTTTCAAGAACTTTAATTGCCTTTAAAGCCTGCTGGCAAGCCATAAACTTAGCGTCAACACCAAGTAAAAGAAGAGTATCTTTTTTATCGGCGTGAGCCTTAATTGCTGCTGTTAAAGTATCGCAAGTTGCAGTTTTTCCGTAAGCATTACCTGTTTCGATACAGTTAGAAACAAGTGTCATAATATATTCGGGAAGTTTGCCTTCTAAAGCAGCCTGTAATCTTGTTTCTTTTGTGAACATTACAGGATCCCAACCTGTGATACAATCATGTACGCAAGCACCGCAGGTGCAGCATTCATAAATATTATCCATAATTTCGCTAAGGTCAATTGCTCCACGGTTTACAAGAGAAATACCAAGTGCCCTTGCCCTTGCGGTGTTTCTTTCCTGACCTGTTGCATTACCGATAGGGCAGATGTGATGGCACATCCAGCAAAAACGACAGGAATCAACATGCTGTTTGCATTTTTCTGACATTATCATTGTTATTTCCACCCTTTCTATTAAAGACCTAATTTAAACGGATTCATAATTCCGTTGGGGTCAAGTGTTTTCTTAAGTCCTTCAAATACTTGCATTGCAGGACCATACTGTTCTTTCATAAGACGGCCTAATTTAATACCAACACCGTGGTGGTCATTTACAACACCGCCATGTGCCAATGCTGCGCGAACACCACATGTCCAAACAGCCTGATGAAGTCTGAGTGCTTCAACGGGATCTTTAGGAACATCTTTACCTTCAATAATAAAGCGGTCATAAACCATTGCGCCCCACTCATACCAGTGTGAGAAGTGTGCAATAAATTTAGCCTGTGGGAAGTTGGTTTCGATAGCTTCCTTCATTGCCCAATAGATTTCTTCAATCTTGCCATAAGGTGCGATTGTATCCATTGTACCAAACATCTGAGGAATATCCATCATGTGACCGGGATAGAAGAATGTAATCTTTTCTTTCCACCATTTTTCACCGTATTCGCTGCCAAGGTCTTCAGCGCCATACTTTTTAAAGGTTTCAAGAAGAATCTTTTCTTCAACATCAACCATTTCCTTAACGCCTTCATAAGCGATGTTCATGAAAGCACCTTTGCGTTCAACACCAACGATCTTTTTGATAAGTGAAGCGGTTTCAGCTTCGTCGTACAAACGCATTACGGAAGGTTTAAATTTCTGTAAAAGTTCACGGCTTGCTTTGAAAGCGCCATTCATATCCTGGAATAAGAAGCCACGGAAGCGTCTTTCTTCAGGCTGATCAAAAATACGGATCTGTGCTTTGGTAATGATACCAAGTGTTCCTTCTGAACCGATGAAAATCTGGTTAAGGTCAGGACCTGCAGCGTGTTTAGGTGCAGAACATGTATTAATGATATCACCGTTAGGAAGAACAACTTCCATCTGTAATACCATATCGTCAATTTTGCCGTATTTGGTTGAAACAACACCGATACCACGGTGTGCAAGGAAACCACCAACAGTTGAGCAGGTAAGTGAAGAAGGATAGTGCATTGTTGCTTTGCCTACTTCGTTTGCAGCCCATTCAATGTGCTTATAAATAGCACCTGTGCCACATTCAATATACATACCTTCGGTATTAACTTCGTAAATCTTGTTCATACGCTTGGTATCAAGAATAATACCACCGCAAACAGGAATAGCGCCACCCTGTGTTCCGCCACCTGCACCCCATGTTGTAACAGGAAGTTTATAGTAGTTAGCAATTTTTACTACTTTTGAAACCTCTTGTGCGTTTTCGGGGCAAACAACAAAGTCAGCCTCAGGCATGCGGCAACCACGGTCAGCCCACATACGAGATAACCAATAGTAGTCAACACTGTGTGTTACCTTGTCAATCGCTCTTGTTGAACAATTCTCTTTGCCGACTGCATCTTCAAGTTCGGTCAAAATCATTGCAAACAAAAATTCATTCATTTGATACTGCATTTTTTTCTCTCCTTTTAATAAAATATTTGTATCATTTTTTAATTGTAATGAGGCGCATAAAGCACCCTTAATTTACAAAATTACCCTATCATCATTAAGGTTCACCAAAGATTATAACAGCAAAGTATAAAAAAATGAATGTTATAATCATTACGTTTTTTGTAAAAAACGTTTCAATTTATAAAAATATGTGCTATAATATAAAAAAGAAACCATAAAGGAGATGAAATTATGAAAATTATTCCTTTTCAAGAACTGTACAGCGCTGAGTTTTTTATAAGCGAACCTTTGGTAAAAGGGCAGAATTGGTATGGTAGAAATAATCTTTATTCTTGTATGGGCAAACCAAAGCCGTCACACACGTTACTTTGGTTTAAAAACTGCCGCGCAAAAATTACCGATAGCACCGGAAAAGTTATTT
The DNA here is from genome assembly GCA_015069575.1 of Clostridiales bacterium. Lineage (GTDB taxonomy): Bacteria > Bacillota > Clostridia > Christensenellales > QALW01 > UMGS1322. Next base: position 47,448 of record SVIH01000011.1, read on the forward strand.
TTGCAGAAAAAAATCAGATAGCATATATGTCAAAGGGCATTGAATATATGGTGCATTTTTACGATACTGCACCAAACCAAGAAGATAGTATAGCATTTCATTTTCAACTTGTTGACAGATTTGGCGCAGAAATCACGCCTACATTATCACCGCAAATTTGTATAAAAAATGTTGATACAACAATGGCACTTTCTATTGAAACCGCAGCAGAAGAATTTAATAAAAACATCGTTTGCTTACCTGTTATTACTTCTGTTATTTATCAGTTGCTGGGTCTGGCGTGCCAAATTCAACGAAAACGCGTTGTAAATCACAAGTATAAGTACATCAGTGAAGGTATCGAACTGATGGAAAATAATTCGGACAAGCCACTTAACGAAATTGCCAAAATCTGTGGCGTAAGCGAAGGTTATTTCAGAAAACTTTTCAGGGAATATAGTGGGCAGAATCCCATTGATTTTAGACAAAAATACCGGGTAGAAAAGTCAAAACACCTTCTTCTTTTAGATATTTTTTCTATTAGTGAAATCGCAGAAGAACTGCATTTTTCTGATGTTTATCACTTTAGTAAAACTTTTAAAAAGTTCACAGGAGTGTCTCCCCAAAAATATATTAAGCAAAATAATGCCGAAAAAAATCAGTTATAATATACTGATGGATCTAAATGTTACAAAAAAATTACAAAAAAGTATTGACTTTTTTTATAAATTCCGATATACTTTGTAATAGAAAAGTAATAATATGGGAGTTATTTCCTAAAAAAAGAGAGGTGGTAAAGTTATGTTAAAGCATTACATAACGGGATTTATATTAACCGTGCTTTTAATAACTGCCATTATCATACCTGCTTCGGCAGAGGAACAACTTGATACCGGAATTAATGATGGGTATTATTATTCAGTTTTACAGTTAAACGATAATAGTACTGATGTTGTTAATTTGCAGTCAAGATTAAGGGATCTTGGTTATTATAATTATAAGGTAACCGGTTATTTTGGTTCATTAACAGAATATTCTGTAAAACTTTTTCAAAAATATAATGGTATTGAGCAGGTTGGATATGTTGACCAGGCAACAAGCATTAAACTTTACAGTAATGATGCTGTAAGAATGCCAATGTCTGCAGTAGATGCTTCGGCAGATAGGTTTGGCGTTACACCATCACCTACACCAAAGGCAACTGCTAAACCAACTAAAAAGCCATCTTCAAGCACAACAACATCTAATAACGCTAATATTTCTTCGCCAGGAAGCGTTAAAACAGGCGAATATATGGATTGGTCACAAGTTAAAAACATATTTAAAAAAGGCACAAAAGCAACAGTATATGATTTTAACACAGGTGTTTCATGGACTGTAAAGAGAACAGGCGGCAGCAAACATGCTGATGTTGAACCGGTTTCTGCAACAGATACAGCCCTTTATAAAAAGGCGCTTGGTAAGTATTATATGAACTGGAAACGCCAACCCTGTGTGATTGTTGTAAGCGGATATCGCATTGCAGGTTCATATCATGGATATCCACATGGATATGATTCAATTTCAGGCAATAATCTTTCCGGCCACTATTGTATCCACTTTAAAAACAGCCGAACACATTGTTCCAATAAAATTGATGCCGACCATCAGGCTTGCGTAAGAAAAGCCGCAGGAGTATAATTAAAGCCCGACATTTTTGTCGGGCTTTTTTATTGTTTTATAAATATTTTTAACGGATTTTTGCTAGCGGGAATAATAAGTTTTTATTTTAACTTTAAAAGTATTGCCTGTTATTTTATCGGCGTAAATTCCGTTTTTAATATAAAGAACATCGTCTTTATCAGAAAAAAATATGAACTCCTGCAATACGGGCAATATTTATAAGCATATCGCCATTTAAACAACCAACTGCGCTATAAATACTTGTCCATGTGCCAAAGCGCTTCATACCAATAGCAACTTTTTCGGTATTAGGATATATACCTAAAGGCATAACATCATTATCTTCTATAAAAAATCTTGGTTGCGGAAGGTTTTCAAACTTTATTGTGCCAAAATGGGTATGAACCTCTGTTTCATCACCGATAAGTTTCACAATATTTATTTCAGTTGCGTTTTGTATGCCTGCAAGTTCGTTGTTAACATAATCAGGTCCGTATATCCATAAAACAGTTTTATCGTTATCTTTTAATTTCTGAATAAAATCCTGAGAAACAATATCAAAAGAATCAAAGAAGATGATAAGTTTATAATTATCCAGATTAATATTTTCTGCCTGGCATGAACAGCAAACATCATATGGCGCGCCCATATTCTGCAAACCTTCCCTTTGTGTTAAAAAGAAAGTTTCGTTGATTTTAGTTTGTTCTTCGTTATAGCTTTTATCAGAAACTATTACAAGCACCTGTGCAATCCTTGTTGCATCTGAATTTTTAAAGGAATCAGCTTGATTTTTTAATTTTTCAGAACAAGCATTGCCTGAAAGAGTAATATATTTATAAGCCAATGAATCTTTATTAAGTTTTTCATTTAATGTAAAAAGAATTTTTTCCATAAAAAACCTCGTTTAAAAGTTTTATTTTTAATAATTATACCACAAAACAATATTCATTGCAAGTGAACAAAAAACACTTGCAAAATGCAAGTGTTTTTGTTGGTAGCGGCGAGTGGACTCGAACCACCGATCTGTCGGGTATGAACCGAATGCTCTAGCCAACTGAGCCACGCCGCCATATTTAACGAGGTAATTATATCAATAGTATTTGATTTTGTCAATCAAAAAAACCAAAATTTATTTATTTTTTATTAAATGTAAAAAAGGCAAGATAAATTCTTGCCTTTTTATTTTTATTCTTGAGAGAACATATCTTTTCCAACAGTGCAAACGGGACATTCGAAATCTTCAGGAAGATCTTCGAACTTTGTTCCGGGGGCGATGTTTAAACTTTCATCACCTAATGCTTCATCATAAGTCCAACCGCAAGCGTCACAAACATATTTCATAATTAAAGTCTCCTTTTAAATATCTTTTTTCCATAAACCGTGAAGATTACAGTAAGCAAAAGCCGCAACAGGTTTTTCATCCGTTAAAGCAAAGGTAACGGTAGCGTCACCGTTTAAGCACTTTCTCTGTCCGCCCTTGTCGGTTTGTAAGTATACCCATAAAATACTGTGTTCTTCAGTCATAGGGTGAATTACTTCACCAACAGTAACGGTAACAAGGTTATTTTCAACCTTAACAACAGGAATGTGTTTTTCCTTGCTTGCTTCTTTTACACCTGCCTCAAGTTTGGTCATTTTCTGACCGCAACACATAAGGGGGACACCTGCAGAATGGATCATTCCAACAATGTTACCACAATGTTCACAAATAAAAAATTTAGTTTCGCACATAATTAATATCTCCTTTTATATAATTTCTTCAAAATCTTCTCTTGGGTGTTTGCATAATGGGCAGATATAATCATCAGGAATATCCTCACCCTCATAAACATATCCGCAAATGGTGCAAACATAACCTTTTACGCCTTTTGTTTCAGGCTTTGGCTTAACGGATGCGTGGTAGTAAGAATAAGTCATTGTTTCTTTATCAGAAACTACCTTTGCCTCTTCAACAGAGCAGATAAACATACCGTGGCTATGAAGGTCAACATACTGTTCAACTTTAAGGCTCATATATGAATTAATATAGTGTGGTAAAACCACAAGACCGTTTTCGGAATACTGGGGTGTGCAACCCTCAAACTTATCGGTGTTTCTTCCGGATTTAAAACCAAAGTTTTCAAACACGCTAAAGGGTGCCTCGATAGAAAGGCAGTTAACATTCATTTTGCCCGTCTTTTTAATAATGTGGTGTGAATAGTTATCTTTATTGATAGTTACTGCAATTCTGTTAGGTGAATTTGTAACCTGCGCAACTGTGTTTACAATTAAACCGTTGTGCTTTTTACCGTCAAAACTTGTTACAACATATAATCCGTAGCCAATTTTAAATAATGCAGACAAGTCGTTGGTATCTTGCTTTTTAGTGTATTCGGCGGTTAATTCATCACTTAACGCATCAAGTTGCTTTGAACTTTCTTCGTTTAATGCAGAAAGTATCTTTACTGTGTTTTGGGCAAAAGTTAAGTTTTTGCTGTTTTCAAGCATACCTTTCATAACCTTTGTTGCCATTGGTGCCCAGGAGCCGTTTTCAATAAAGGCAACGGTGCGGTTAGAATAATTGCGCTCTGTTAAATGGTCAATAAACTGGCGCATAAAGGGGAATATATCAGCGTTATAAGTGGTGGTTGCAAGCACAAGTTTAGAATATCTGAAAGCATCTTCAACGGCTTCAGCCATATCGCACCTTGCAAGGTCGTTTACAACAACCTTGGGGCAACCCTTGGCTTTTAATTTATCCGCTAACTGATAAACCGCCTTTTTAGTGTTACCGTAAACAGAAGTATAGCAAATTACAATGCCATCTTCTTCCACTTGATAACTTGACCATATATTATAAAGATTAAGATAGTATTCAAGGTTTTCTGTTAAAACAGGGCCGTGAAGTGGGCAGATGGTTTTGATATCAAGATTCTGCGCTTTTTTAAGAAGGCTTTGAACCTGTGCACCGTATTTTCCAACAATGCCGATATAATAACGCCTTGCTTCGCAAGCCCAGTCTTCCTCAATATCAAGTGCGCCAAACTTACCAAACCCGTCGGCAGAAAAAAGCACCTTATCAAAGGAATCATAAGTTACAATAACCTCAGGCCAATGCACCATAGGCGCAGTAATAAAGGTTAAAACGTGCTTACCTAAATTAAGGGTATCGCCTTCGTTTACAACGATTCTGTTGTCGGCAAAATCGGTATTAAAGAAATTTTTCATCATATTAAAGGCTTTAAGTGAAGCAACCACTTTTGCATTTGGGTAAACCTTTAAAAAGTTTACGATGTTTGCTGCGTGATCAGGCTCCATATGTTGAACGATTAAATAATCGGGCTTTATGCCATTAAAAACTTCTTCTAAATTATCAAGCCATTCGTTTGTAAAATTAATATCAACGGTGTCCATAACGGCTATTTTTTCATCCATAATAATATATGAATTATAACTTATTCCGTTAGGAATAATGTATTGACCTTCAAAAAGATCGGTAATATGGTCGTTTACACCAACATATTTAATATCATCTGTTATAAACATAATTTCACCTCAAAATTATTATACCATTAAACTTATAAATTATCAAGAATCTTTCCATCTGTTGAGATAACAGTTATCTGCCAGGGAATAAATTTTCCGCTGTTATGTAATGCCTTTTTTACTGCGTTTTCAAGCCCCGAACAACAGGGCACTTCCATACGCACAACATTTACGCTTTTTATATTATTGTTTTTCAAAATTGCGGTAAGTTTTTCAGCGTAATCACCTTCATCAAGTTTAGGGCAACCTATAAGAGTGATGCGATTTTTTATAAAATCGTTATGAAAGTTACCGTAAGCGTAGGCGGTGCAATCAGCGGCAATCAACAAGTTTGCATTATCAAAATAAGGGGCGTTTACAGGCACTAACTTAATTTGACAGGGCCATTGTGGAAGGCGACTGGGAATAAACTCGCTTTGAGCAAAGTTTTCTCTTTTAAGCACCTTTGATTTTGTGCCCGGACATCCGCAGGGCAACTTGTTTTTGTTCGAAATTACTGTTTGCTCATTATATTCAAGGGCTTCCTTTTCTATAAAAGAAATTGCGTTCATGGGGCAGGCAGGTAGGCAATCGCCTAAACCATCACAATAATCTTCCTTTGTTAATTTTGCTTTGCCTTCAACCATTTCAATAGCACCTTCGTGGCAAGCGTTCACACATAAACCGCAACCGTTACAGGTTTCTTCATCTATCTGAATTATTTTGCGAACCATTATAAATCCTCCTTGCTTTTGTAACCTTATTATAGTATAATCATCACGTAAAGTATGTTGAATTTTCAACAAAATGGAGAAAAATTATGGAAAAATATATTAATATTTTAAAAAAATGCCCGCTTTTTTTAGAAATAAGTGATGAAAACTTGCTTGTAATGTTAAAGTGTTTAGGGGCAAAAGTGGTAAGTTTTGATAAAAAGTATACTGTGTTTACCAATGGCAAACCGTTAAAGCATATTGGAATTGTGCTTACAGGAAGTGTTCAGGTGATTCAGGTTGATTATTATGGCAACCGTAATATCGTTTCAAACAATGGTGTTGGCGAAATAATTGGCGAAGCTTTTGCCTGTGCCCAAGTTGAAAGTTTGCCTGTTTCAGTTATTGCGAACGAAAAAACGGATATTATGCTGATAAAAAGCGATCACATTCTTAAAACTTGTAAAAATAACTGCGGATTTCACCAAAAACTTATATACAATCTTATGAAAGATATAGCGTTAAAAGCGGTGTTGTTTCATCAAAAAATTGAAATAATATCTAGGCGTACTACAAGGGAAAAGCTAATGGCGTATCTTAATTTGCAAGCAAAAAAAGCGGGGAAAAGTGAATTTACAATCCCTTTTGATCGCCAAGAACTTGCCGATTATTTAATTGTAGATAGATCAGGGCTTTCAAACGAAATTAGCAAACTTCGTGAAGAAGGTATAATTGAAAGCCACAAAAATTATTTTGAATTAACCAAACCATTATAACTTGAACCATCCTTAAACTGCTGAATTTAGGTATATTTTGGTTTGGTTAACCAAACCATTGCGACTTGAATCAGCCTTAAATGGCTGAATTTAGGCATATTTGTGTTTGTCGTCTTTATAAGGCGACCTGCCTTGTTTCATCCTCCGCACCCAAATCTGCTCAAAATTGAGCCGTTTTAGGTCACAGATTTTAAAATGATAAAATTTTTGTTTTAACAAGGAAAAGTCCGCAGGTAATATAGGTAATATTATCAAGGGCTTTGACACAGTAAAAACGCAAATTTTACATTTTAAAACTGATTCAAGTTACAATGCTTTGGTTAACCTAAAAGCACATCAAATATAAGCATTAAACAAAAACCAATTAAAAGCGCGTATGTTGCGCCCCTTTGGCTTCCGTGTCCGTGAGTTTCAGAAAGCATTTCATCAGAAATAACATAAAGCATCGTACCGCCTGCAAAACTTAATGCAAAAGGCAAGATAGCATTAGAAAGGCTTACTGCAAAGTAACCGATAAATGTGCCAACAACTTCAATAAATCCTGTAAATGAAGCAATCAGCAAAGTTTTTTTAGGCTTTATTCCTGCTGCAAGCATCGGCGCGATAATAACCATGCCTTCAGGAATGTTTTGTAGTGCAATACCTATTGCTATCATAATGGCGTGGGAAATGTTCCCTGAACCAAAGCCAACGCCGGAAGCAATACCTTCAGGCAGATTGTGAATTGCAATAGCGGTAACAAACAAAATTACTTTGTTAATATTTTTGTTGTTGTGTTTTTCCTGATCGTGCCCTGCAAGGTTGTGAAGATGGGGAACAATTTTATCAATAATGTTTAAACATATAGCGCCTGTAAAAATACCTGCCACTACTAAAAATACGCCCCATTTTTCTTTAAAAATTTCTATTGAAGGCAGAATCAATCCTATAATTGCTGCTGCAAGCATAACGCCACAGGCAAAAGAAAGAATAATATCAGATAGATTATGGGATAGCTTTTTAAATAAAAAGCCAATTATTGCGCCTAATACGGTGGCGCCGCCTACACCAAGTGCGGTAATTAAAACAAGTTCCATTTCTTTAGTTCTCCATTAAATATATTGTTATATATTTATTATACAATAAAATTATAAAAAATAAAAGAAAAAGTAAGCCCGAAGGCTTACTTTTTTTGATTATTCAGCATCTCTTTTCTTTTTAACAACGGTTGTAATAACAAAGCCTGTTGTAAGGGAAATAAGAGCTAACATTAAAATACTGTTAAAGCTATCGCCGGTTGAAACGGGATCTGAAAGAGCAATGTTGTTAAATGTTATAGTTTCAACAGGGGCGCTTGCTTTTTTAAGTGTTGTTTGTGCACTTAATTTGCCAAGGTTGTTATCAGCAACAACTATTGTAACAGTGTAAACTGTTTCGTCGTAAGCAGTTTTTACATCATCACCCTTAACTTCACTAACTGTAAAGGTGTAGGTGCCTTCTTCGGTAAAGATAAGTTCATTAAACTTAATAACGCCGTCCTTATCGTTTGTAAGGGTCATAACCGTTTTACCGCTTTCATCTTTAACAATAAAGGTGAATTCCTTATCTTTAAGGTCGCGGCCTTTAAGAACCTTTTTACCATCAGTTAAAACAACCTTTATGCCGTTAGGATCAATGGTATACAAATTACTGAAAGTAAGTTCATCGCTTTGTGAAACAACTATTGATGCTTCAAGTTTGCCTAAAGTAACATTATCGGTAACTTCAACTGTAACATAAAGTTCGCTTTCATCATAGGTAACACCGGGGATAGTGCCTTTTGTTTCGGTAACCTTAAACTTATAGGTACCTGCCTTCTTAAAGGTTATATCACCAAAGAATGCGTTATCCTTGTTTAAGTTTGTAAGCGTTACTGATGTGTTGGTAAAGGCTATATCACCGTTTGCAATAGCAGTTAAGGTGTTGTTATCAGCGCCTGCAAGATTAAAGGTGAAATTATCAGTTTCTAACCAAGCGTTATTTTTGCGGCCTGTAAAGTCTTTTTCAACTTTAAGGTTTGCGCTGCCTGAAAGAACAACCTCTTCAGCCTTATAAGTGTTTTTAAATACTATTGCTTCAGCGCTTTTTGAATCCTTTGTGATCGTAACTGTGGCTTTAAGTTTAGCTTCTGCACTGTCATCTTTTACCTCAATTGTTACTTCGTAAACGCTTTGGTCATAATCAACACCGTTAATATTGCCTTTTGTTTCGGTAATCTTAAACTTATAGGTGCCAATCTTATTAAAGGTAACAGGAACGGTAGCTTTTGCGCCTTTTGTTGCAATAACTGTTGTTACAGTATCTTCGGAGTTTACATCAAGCTGAATTTCAACAATACCATCTTTAATAGCCTGTTTTGTTGCTTCGTCTGCTTGAACCTTAAAGGTAAATTCGTCACTGTTAAGCCAATCTCTGCCTTCAAGGTCTTTACTGATTTCAATGTTAACAGGATCGGTTTTTTCTGCAGTATAGCCGTTTACAATTACTGTGTTGTTAAGTGTTGTAAGAATGGCAGTAAGGTTGCCGATACGGTCATCAACAACGCGATAAGTTAATAGGTGTTGTTCAGTACTATAAGTAATACCGGGGATTTTGTCAGCATCATCAGGAATAACTTCAGAAATAATGATCGTGTAAGTACCTGCTTTTGTAAAGGTAATGCCATCAAAGGTAATATGTCCGCTTGCATCGTTTAATGCGTATGGATTTGCTGGTAAGGTGATGCCATCAGGTGTGTTAGGTGCAAGGCTTACCATAAACTTAAATTCGCCTGCCTCTAATCCGATAGCTCTGTCACCGTCAATAACCTTACGGCCAACAGGAATATCTACGGTAATGGGTGTAGGTTTGTAGGTGTTTGTAAACACGATTTCGTTTACAGGTTCGGGAGAAGAATTTTCATTTGCTTTATAAAGTTCTGTTGATTTAACTTTAAGATTGCCTTGGTTATCGTCTTCAATTTCTACATAGAAAAGATATTGCGCAGTATCATATTCAGTATTTGGAACCATATTGTTTGATTCTGTAATATAGAATCGATATGTTCCTGCCATATCAAAGGTCATATTTTCAAGGAATTTGATTGTACCGCTGTAAACACCGTCAGCATCAGCTTGAATGTCTTCGGTATGAGTAACGTAAGAACGCATAATCTCTGTTCCGTCAGGTTTAAAGCCTACAATCTCAAAGTAGAACTCGCCTGCTAAGAGAGTTTTACCCGTAAGCTTCTTTGTGCCTGTTAAACTTACAGGGGTATCTGTAAAGGTTGAGGTATAGGTGTTTACAAAATCTGCTGAATCTAAACCGTTACTATAAGTTTTTGAAGCAACTTCAAGCACACCGTTATTATCTTCAACAACGATAGTAATTGTGATTACGCTTTCATCGTAAGTAACGCCCTTATAGGTGCCCTTTTTTTCAACAACCTTAAATTTATATGTACCAGGTTTTTTAAACCGAAGGTTACTAAAACTAAAGGAATATTTGTGGCCGTCCATAAGATTTTCAAGGGTTATCGGGCCGGGCACATCAATTGAATCAACAATAGCATCTAAAGTAATTTCATCAGCGCCTGTTAAGATGAATTCAAAACGTTCGCCCTGTAACGTATCTCTGCCATTAAAGATTTTTGTTCCGTTAATATCGGTTTTAACAGGATCAGGTGAATAGGTGTTATTAAAGGTTGCAATATGTACATTGTTGGGATAGATAGCATTTACAATCAGTGTTGAACTGTTGGGATCAATGGAAACTTCAACTGCAATATCAAACTTGGTATCATCATAGATCATACCGTTAAGCTTGTTATTAACTGCGCTGTGCGGAATCACTTCACTCATTTGATAGTAGAAGGTTACCTTGCTGTTAGCGCTTAAAGAAGTGAGGGTTGATTGTGTAAATTCAACAGGAAGGAATGCAATGTTATGACCTTCGTTTGTTGTGGTGCTGATTCCGTTAACTGCATCAGCAGGCATTGGAACCTTTGAAATATCATTAACAATGTTGCCATCATCAACCTTGTAACCAATTGCCTGAAGCTTAAAGTTAAACATACCTGAAACAAGAGGCTTTTTGCCTGAAAGATCGGTGTATTCCTTTAATGCAACGGGAACGCGTGTAACAGAAGAAACACTGTATTCATTAATAAATACGATATCGTCCTGTGCTTCCTGATCTGAATCCATTACGATTTCGCCATTAACGAAAGTAAAATTGGGGTTTGCATTATCATCTAAAAGTTGCTGAATATCCTGGGAAGCAATAATAAGCGAACCATTACCGTTATCAATAACTTCAACAACTAACCTGTATAATGCCCTTGAATATGACATACCGGGTAAATATTCATTGTTTGCAGGTTCATCTTCATAAATGGTGTAACGGTAAGTGCCGGGGGCAGTAAAGGTAATGGAGCCAAAGTCAAATTCGGCAGCATTAAAACCATCAACAGTTGTGTTAGGCTGTGTAACGGTTATGCCGTTTACAGCATCATAGCCTGCAGGAAGGGGTGCGTTGTTATAGGGTGAAAGGAAGAATGTAAATGAATCAGTTACACCGTCTGAGTTATCAGTATCCCAAGTGCGACCAACAAGAACCTTTGTTGCTTTAAGGCTTGTGCCTGATGGGAATGTAACAGGGGTTACGCTATAAGTGTTAAGGAAAACGGCTTCACTTGTTTCGTTTGCCTGAATTCTGCCTGTAGTGCCCTGGCTTACTGTTGTAAAGCCTGCAAGTGCTGTTTCAGTTACCTCGTATTCGGTTTCAGGGGGAAGTGATAAGATGGTAGCACTTTGACCGTCTTTAAGTGTAAAGGTGTTGTTATTTTGTGAAAGTGTACCGGTTCTTACCTGGTTGCCGCTTGCATCTGTAACAATGTAGTTAAGTACAAGTGAACTTACCTGATCACCGTTAAGGTTAAGTGTAAAGGTGAAATCCTTATCGGGTGCGGTAACACCTTCACTTGTTTCAACTTTCTTTCTAACTTTAAGGTTTCCGCCACCAAGCATTTGAATAACACCGTTGTTACCAAGGTAAACCTTAAAACTGCCTTCATATGGATCGTTGCTTCCGTCAGCGTGAACGAATGTTGCGCCGTAGAAGTCCTCAGCAGTGTTTGTAGCATTTAAGGTTTTTGTGCCTTCAAAACGTAAAATACGGTTTAAGCGGGGTGAGCCTGGCTTACGGTAAAGATAACCGCCAATAGTAACAAAAGCATCGCTTTCAGAACCAAAGCTGTTTGCAAGGTTTAAAAGCTGTCTGCCTGTACGGGCAATAGCAGCTGTTTCAACGCTTGTGCCGTGGTAGTAGGTATCGTTATAGTAATAAGTTGTATTTTCGTCAATGCCTTCGGAAGCAGGTAATTGCTGGGTAAGATCCGCATCCTTATAAATAGGCATATTTTCTAAAATGTAATAGAAGGGGTTGGTGTGTGAAGGCTCAAACTCAACAAATGCGTTACCTGCTTTGTTGCCGTTAACTTCATTTTCACCTGTATAGAGGTTTGAATAGAAGTTGATAGTGCCATCAGCATTTATGTTGTTTTTAACATAATCTGCCGAAACTTTTGTAAGGTCAACATAAGCTTCGCCGCGATCAACCTTTTTAAGTCCGTCTTTCATAGCAACGGAATAAATAACTCTTGCAGGGTATGCACCGTTATTTGTGTGGGTTTTAACTGAACCATCAGCATTTAATGTAACGGTATTAACGCGCAGGGGAATAACACCTGCAGGAATCTTAACTGTAAGGGTTTCGTTATCGTTTGCATCCTTTGTAACGGTGATAACGATGTTTTCAATATCCTGATGTCCGTAAACAGCACTTTCAACAGTACCTTCGAAAATATAGGTAGTGGTGTTGCCATTTTTAGTGCTTGTTTTTTGTGTAAATGTTGCACCTGCATAAATGATAGCCTTAATGTCTTTAACTACCATATATTCGCCAATGGGGTCTGTATATGTAATAAAGCCGGTATTCATAAAGTCATCAGTACGAAGTTCAGTGGGAACTTCAGGCGCGCTGATGGTAATGCTTGAAACGATAGAATCAAAAACGCTTGCTACTGATGAGGCATTATCTGCAGGATAATATCCGTTAACAAGATTTTTAAGGGCATCTTTATAGGTTGTAGTATAAATATCCTGTAAGGGAGATCTTGGATGCCTTACCGTATAATTTTCATTACTGCCTGTTTGTACGGTGATGGTGCTGTTGCTACCGGGCGTCTGGTTAGTGTAGCGGGTCCAGGCGTTTCTTATATTTTCAGCCATATCGTTATCACTGTTCCAGTTGCCACCGGGGTTAAGGGTCATATAAGCAAGATCCTGCTCACCGGTATATGATTGATAAAACCAGGAATTTTCGTAGTTATCAAGATCAGTAATACCCATACCAACGGTGTAAAGTGTAGCTTGCATATTTGTGCCTGTTACACCGTAATTTTCATTTATGGCATTTTTCATATAAGCACCGGTCATTAAAGCTTTAAAGCCGTTGCCATAGTATGAACTGCTACCGGGGCCGTCATTATCATTATTTAAAGGTTCCCACCAGTTGCTTGTATTGTAATTTGTATCACCTGAAGAATATGTAGGTGCACCATCAGAAAGTAAAATTACAGAGGGTACACGCTTAACACTTGAACCGTTGATGTCAGCAGTGGTATCTTGGGCAGAAGCGAGAATGTTCATACCTTCATAAAGACCTGCCTGTATGTTTGTTCCGCCTGAAACATCGATTTCCCTGTTGATATTACCTTCTTCCTGACCTGTTGCGCGCACGGTAAGTTCAACATTACCGCCTGCGTACTGAGTGTTAAGGGTAAGATAATCATAAGTTGTGTTACCACTGGTGTGCTTTACATAATGATCCAAAGGCAACAAAGTGGTTGCAGTATCAGAGAATACAACAACTGCAACGCGGGTATAATCGTTCATAGACATCAATTTATCAATAGATGTATTTACCGCAGTTACCGTATTTGCAATACGGCTTAAACCGTTATCCATTCTACTGTCGCTATTGCTCATTGAACCTGAAATATCAATAATCAATACAACATCAACAGGGGCGTGGGTTTCGCCTGAAACTGCTTTTGAAGTACCTAATGCAGAATATGCGATTAAAAAGTCTTCATCATCATTTTTATTGATGGTTGAATTTCCGCCACCAAATGTTACAAAAGTAACATCGTTAGAATAAACTGATTTATCTGTCCAAAGTCTTCCTGAATACTCAGTTGATGCGTTATCGCCTAAGGATTCAGTATGTTTTGCGGATGTATCAAGATCCACTATTGCGTTTACTGTGCCTGCAACGGCTGTAATTGCCTTTACAGTTGAAAACATTCCTGTTTCAACAACACCAAAAATCATAACCAAAGCTAAAAGTGTTGCAACAACAGATTTAAGCAAACTCTTTCTTGTCATAAAAGTGCCTCCCTTTAAAAGTGAAAGTATATATTATATAAAAATTATATCATACCGATTTTTATATGTAAATATTTTTTTATATATAATAAATATTTTTTTGTGTTGATTTTTGTGAAATTTTTGAATATAATAGTTACGTTGATTTAACTAGGAGATTAAAAATGAAAACCGAAAAAAACATTTTAATAGCATTTTTATTAAATTTAAGCTTTTCCGTTTTTGAATTTTTTGGCGGAATTTTTACAGGAAGCGTTGCTATTATATCTGATGCTCTGCACGATTTAGGAGATGCAATAAGCATCGGTATTTCCTGGTATTTTGAGCGTTTAAGCAAAAAACAGCCTGATAAAAAATATACCTACGGCTATAAAAGATACTCTGTTGTAGGTGGGCTTATTACAACAACGGTGCTTATTCTAGGATCGCTGGTGGTTATAATAAACGCAGTTTTAAGAATATTTAACCCTGTAAGCATTAACTATAACGGAATGATAATTCTTGCGGTAATTGGCACAGGCATTAATCTTTGCGCAGCGTTTTTTACAAAAGACGGGGATTCTTTAAACCAAAAAGCAGTTAATCTTCATATGATTGAAGACGTTCTTGGTTGGCTTGTGGTTTTGGTAGGCGCCATTATAATGCGCTTTACCGATATAAAAATAATTGACCCGCTTTTATCCTTGGGCGTAGCGATTTTTATTTTAATAAATTCCGTTAAAAATTTAAAACAAATAACAGGCGTTTTTCTTGAAAAAACACCTGAAAGCTTAAATGTTGATAAAATAAAAGAACATCTTTTACAAATTAACGGCGTTAAAGATGTTCATCATATTCACCTTTGGAGTGTTGACGGCGAAAGCAACTATATTACAATGCATATAGTTTGTGATAATGATTTTGCAAAAATAAAAGCAGAAGTTAAGGAAGAATTAACCCATCTTGGCATCAGCCATTCAACGCTAGAGATGGAAAACGAGGAAGAAGCCTGTGGGGAAAAAGAATGTATCGTAAAAGAAACTCATTGTGGGCATCACCACCATCACCATCATCATTAAAACAAAAAAGCACCCTGACGGGTGCTTTTTTCAATCTATTCAAAAACAATTGATTTTGCCCATGTTTTTATTTCGTCTTTTAAGTCATCATAATTTTCATTGGGCGAAGCGATATTTACAATCCAATAAGCGTCTGTAGTTTTAAATATATAGGCATTGTAATGGTAAACAATATTTTCTGCATCATTAAGCCACACATATTCAAAATAGCATAACCCGTCTTCGTTCTTTAATTGTTGTTCAGGGGCACTGCTGTCAAGCACTAATTCGGCGTAAGAATCCAAAGGGTAACTTTTTAAGTCGGGGTATTCTTCAAAAGATTCTTTTATTACAAAAACGGCGGCAATGTTGCTGTCATAACATGCAAAAAAGTTTTCTTCTTCAATTTCGCTAAATTGTTCTGTAAGTGTAATTGAAAAATTTTCTTTTGCAAAAACTTTTTCTTTGTAAGAATCGGTATTTACACCCCATAAACCTATTAAAAAACCAATAATGGCAGAGCAGGCAATAACTATCAGTCCGATTTTTTTGCCTTTTTTACGGTTGGCGTTGCTTTGCGGATTGTCATTGTTATCAAAAACAAAACTGTTACCAAATGAAAGATTGTATCTATTTTTGCCTGTTAAAGCAATATCTTCATTTGATTGGGGCAACTGATAAAAGTCATTACACCAATCTTTTGAGATAATATCTGATATAGCATAAATCTTAACCGCATCTTCTGTGATTTCAAAAGTCTTTTCTTCGCCGTTTTTTAATGTGCCAAGCATACGGCAAAGGCAATCACCAATATATACATCACCTGCAGGATCTTCGATATATAATTTTGTTTTAACAAGTGTTGCAACAAAACTTTTAGTTCTTTTAACAGTTAAATTTCGCATAATAAATACCTCTTAAATAAATGCAAAAAATATTTTTTATTTTTTAAATAATAATGCTTGTAAATATACAGTTAATATCCAAACAAATCGTAGTTCAACCAAAGTACTGTGTATCGGTCCTTTAATTCTTTTGAATAAAGGATAGCGTTTTCAATTTGCTTATTGGTATATATTTCGTAAAATTCCTGCATATTTAAGTCAACTTTTTCAAGCATTTTTATAATTTCTTCAGGCGTAGGACACTCGTTTAAAATATCCTTAATTTCCTGCTCTTTTTCTAAATAAATGCTTAATTTGTCGTTATAGTTGCCGATTCTTTCCTGTAACTTAATACAGCCGTCTGCACAGGAAGAATAGATGTTTTGAATTAGGGTTTCATAATCTTCTTTATTCAATCTGAACAGTTTATCGGGGAATGTTTTATTAACAATTTCCTGCCTTATTTTTGCAGTTATAACGGTTGAATAAGCAACATCAATTCCGTGCGCAAGATAGGGGGTGTTATTTAATATTCCCGTGATTTCAAAAAAGTGTGAAAAATGATGCTCGCTTCCTGAAGCGGGGCGGGAAGAACCTGCAAAACTCATTAAAATACCTACAATAACAAGGGCTTCCATTAAAGCTTTAATGCTTTCTTCATCTCTTTGTTTAATACCGTCAGCAAGGCTTAAAGTTTTTTGAATCTGTTCAAAAGTTAAATCGTAAATATACTGGCAAAAATACTCATTATTTACGCAGGCGCTTAATTTCCAATCGTTTAAAGCGGAAAATTTACCGATAATATCACCGTAACCTGATTTAATCATTTCCATAGGCGCATCTTTTAAAATTAAAGTGTCGGCAACAATTAATCTTGGTAAGCCTGATTTAACGGTTTCCTTCATTCCTTTTAAAATCATAGCGGCACCGTCAGAAGCATAACCGTCCATTGAAGGTGCGGTGGCAACGATTAAATATGGAATATTACTTTGCCCTGAAACATATTTGCAAAGGTCCTGAATTACGCCTGAACCTATACCAACTATCATTTGGATATTTTCGATATTTTCGTTTACTTTTTCAATGGCTTTTTCATCGGGAACTAAAACGGTTTTACCACTGAATATAACGGTTTTTACATTTTTATCTGATAAAGCGGATAATGTTTTTTCGCCCGCTGCGTCAAAGGTGTTTTCATCGGCAACCACTAAAATATTTTGATGATTTTTTAAAGCGTCTTTTAAACGCAAAATTGCATTTTTTTCAATAAAAACTTGTTCAATATCACAAAAATGAGTTTTTCCGCAAGAACAGGGAAGTGGTTTTAAAAGCCCGTTAATATCCATAGTTTTGCCCCTTTCACTTAATAAAGATATTATAGTACAGATCGTATTATAATGCAAGAGTAATAATAAAATAAAGCAAAAAAATTATGCTTAAAAATAGTTGAATATTGTGTAAAAAACTATATAAATAAAGGAAAAACGCTATTGACTTTTTTTACGCGATTTGGCATACTATCTGTGAAAAATCAAAGCCGTTTCAGGAGAAATTTTTTATGATTTTCAAGAATTTAAAAACCATATCAAAAAGAAATTTAAAATTACTGCCCCAAAGCGCTATAAAAGGCGCGTTTATTGATAAAAATGATAACCGCAACGCCATTTGGGATATGTTTGTTACAAAAGAAGGAAGATGCTTTTTTTCTGTGTGTGCAGAACTCTATGTTCACCGCTCCGCAGGGTTATATGAATATATTTATGAAACCAACGAAATAAAATGCTGTTTTGAACTTGACAATATGGTTTTATATGAAAAAGATGCCATTATGCCAAGTAAAATTCACACCTCAATGTCAGAAATGAACGATGGCAGAATTATTATGACAACCCATACAACAAGCCAATCGTCAAAACACCCCTATTGGTATCCAGAGCCTTTTTATAATCATGTTTTTGAAGGTTATCAAGGTTCAAATATATTAATTTATGACCCTGAAACGAATGCGTTAGAAAACCGCGGTGTTCCCGTTGCCCACGAGGCAATTTACGGTGGCACATATGATCCTAAGCATAATGCCTTTTATTTTACAGGGTATTTAAGAGGGCATTTATACCGCTATGATATTGATGATGGCAAAGTTACTGATTACGGTAAAGTAACGGAATTTGGCTCGTTCAGACTGTTCAGATCAGATATTGACGGCAATATTTATTCTGCAAGCAGAAGTGGATATTTTTACCGTATAAACACTGATACGCAGGAAATTGAAGAATTAGGCATTTTCTTTAATAAGGATTACGAGCCTTATTCAACGGAAAAACATATTCAACTTGATTATATCGCTGACGGTAAAGATGGCAATATTTATTTAAGGTATATTTTTGGATATAACCTATACCGATATAATATTAAGGAAAATAAATTGGAGTGTGTTGGCTCACCAAGACCTGAAGATTTGGAATTGGCCCAGCCTAACCAACAGTATGGGTTGGCAGTTGATGACAGGGGTGTTTTATGGTACACCATAGAAGCGCTTCACCCCCAATATGACTGGACTTGCGCCTACTTAATCCGCTGGGATATTTTAAACGGTGAAAAGCCGAAAAATATGGGTATTATCGGTAATAGTTATCGTTCCATAAGTATTATGGCAGAAATGCACCATCACGATGGAATCCTGTATTTTACCTGCGGTAACCATCATTTTGATGAACCGGGTATGTTTGCAGTTGATATTAAAAAACTTGAATCAATTAATTATGATCTTAATGAAGACAATATAGAAACTCCGCTTTCTTATGACGTTATAAATTATCTTAATCTTGATCAGCCCCAAAGGTTCTTCCCCTATGGAAAAGAAGAATTTGATAAGCAGATGGCAAGGGCAAATGAATTCAGAAGATATGCTGAAGAATTTGGCAAGTTTATGGCGCAAAATCCAATGGAAATCCCATATAAAAAGATTACACCGTATCCTATTTGGCGAAAAGTGGGATATAAAAATTCACCCGTTCACTTTGTTAAATATGATGATGATGCAGTTATAATTGAATACGGAAACAAAGAAAAATTCCGTTATTCTTCAAAAACAGGCGAAACTGTAAAAATAGACGAATTTACTAAAAAAGAAGCGCCAATTTTAGTTCCCCAAGACCTTGTACCAAAGGCAGTTGGCAGATATTTTAGGGCTATTCCAACCGCAAGTGCAAAGATATTTGATAATAAATATCTTGTTGGCACAAAAGACGGCTTACTGTTTATCTGGGATGGCAAAACTGCCTTTAACCTTGGCGCTTGCCCCAATACTTCAGGGGAAGTAAAAGATATTTGCTATTGCCCAAAAACCCGCACTGCTTATGGAATTATTGGAAGCGATAGGGATATTTCCATTGTATTTTCCTTTGATGAAACCAATGGTGTACGCTTTTTAGGCAGAACACACTTTAATATTGAAAGCGGTTTATATTTAAACTGCGAATTAAGTACTATTGCAGTAAAAGAAGATGGCACACGTATTCTTGTGGGCTCAAATGAAAATATGGGCACAGCCTACGATATTACTCTTAAGTAAGGAGAAAAAAGATGTTAAAAAGAACAGGTATTTCTTATGGCTTTGATAAAGTAACAACCCCTAACGGAAAAACTGAAATTCAGCTTAATATGGCTAAAAATGAAGCCGAAAGCTGTGTTATTTCGCTTTCGATGGATGAAGATATAAAAGATCTTTATTTGGATATTGAAGATGATGGGGATTTTTTAATTGAAACCGAAAAAGAAGTATTTACACTTTGTAATGGAATTGCCTGGCCCGATGCTCTTATTCCTGTTACAAAATTTGATGCAAAAAATTCTGAACTTTTAAATATTTTAGTGCGTTTTACGGGTAACAAAAACACAAAAGCAGGCAACCACACAATTAAAATTGCGCTTAAAAATGA
This sequence comes from Clostridiales bacterium, assembly GCA_015069575.1. GTDB lineage: Bacteria > Bacillota > Clostridia > Christensenellales > QALW01 > UMGS1322. The sequence continues at coordinate 67,389 of SVIH01000011.1, forward strand.
AGCTGAACAATTTTTTGAATACATCGTAAATATTAAAGTGTGGGATTTTTCCTTGCCTGAAGAAAACAAAGTAAGATGCTCAATGAATCTTTTTAGTGAGTCAATTTATAAAATGCACGGCATAGAAGACCCTGAAGAACAACGGGAACTTTATAAAAAGTATTATGAATATATGCTTAAATTCAGGATAAGCCCTTTTACCCCGCCGTATGACCTTTTAGATGAAAGGGTAGATGAGTATTTATCCGATCCCCGTTTAACCTGCTTTATTGTTGATGAACCTAAGACAGCAGATGATGAAACATTAATAAAAATTCACGAAAAGTTATGCTCAAATCCCGATTGGCTTAAAAAAGCAATTCTTTATCCTTTTGATGAAGCAACAACAAAGGAGCATCTTGATACCTTTTTAACTGCTTGCAAGCGTTTAAATAAACTTTGCCCAAATATTAAAAAGACTTCTGCTTTTTATAAAAATATAAAGTATTCTGAAGAACAGGATGAAGTTCAGGTTTTAATTGATAACTGCGAACTTGTGCTTCCTAAACTTACCTGTTATGATGATGAATTTATCTATGATGAACCCCATTTACAATTAAAAGAAAAGTATGGCTCATTTAAGGATAGAATGGAAAAGGCACAGGCAAACGGAAAAGAAGTCTGGCAGTACGTTTGTTGGGAGCCTGCAAAACCGTACTTAAATATGTATGTTGATGAACCGGGGCTTGATCACCGTATTTTGCTTTGGCAACAGCATCTTATGGGTGCAACAGGATTTTTATATTGGTGCACAACCTATTGGCGCTTAATTGATAACCCATGGAACACTATGGCAACGGTGCCTGACCTTTCTGATAACATATACGGTGATGGTTCAATGCTTTATAACGGAAATCAGGTGGGCATTGACGGCCCCTGTGGTTCAGTTCGTATTGAAACGGTCCGTGATGGCTTGGAAGATTGCGAAATGTTTCTTTTAGCAGATAAATATTTAGGCAGAGATTGGGTGCTTGATAAAATTAAACAAGTAACAAGTGATTTAAAAACTTATACTGATTCAGTTAGCGTTTTTGTTAAAACAAGGGAAGAAATCGGCAACGCTTTAGAAAAAGCGATGAATAAATAAAACAAAAAACAGGCTTGATAAAAGCCTGTTTTTGTTTTTGGTTGCGAGTGAAGGGGATTAGAAATGTGCGACCTTAATATAATTCGTGGTAGTTCATTCTCACAAACGCTTACGCGTTTGCTTGCCCAGCTTGCAGCACCCAAAATTTTTTTGACGGTGGACGGTGCCACCTTAAAAATTTTGACCGCTGCACAAGAATCTTTTCGCTTCATCGTCCACTGGGTGCGCTTGGCAAGTTCTCCCAACGAGCAACACTCGTCAGCCTCATAACCCGAACATTGCGGGATATAAATCTTATCCTACAAGGAAACAAAGAAAAAGCAGTTCTTGCGAACTGCTTTTTCTTTGTTTGGCACGTCGCGCCGAAAAAGATATCACCTCAATCAAGTCATTTTCATTGAGGGCGTTTCTTGTCCATCATCTTCCTGGCTTTCAGTAAAATCAAGTTTATACCTTTTTGCGCTTTCTTCTCAGC